>OMZR01000106.1 GCA_900315575.1 uncultured Veillonellaceae bacterium
TGTGGGACACGCCATTGAGGAAGTGACATTTATGCAGTCTTGATGCGGAAAGAGGCAGATTCATTCGCGGATAAGCCTCGTTGAATAATTCAGGTTATACGATACGAAAAGACAAAATGCAAGGATTATACATGTATACATGTAACAACCTCTGTATACTTGTACACAAAGAGCCTCCCGCAAACACGGGAGGCCCAAGATTTTCAGGAGTTTCAGGGGGTTACGCTTCGGCGAGGAAGGCCATGTAGCCTTTCTTCGTCTCGTAGACATCAATCTTGCTCGTCGCTTCCCACGGCGCATGCATCGAGAGGACGCCGACGCCGCTGTCGACGACCTGCATGCCGTAAAGGCTCATGATGTAGGCAATCGTGCCGCCGCCGCCGAGGTCGACTTTGCCGAGCTCGGCGAGCTGGTAGTGGACGCCGTGCTTGTCGAGCATCTTGCGGATTTCGCCGAGGTATTCGGCATTCGCATCGTTCGAGCCAGACTTGCCGCGCGCGCCCGTGAACTTGTTGAAGACCATGCCGCGGCCGAGATAGGCGACATTCTTCTTGTCGTACGAGCTCGCATAGAGCGCATCGTAGGCGCTCGAAACGTCGGACGAAAGCATCTTCGAGTTCATGAGGCAGCGGCGGAGCTTCAGGTCGCTGTAGTCGCCGCAGGCGTTCATGAGCTCGGCGACGATGTTCTCGAAGAAGCGCGACTGCATGCCCGTCGCGCCGACGCTGCCGATTTCTTCCTTGTCGACGAGCAGGCAGCACGACGTCTTCTGGCGCGGCGCATCGGCGTCGAGCATCGCGCGCAGGCTCGTATAGGCGCAGACGCGGTCGTCCTGGCCATAGGCGAGCGTCATGCTGCGGTCAAAACCGAGTTCGCGGGCGGAGCCAGCGGGGACGAGTGCGAGCTCAGCGGACTGGAAATCGTCTTCCTCGATGTCGTATTTGTCCTTCAGGAGCTTCAGCACGCCCGCCTTGACGGATTCCTTGTCGTCCTCTTTCAGCGGATAATTGCCGACGAGGATGTCGAGGTTCTCGCCCTCGACGACCTTCGCGCCCGATTTCTTCATCTGCTCAGCCGAAAGGTGGATCAGGAGATCCGTCACGCAGAAGACCGGATCGCCCTCGTCCTCTCCGATCTTGACATCGACGACCGTGCCGTCCTTCTTCGCAACGACGCCATGCATCGCGAGCGGCAACGTGACCCACTGGTATTTCTTGATGCCGCCATAGTAATGCGTGTCGAGGTATGCGAGACCGCCATCTTCATAGAGAGGGTTCTGCTTGACGTCGAGGCGGCAGGTGTCGATGTGCGCACCGAGAATCACGAGACCTTTCTCGAGCGGCTCCGAGCCGACCTGGAACAGCACAACGGCCTTCTTCATGTTGACGGCATAGACCTTGTCGCCGGGCTGGATGGTCTCGCCCTTGGCGATGTAATCCGAAAGGTCGCGATAGCCTGCTGCCTCTGCCTGGCGCACAGACTCGATGACGCTCTCGCGCTCCGTCTTGCACGTCGTCAGGAAGTCGCGGTAGCCCGCATTGAGCTCTTCGAGCTCCTTCTTCTCCTTCTTGGAATATCCGCTCCAGACGGACTCTTTTTCTTCTTTGTCTTTCTTCGACATGTATTGTCAACTTCCTTTCAAAAATTATACAAACGCCGCTACCCTCTACTCTGTATAGGCGACCACTAGGCGCTAAAGCGCCAAGTGTCTGCCTCTCAGTCGCCTATCGGCGACAGCTCCCCCAGTGGGGGAGCCTTTGGTTCGTGGTAATCAAAATACTCTGCGAGAATCGCGAGGAAATCCTCGCGCGTCGTCGCCTTGTTGAAGAGGTCGCGCAGGATGGCGCCGTGCACGATGCCGCGCGTGTACCATGTCGCGTGCTTTCGCATCTCGCGCGGGCCGACGTAGTCGCCTTTGTATTTGAGCAGCAGGTCGAGATGGCGCACGATGACTTCGGCGCGCTCGCGCATCGTCGGCCCCGGCAGGCGCTCGCCCGTGCGCAGGTAGTGCGTGAGCTGGCGGAAAATCCACGGATTGCCCTGCGCGGCCCGGCCGACCATGACGGCCTCGCAGCCCGTGATCTCGCGGATGCGGTCGAGGTCGTCATACGTCCGCACATCGCCATTCGCGATGACGGGGATGGAGACCGCGCGGCGCACCTCGCCAATCTTTTCCCAGTCCGCATGACCGCGGTAGAACTGCTCGCGCGTGCGGCCGTGCACCGTGATGGCATCGACGCCCGCCGCCTCGGCGCGCTTCGCCAGTTCGACGACGTTGATGGAGCTCTCATCCCAGCCAATCCGCATCTTGACCGTGAACGGCATTTTGACCGCCTTGCGGATGGCCGTGAGGATGGCCGTCGCGCGCTCCGAGTCGCGCATGAGCGCCGAGCCCTCGCCATTCTTGACGATTTTCGGCGCAGGACAGCCCATGTTGAAATCAAGGATGTCGGCCGTGCCGAGCTCTTCGACATAGGCCGCCGCCTCGGTCGCCATCTCTGGGCTAGCCGCGAAAATCTGCATGGCGAGCGGCCGCTCGGCGGGCTCGGACGCCAGCATCGAGAGCGTGCGCTCGTTCTTGAAATGGATGCCCTGGCTCGACACCATTTCGGCATAGCAGAGCGGACAGCCCATGTCGTGCGCGATGATGCGGTAGGCCGTGTCCGTCACGCCCGCCATCGGCGCGAGGAAGACGGGCGCGTCAAATGAAAAGGGGCCGAGCTTCATGCGTTCCCCTCCTGCGCCTTTTCCGCTTTCTCCATGCAGCGCTCCATTCTTTCGTTGCGCTCGCGGTGCTTTTCCTCGTTGCGCTCATAGAGCACCTGCAGGCCCGAGAGCGTCAGGAAATGGTCGACCTTGTCAATCGTGTGCGACTCCTTTGCAATCATGCGCGCGAAGCCGCCCGTCGCGATGACCTTCATGGGCCTCCCGTATTCCTCTTTGATGCGGCGCACGAGGCCGTCGATCTGGCCGACATAGCCGTAGACGATGCCGGCCTGCATGCCCTGGATCGTGTTGCGGCAGATGACTTTCGGCGTCGGCACGAGCTCGATGCGCGGCAGCTGCGACGCGCGTGCGAACAGGGCATCCGACGACGTGCCGATGCCCGGCGCGATGACGCCGCCGAGGAAATCGCCATTCGTATCGACGACATCGAACGTCGTCGCCGTGCCGATGTCGATGACGATGAGCGGCCCGCCGTACTGCTCGTAGGCGCCGACGACATTGACGATGCGGTCGGCACCGATGGAACGCGGATTCTCATAATGCAGGCGGATGCCCGTCTTGATGCCCGGGCCGACAATCAGCGGCTTGATGTGGAAATAGCGCTCGCACATCTTGATCATCGGCACGACGAGCGGCGGCACGACGGACGAGATGATGATGGCGTCGATGTCCTTCATCTGGATGCCCTGATACGCGAACAGGTTGTTCATGAGCATGCCGTACTCGTCGCCCGTCTTCTGCCGGTCCGTCGAGATGCGCCAATGCTTGAGGAGCTTCTTGCCCTCGTAGGTACCGAGCACGATGTTGCTGTTTCCGATATCGAATACTAAAAGCACGGGATGTCCTCCTCAGTTTGTTCTCTTGCCCGTCCATCCCTTCGGACGGATGGACACATCGCCTGCGAGCACGCGGCGTCGGCCCTCTGGCGTATCGACGAGCAGCGCGCCCGTCTCATCGATGTCGGCGGCTGTGCCCTCGAACGTCTCGTTGACGCCGAGCACGCGCACCTCCTGCCCGAGCGTCACGGAAAGCTCGCGCCACGCGTCAAAGACCGGTGCAAAGCCCTCGCGCTGCACGGCAGCGTAAAGCGATTCCATCTCGCGCAGGATGGCCGCGAGCAGCGCACGGCGGTCGATGGCGTGTCCCGCGAGAATCGAGAGCGACGTTGCCGTGTCCTGGATTTCTGGCGAAAATTCGTCTGCGTCGATGTTCACATTGATGCCCGTGCCGATGACGATGTAATGGATGCGCTCCATCTCGGCGCTCATCTCCGTCAGGATGCCGACGAGCTTGCGGCCGTCCGCGAGGATGTCGTTCGGCCACTTGATGCCGACATCGATGCCGAGCCCCCGGATGGCGCGCGCGACCGCGACAGCCGCGAGCAGCGTGCACTTCGGCGCCTCCTGCGGCAGGAACGACGTCGGCCGTAGAATCACGGAGAACAGCACGCCTTCGCCCTTCGGGCAGAACCAGCCGCGCGAAAGGCGGCCGTGGCCCGTGCCCTGGAACTCCGTCACGACGACCGTGCCGTCCGGTGCGCCATCATTCGCTGCCGCCTTCGCATCCTCGTTCGTCGAGCGCGTCTCCTCATGATAGATAATGTTTTTCCCAAAGAGCGAGTCTTTGAGCAGCGGCATGAGCTCCTCCGGCGTCAGCACGTCCGGCGCGCCCTTCAGCGCATAGCCGCTGTGCGCCTGGCTCACGATGTCATAGCCTGCGCGCCGCAGCTCCTTGATATGCTTCCAGACCGCCGTGCGCGACACGCCGAGCTTCTCCGCGATGTCTTCGCCCGAAATGTACGTATCCCCTGCCTTCTTCAGCAGGTCCAAGATTTCTTTCCGCAAAAGAATGCCCCCTTGCAAGGCTGTAGTTCGAAAATCATTATACCATAAGGAAAAGGCTGTTGCAGTTTTTTCTGCAACAGCCTTCGGAAATGCTATTTGCTTTGTGCTTTCACTTGTCGTAATGCGTCACGTTGAACTTCGGCGCGGTCTCGGGCTTTTCGCCTGTCGGAGCGGCCTTTTCGGGAATGGGCTCCGGCTCGGGCGCTGTCTCTTTGACAGGGACGGGCGCAACGCCGGTCTCGACAGCGGGAATGGGCGTGACGAGCGGCGTGCCAGTGTGGTCGTCGCCGCCATTATCATCGTCGTCCTCGGGCGGGTCGGTGATCTTGCCGGTATCGAGGAGCTCTTCGAGCTCTTTGGCTGTCAGCGTCTCGCGCTCAATGAGCGCCTGCGCGATGAGTTCGAGCTTGTCGCGGTTCTCGCGGATGATCGTGCGGCAGGAGGCATAGGCGTCCTCCGTGATGCGGCGGACTTCCTTATCGATCTCGCTCGCGACTTCCTCGGAGTAGTTGCGCTGGTTGTTGAAATCGCGGCCGAGGAAGACCTGATGGTCGGAGCCTTCGCCATAGGAGACGGGGCCGAGCACGTTGCTCATGCCATACTCCATGACCATGGAGCGCACGATGCGCGATGCCTGCTTGATGTCCTGCGACGCGCCGGTCGAGATTTCCTGCAGCACGACTTCTTCGGCCACGCGGCCGCCCATCGCGACTTTGATGCGGTCCATGAGTTCGGAGCGCGTCGCATAGTTGCGGTCTTCTTTCGGCAGCATCAGCGTGTAGCCGCCTGCGCGGCCGCGCGGGATGATCGTGACCTTGTGCACGGGGTCGGCGTGCTCGAGCATCATGCCGACAAGCGTATGGCCGCCCTCGTGATAGGCCGTCAGGCGCTTTTCCTCATCGCTCATGATGTGGCTCTTGCGCTCCGGACCCGCGATGACGCGTTCGATGGCTTCCTCGAGCTCGATCATCTCGATCTTGTGCTTGTCGCGGCGCGCGGCGAGCAGTGCGGCCTCATTGACGAGGTTCGCGAGGTCGGCGCCCGTGAAGCCCGGCGTGCGGCGCGCGAGGATGTCAAGATCGACATCGGCGCCGACCGGCTTGCCCTTTGCATGGACTTTGAGGATGGCGAGGCGTCCGCGCACGTCCGGCTTGTCGACGACAATCTGGCGGTCGAAACGGCCAGGACGCAGCAGCGCCGGGTCGAGGATGTCGGGGCGGTTCGTCGCCGCAATGATGATGATGCCTTCGTTTGCCGCGAAGCCATCCATCTCGACGAGCAGCTGGTTCAGCGTCTGCTCGCGCTCGTCGTGGCCGCCGCCAAGGCCCGCACCGCGCTGACGGCCGACGGCGTCAATCTCGTCGATGAAGACGATGCAGGGCGCGTTCTTCTTCGCCTGCTCGAACAGGTCGCGCACGCGGGACGCGCCGACACCGACGAACATCTCGACGAAGTCGGAACCCGAAATCGAGAAGAACGGCACGCCCGCCTCGCCCGCGACAGCTTTGGCGAGCAGCGTCTTGCCCGTGCCCGGAGGGCCGAACAGCAGCACGCCTTTCGGGATGCGCGCGCCGAGCTCGTTGTACTTCTTCGGATGCTTGAGGAATTCGACGACTTCCTGCAGCTCCTGCTTCGCCTCGTCGGCACCTGCGACATCCTTGAAGTTGACCTTCACCTTGTCGCTGCCGCTCATGCGCGCCCGGCTCTTGCCGAAGTTCATGACGCGGCCGCCGCCGCCCTGCGACTGCTGCATCATGTAGAACCAGACGCCGCAGAGCAGGAGGATTGGCAAGAGAGACGAGAGCATCTGCGACCACCAAGGCGGCTCGGGTGGATTTTCCGCCGTGATGTTGATGTTCTTCGCTGCGAGCTTGTCATAGAGGCCGGGATCGCCGTTCGGCGAATCCGGCGTGATCGTCGTGTACTCCGTGCCGTCCGTTGACGTAACATGCAGCGTGTTCTGCACGATGACGACTTTCGAGACGGAGCCTGCATCGACTTCCTGCAGGAACTGCGTGTAGCCGACTTCCTGCTTCGTCGTCTTCTGCGTCGAGAAATAGTCGATGAACGAAATGGCGACGAGGATGATGAGCAGGTAGAATCCCACGTTCCGCAGGAACTTGTTCATATTCATATTCATGCGCATTCCTCCGTTGGCAGCCCGCAGGCTGCCGCAAAGATGGTCTGCATACAGACGTTATGCATAGATTTCCGGTTTCAGCACGCCGATGTACGGCAGGTTGCGGTAGACTTCCGCATAGTCGAGGCCGTAGCCGACGAGGAACTCATCCGGCACTTCGAAACCGCAGTAATCGATGGGCACCTCGGCCGTACGGCGCGAAGGCTTTGAGAGCAGCGCGCAGAGCTTGACGGATGCAGGCTTGCGATGCTGGAAGTATTTGAGCAGGTAGCTCATCGTCGTGCCCGAGTCGATGATGTCCTCGATGACGATGAGGTGCTTGCCCTCGATGTCGTAATCGAGATCCTTGAGAATCTTGACGGAGCCCGTCGTCGACGTGCCGTTGCCATAGCTCGATGCAATCATGAAATCGAAATGCACGGGCAGGTTGATGGCGCGGACGAGGTCCGTATAGAAGACGGACGCGCCCTTGAGGATGCCGACGCAATAGATGTCTTCCTTCGCATCCTTGTAGTCCTCGGTGATCTGCGCGCCGAGTTCCGCCACCTTGGCCTTGAGCTGTTCTTCCGTAAAGTAGATCTTTGCGATGTCGTCGTTCATCATGACGTCTTCCTCATTTCTTGTTCTTGCTTGTGGTTCTTTTTATTTTTAGAAAACGACGGGCCGGAGCCAGCCGTGCTCTTTCATGATGGTGATGCCGGGGAGCTCGACGGTCTTGCCGCCCTCGGCATGGAGAAGCGCCAAAAGCGCCTCCGTGCGCTCAAGGCTCACGTCCTGCGCATGCCCGAGCGCTGCGAGATAACGGCGCAGCACGCGCCGCGCGATGGCGTGCGGGAGCTTTGATGTGCCCCTGGCCTCAAGGCGGCTGCCGCTTGAAAGACGCTGGAAAGCGTCTTCTGCAACCACATCGAGCGCCGCCCGTTCCTCGCCTGCAACGCTCGCGAGGCGGCAGAGCCCCTCGCGGATGCGCGGGTTGTACGCGGCCGCGAGCTGCGGCAGGAGCTTCAGCCGCACACGGTTCCGAAGGCCGTCCGGCACATCATTCGTCGCATCATGGCGCGGCGTGATGCCCTGCTCCTCGCAATAGGCGACGAGCTCTGCTTTCCGGAGCGCCAAGAGCGGCCGCACAAGATGGCGTCTTTCATCCACGGCCGGAATCCCCGCGAGGCCGTCGAGCCCCGTGCCGCGCAGGAGATGCATGAGCACGGTCTCGGCCTGGTCGTCCGCGTGATGCGCCGTGCAGATGGCATCCGCGCCAGCCGCCTGCCGCGCCCGTTCGAGGAACGCATAGCGCAGGCGGCGCGCCGCCGTCTCGACGGATTCCGCCGCGCCCTCGATGCTGCCGCGCGGTGCTGCGCCAGTCTTGCACATGATGCCGCGAGACTCGCAGAGCTGCGCGACAAACGCCGCATCCTCGCGGGACGCTTCGCCACGCAAGCCGTGCTCGTAGTGCGCAGCCGTGACGGCGAGATGGCGCACGGGCGCGAGCTCNNGAATCCGGCCCGCCCGAGCAGGCGACGAGGACGCGCGTGCCATGCGGCAGCAGCCCCGTTTTCAAGAGGTGCGCCTGGAGGCGGTGTGCCAGCTTCGTCATCATGCTGCCCTCCCGCTGCATACAAAATCCACGCACCCGCATAATGCAAAAGCCTCCCCCCAAGGGGAGGCCATCATTGGTCAGTCTCTGCGCGAGCCGCGGCCGCCACGCTTGGAATCCGTCTTGCGGCGGAGATCCGTGAGGCGCTCATCGCTGTCCTTGAGGAACTTCGAGAGCTTGTCCTCGAACGAGGCATTCATGCGGGGATTGCCGCTGAAGCGGCCGCCCCCGGAACGGCGGAAGTCCCGCGGGCCGCGGCCGCCCTGCGGACGGGGGGAAGCATGGAAGCCCGGATGGTTTCCGGCGTTTCCGGCATGGTCATGATGCTGCGCTTTCTTGTCCTCGAGCGCTTTGATGGAGAGTCCGATCTTGCCCTTCTCATCGATGCTGAGAACCTTGACCTTGATCTTCTGGTTCTCTTCCAGGAAATCATGCACGTCGCGGACATATTCATCCGCGACCTCGGAGATGTGGACAAGGCCGACTTTCTTTTCCGGCAGTTCGACAAAGGCACCAAAATTCGTGATGCCCGTGACGACACCTTCTACGATGCTGCCTACTTCAATGGCCAAATTAATACTTCCTCCTTGCGGAAGCAAATGCTTCCTGAAAATGAAACAGGTCTCTTGTCACTTGCTTGCATCCGTATAGGGAAGCTCGCCGTGGCGGGTCATGCCGAGTTCCTCGCGCGCGATCTTCTCGACGTACGCGGGATCCTGGAGATCGGCTTTCTCCTGCTTGAGCGCCGCATTCTCCGCCTCTGCCGCAGCGAGGCGGGCGTCGGCTGCTTCCTGGTCGGCGGCGACCTCCTGGAGATGCACCTGCTGGCCGACGAGCACGAAGGCGAAATAGCCGATGATGACGATCAGGAGCGGCACGAAGAAGTCAAACTTCCTCCGCTTCTTCCTTCGCTCCATCGCCATACGCGCAACCTTCCCTCTGCCTGCAAACTGTAACAAGTCTTATGATACAAGGAAATCGTCATTTCTGCAAGTTTTTTATGCGCGCAGCCCCGATTCCCCTGCATGCTCATTTCTCCGAATACTGGAAGAAATCCGTTGTCGCAATACGCCGGAAAACAGAATCACAGTACGGACAGTGAAAATGATCCATGACATTTTCCATGTCCGGCTTGCCATCGACGATGCGCACGGGCTGGCCTTCGACGAAGTCCATGCGCGTGCCGCAGCGTGGGCACGCGCACTTGCCATCGGCCTCGCGCTTGAGCTGCATGGGCTGGAGGTCGCCCGTCGGCTTGACATGGCGTTCTTCCTTTGGCGCTTCCGCAGGCGTCGAAGCCGCTGGTGCATTCTTCATCGCCTTACCGACCGCCGCCCATTTCTCCCGCGCAGCCTTCATCGAGGCCGCCGCTTTCTCGCGCACCTCTTCTTTCAGGTCATATTCCTCGAAATATCCCGATCCCAAAAGTTCGCGGTAATAAACACCACAGGACGTGCAGACATAGCGCGGCAGCGTGCTGTTCATATCGACGCGCCCGTTCACGACGGACACAGCATCCCCTTCAACGTAGTGCAGCTTCTTGCCGCACTTCGGACAAAGGTATCTCTTCTCCCAAACGACCTCGAGTTTCGTGACTGCCATTCTCCCACCAGCTTCGCTTTCTCAAAATCTACCCAATGATAAAAATTTCCACACCGATGGGGAAAAACCTGCCATCAAAACATTTAATTTCCATGAATTCTCAATCATGCGCTTCTGTCCGCAGCTCCTTCGCAATCTCGAGCGCCGCATCAGGACGGCCGCAGGCGCGCGCGCCATCCGCAAGCGCAGCGAGGCGTGCAGGGTCTTCAAGAAGTTCTTTCACCGCACCCGCAAGGCTTTCGCCCGGATGGACCCAGACGGCCGCTCCGTGCTCCGTCGCATAGACGGCATTCTCCTCCTCCGGCCCCGGAATCGGGTCGTGGAGCACGGCCGGCAGACCGAGGATGAATGCCTCGCTCGTCGTCAGCGCCCCGGGCTTCGTCACGAGGATGTCGGACGCGCGCATGAGGAGCTGCGCACGCTGCGTGAAGCCCCAGACATGAAGCTCGTGACGCGATGTCGGGATGCGCCTTCGGATGGCAAGCTCGAGGTCTTCGTTTCGCCCCGCGACGACGAGCAGCGTCAACGGCTGCTCGATCTTTTCCAGGTCATCCAGCATCGTCTCAATGCCGCCAAGGCCGAGGCCGCCGCCCATCAGCATGACGACAGGCTGCTCCTGCGCGAGGCCGAGTTGCTGCCGCGCACCTTCCTTGTCGGGAAGTTCGAGGATCTTGCGGTCGACTGGGATGCCCGTCACATGGACGGCGCTTTCGGGAAAGCCTTTCGCGACAAGACCATCCTTCATCTTTGGAATGGCGACAAAGTAGTCATCGACGCGCGGGTAAACCCAGATTTCATGCAGCGAGTAATCCGTCAGCACGACGCCGAGACGGAACTGCCGCTTCGAGAATTTCTTGATGAACGAGCAGGCGCCCTCGGGGAACGGATGCGTGCAGATGACCGTGTCGGGATGGAAGCTGTCGATGAGCTTTGCCATGCGCCGGTACATGATGAGCGAGAACGCCGTGTCCGTCAGCCGCCCGCCCGAATCGCCGCCCGCGAACTGGTAGCAGCGGTCGTAGAGATCGGGCACGAACGCCAGCATGAGCAGATAGATGCGCTTCATGAGCCAGTGCAGCGTCGAGACGCCGCGCGACATGAAATCGACAATCTCGATGATGGCGTCCTCGTCGACACGGCGCACCTCGCGCGCGATGGCCTCGGCCGCCTTGACATGGCCCGAGCCGATGGAAGCCGTCATGATGAGATAGCGCGGATGGCGCTGTTTCAGCGTTTCCGTCATGCTGTCAGTCCCCCGTCGATAGAGAGAATCGTCCCCGTGACAAAGCCTGCGTCCTCTGACGCCAGATAGCAGATGGCCGCCGCCGCATCGTCCGCCGTGCCGATATGGCCGACGGGATAAACCGACGCCATCTCGCGAAGCGCTTCGCTGCGGTCAGGCGCAGCCGCGAGCTGCGCCTCCGTCAGCGGCGTCAGGAGGTCGCCGGGCGCGATGGCATTGACGCGCACGCCCTCATGCGCGAGCTCGAGCGCGAGTGCCCGCGTGAAGAGCGAGACGCCGCCCTTTGCGGCGCAGTAGGCCGTGCAGAAATAATTGCCATGCACGCCTGCATCCGAGCCGACATTCACGATGCAGCCCTTTGTCTGACGCAGGTACGGCACGGCCGCACGGCACACAAAGACCGTGCCTTTGAGATTGACGGCAATCACGTCGTCAAAGAGCTCTTCCGTCAGGTCGTCAATCGCGCCCTCGGCATAAACGCCTGCCGAATTGACAAGCACGTCGAGACGGCCGAATCGCGCCACCGCCGCCTGCACGAGCGCCTCGCAATCCGCAACGCTCCGCACATCCGTCGGGACAAAGATGGCTCTCGGGCCGTCATGCTCCATCGCGCTGTTCCCGTCTGCAGCACCTGTCTCCGTCACCACGGCTTCAAGCTCTGCCAGCGCCTTTTCTCCGCGCACCTCATTGCGTCCCGCGATGCAGACATCACATCCTGCGCGGCGGAACCTCTTCGCCGCCGCGAGCCCGACGCCCGACGTGCCCCCCGTCACGAGGACGGCCCTTCTCTCCTGCTTCTTTTCCACGTACGTCTCCCCAGATATACAGAAAGCCTCCCTCAGAAAGGGAGGCTTGCAACAAGCTCACGCTTATTTGTTCACGGAATCCTTGAGGGCCTTGCCAGCCTTGAACACAGGGTTCTTGGAAGCGGGGATCTCGATGGGTTCGCCGCTGCGGGGGTTGCGGCCCGTGCGGGCAGCGCGCTCCTTGACCTCGAACGTGCCGAAGCCGATGAGCTGGACTTTGTCGCCCTCTTTGAGAGCGTTCTCGATGGACTCGAAGACAGCGATGACAGCCTTCTCGGCGTCCTTCTTCGTCAGTCCAGATTTGTCTGCGACGTTAGCTACCAGTTCTGTTTTGTTCACAATCGTAGCCTCCTTCAGAGATTTTGTCTTGTCTACTTTCAAAAATATAGCAAGAATGCCTAGAAAAATCAAGGCTTTCCGCGAAAAAAGCGCTGTTCGATGCGAAAAAACTGCGATTTTATGCTTTCCGTGGCACGAAAAGCGTCGTCAGATGGTCGATGTCCTTCTGCCGGTCGAGCTCGTAAAGATAAATCGTGCGCACGCTCTCGTCGGGCAGCGCGAGGTTGTGGATGAACGTCACGGGCGCGTCGTCCGGCAGGAATTCCATGAGCGAGAGCTTGCAGTCGGACGCCGTGCGCTCATCATAGACCTGCGTGATGACGAGGTCCGTGAACGGCCGTTCGTGGAGCTTTGCCACATCCTCCGCGTCGAGGATCATGAGCCCTTCGACAGGATCGACGCCGAGGCGCGTGTAGAGCACCTCGACGAAGCTCATGCCCGGATGAATGATGAGGTCGATGTCCACGCGCTTCTGCACCTGCTCGCGCAGCAGAACGACCGTGCGCTCGGCGACGAGCGGGCTGCCGGGCACGGCATAGACGATCTGCTCGCCCATGGACGCGCGGCGGACGAGGTCGTCCGCAATGGCCTGATACAGCGTCTCGAAATTCGGCGCTTTTTCATAGAGCTTGTCATATGTCGCAAACTTGATGCCAGCCTTTTTCACCGCCTCGACCGTCGGATGGATGGACGTCCGCAGGATGAGCTGCTTCGCGCCCTTCATAAGCTCCCATGCTTCGCGCGTGATGAGTCCCGCGCGACCCGGGCCGAGGCCGATGACCTGAATGCTTCCCATGCTCATAAAATCATGCTCCTTTCGAAATCTTTTCCTTCGGCTCGAGCGCCGCCTCGTCACCCGCGAGCGCCATGAGCACACGCGTCAGGAAGTTCGTGAGGTTCTTCCGGTACGACGGCATCAGGCGGAAGCGCAGCAGCCCCTGCGGCGGCAGGATCGTGAGGTTCGGGCCGAAGCGCTCCTTGAGCTTCATGAGGTTCGCCATCTCAAACGTCGGCTCCTTCGTCAAATGCATCTCGATGGCCGCCGGCTTCTCCGCGATGACGGCAATGCCGAGCTGGCGCGCATAATTGCGGATGCGCGTGACTTCCAAAAGCTTCATGACGCCCGGCGTCGGCTCGCCGAAGCGGTCGATGAGCTCGTCGATGAACGCCGGAATCTCCTCGTTCTTGCGAATGGCCGCGATGCGCTGGTAGAGCTCGAGCTTGTGCTGCGCGTCAGCGATGTAATCGCTCTCGATATACGCTTCGACATTGATCTCGATCGTCGGCTCCGGCACGACCTTCGCGGGCTTCTTCTTCTGCAGCGCATCAATGGCTTCTTCGAGCAGCTTGCAGTACATCTCGAAGCCGACGCTCGCGATATGGCCGTGCTGCTGCGCACCGAGCAAATTGCCCGCGCCACGGATCTCGAGGTCGCGCATGGCAATCTTGAAGCCCGCGCCGAGCTCGGCGAACTCCTTCATGGCCGCGAGGCGTTTTTCCGCCGTCTCCGACAGCACCTTGTCCGCCTGGTAGACAAAATACGCAAACGCCATACGCGGCGAACGGCCGACGCGGCCGCGCATCTGGTAGAGCTGCGACAGGCCGAAATGGTCAGCGTTATAAACGATGATCGTGTTTGCATTCGCAACGTCGAGACCGTTCTCGACAATGCTCGTCGCGAGCAGGATGTCAGCCTCGCCCTCGTAGAAGTCCATCATGACGCGCTCGAGGAGCTCCTCCGGCATCTGGCCGTGCGCGACGAGGATGCGCGCCTCGGGCACGAGGGACTGCAGCCGCGCCTTCATCGCGTCGATGCTCGCGACGCGGTTGTAGACGAAGAACACCTGTCCGCCACGCCGCATCTCGCGCTTGATGGCGCCTGCGAGCACAGCGTCGCTCGCCTCGACGACATACGTCTGCACGGGGATGCGCTCCGCGGGCGGCGTCTCGATAATGCTCATGTCGCGCGCGCCGACAAGCGACATATGGAGCGTACGCGGAATCGGCGTTGCCGAAAGCGTCAGCACGTCGATGCCCGCCGCGAGGCTCCGAATCTTATCCTTCTGCTTGACGCCGAAACGCTGCTCCTCATCGACAATCAGGAGACCGAGGTCTTTGAAATGGACTTTTCGCTGGTTCAGGATCGCATGCGTGCCGATCAGGATGTCCACGTCGCCCGAAGCCACGCGCTTCAGCGTGTCCGTCTGCTCGCGCTGCGAGCGGAAACGGCTGATGACATCGACCGTCGGCAGGAAATTCAAAAAGCGCTCGGAAAACGTCTTGTAATGCTGCTGCGCGAGCACCGTCGTCGGCACGAGCACGGCGACCTGCTTGCCATCCATGACGGCCTTGTACGCCGCGCGGATGGCCACTTCCGTCTTGCCGAAGCCGACATCACCGCAGAGCAGCCGGTCCATCGGCTTTGGCAATTCCATGTCGCGCTTGATTTCCTTGATGGCGCGCAGCTGGTCGTCCGTCTCCTGGAACGGGAATGCATCCTCGAACTCCTGCTGGCTCGCATCGTCCGGTGAGAACGCAAAGCCCTCGGCATCCTTGCGCTTCGCGTAGATTTCGATGAGCTTTTCCGCGATGTCCTCGACGGACTTCTTCGCGCGCGCCTTCGCCTTGATCCACTCCGTGCCGCCCATGCGGTGCAGGCGCGGCACCTCGCCCTCGCTGCCGATGTATTTCTGCAGCAGGTGCACCTGGTCCGTCGGCACGTAGAGCTTGTCATCGCCGCCATACTTGATGTGCAGATAGTCGCGCCGCACGCCGCCGACTTCGAGCGTCACGACGCCGACATACTTGCCGATACCGTGATTGACATGCACGACGTAGTCGCCGGGCTTGATATCGCGGAAATGCGAAATCTTTTCGCCCTCAGGCGCCGTTTTTGCGATACGACGCTTCACATGGCCGAAGATGTCCTTCTCCGTCACGACGACGAGGCGGTCGCTCGCGAGCTCGAAGCCGGAAAGCAGCAGGCCCGTCTGGATCGTGATGCGCTTTTCCGAAAGCTCTGCGCCCTCGTCCATCACGCTTGACGGCAGGCGGCGCTTCGCGAGCATCTCGCGCAGACCGTTCGCCTTTTCCTTCGTCGAGAGCAGGATCAGGATACGCTCTTTCGCCGCGAGATAGCGCGAGAGCTCGCCCGTGAAGAGATCCATTTGCCGCTGGAACGGCGTCATGTTCGTGACCGTGATGCTGATCGTCGCGTCCGGATCCGCGCCATGAATCTGCTGGAGCATCAGCGCCGAAAACACGACATTGTTGTGCTCCGCCTCTTCGAGCAGATCTTCCCAGCTGAAGATATGCTTCTTGATGTCAGGATTCTCCTTGACCATCGTGCGGAGCTCTTCGCGCAGGCGCGTCGGCTCGTCGAACAGCACAGTGCCGCTGCCCTTAAGATATGAGAGGAACAGTGCCGGCCGTCCCTTCGCATCCGTGCGCGCAAGCGGCAGGATGGAGACCGCCCCGATATTCCGCTGCGAACGCTTCGTGTCAAGATCGAATTCGCGCAACGAATCGACCTCGTCATCAAAGAATTCGATACGCACGGGCGCCGTGCGGTTGATCGGAAAGACATCGACGATGCCGCCACGCGCCGAGAACTGCCCCATGGACTCGACTTCCTCGACACGCGCATAGCCGAGGTCCGAGAGACTGTGGACGAGCTTCGTCAGGCCGACCGTATCACCCGTACCGATGTGCAGGCTCAGCCGCTCGAAATCGCCGCGCGACATGCCTTTTGCCGCCGCCGCCGCCATCGTCGAGAGCACGATGAGGTTCTCGCCGCGCAGCAGCCGCCCGAGCACGTCCATGCGCTTTGCTGTGCTTTCGAGGCTCCGCGCCGATGCCTGGATGTCCTCGGCCGCCGCATCGACCTCCGGCAGCTCGAGCACGGGAACATCCGGCAGCAGAGTGCGCAGATTCTCCCGCCATGCTTCGAGGCTTTCACGGCTGTGGACGAGCACGACCGTCGGGCGCGGCGACACTTCAAACGCCGAGGCATAAACGGCATGCTTCTGCGATCCCGAGAGGCCGTAGACGAGCGTCCGTCCGTCCGCCTTTGCAAAAGCCTCCTGGATCTTCTGCACTGCGGCATCCTCGCCGAGTGCGCGGAACAAAGTCTTCATCAATCAAAACTCCCAATGGATTCTTCTCACGGAAAAAGGGGCTCGCCTGCGCATGCAGACAGCCCGATTTTTGCTGACAGTCTTTATCTTAAAACACGAAACGGCCGCGCGTCAAGCACGCGCAGCCGAAAAAATCATGCCATCCGTTCCCGATCCTGCTGCAGTCTGCGAATGGCGTCGAGCACCATGCGCGGCGTAATTGTCTTCTGGCATTCGAGAATCCTTTCCGAACCGCGCGGCTGGCGCGGGCAGGGATTTCGAAAATAATTTTCCCGCACATCATTGAGACAGCCATGGCAGGCGAGGCGGTTGTAAACACGGTAAGGCGTATCGAACTCGTACCAGCTTTCTGAAAATCCGCAGATCATCACAACTGGACAGCCGACGAAATACGCGAGCCACGAAAGACCACTTGAGAGCCCAATGAAAAAATCTGCATGCGCAAGAAGCTCTGCGCGTTCCTCAATCGGATGCTCCCCCGTGAAATCTTCAGCACCTGCCGGTATCTGCGCTGAAAATCCATCTGCAGAATTCTCACGTTCCTTGTCAATGCAGAGGACACGATACCCCGCCTCACGGAGCGCCGCCGTGACGATCTCCCACCCGTCCGGATAGAGCCATCCCTTCGCCGGATGCGAAGCCTGTACGCCAATACAAACATAAGGCTCCTGAATCTGCCGCTCCCCCGCTGGAAAGACTGGCAGCTGCCGCGGCCACGGCACGCCGAAGATCAGATGGCCAAGCTCCTCCATCGGCATAAACCGCCCGTCCTCCGGTGCCAGAGCCGGTGTATCAATCGACGCGCCAAAATAAAATGTCGCATAACAATCCTCCGGCCACGTATCGCGGAACTCAATCTCCGGAACCATGCGCCGGGCAAAGTCTCCGAGATAGGGAGGCAGACAGCACGAAACCCGTGCCCCGTACTGTTCTCGGAACGCTCGCAGGTAAGGAATCACGACGAGGGAATCCCCCAGCAGCGTGCTGCAGTCAACGAAGAACACCTGTTGTCCCGTCGGATCGAATGTATGCGAAAAAAACTAATGCCCCACCACGGTGGACATCAATCTGCCAACGGACATAAAATTTCTCCATCGACTGAAGCCGGACGCCAGAGACATCGTCATCAAAGAAGACCATCTCCGAATCCGCATCACTGATGCGCACATGGAACTTTCCCTTCGGTACCTCGAGGCGCAGGCCGTCATTAAAATCGAGACGCAGCCCATCCACCCCCGTCTCCCCGCGCACCGGCCCGATCAGCGGCTGTGCAGAAGGAAAGAACCCTGTCTCATCGCGATAATACGACTTCATCTTCTTCGTAGAAATATCCCGGCAGCAAAAGTGCCGGACAGGATACGCCTCATCCATCATCGCAGCTCCCTTCATGAACTCATCTTCCAAAATTCTATCATGCATCTTTGAAAAGTGCAATAAAACAGCGCTCCGCATCGACGAAGCGCATAACTGTAATTTTTCAAATGTCACACATCATTTCCCGCATGCAAGCACAATGTCGCAGATGCGGTCAACGTCCTCGAGCGCGAGGTCCGCGTACATGGGAAGTGTGAGCACGTGGCTCGCGACGTACTGCGCGACCGGAGTCTTGGAACTGTCGAAGCGGCCGCGGTAGCAGGCGAAGTCGGTCGTGAGCGGGTAGAAGTACTTGCGCGAGAAGACCTGCTGCGCCGCAAGGGCATCGTATACGTCGTCGCGAGTCGCGCCGAAGTCGTCGTCGAACACCACGGGCAGGTAGGCGTAGTTGGGCGTGATGCCCTCCTTGGGAAGCGATAGCCTGACGCCCCTGGCACCGTCGAGACGCTCCCAGTAGCGCTCCGCTACGACCTTGCGTTTTGCGATCTCGCGGTCGAGGTGGCGAAGGTTGCAGATTCC
>OMZR01000107.1 GCA_900315575.1 uncultured Veillonellaceae bacterium
TGCATCGGCGATGACCACAGCTTCGCGCAGTATTGGCTGCACAACGGCTTCATCACGATTCACAACGAAAAGATGTCGAAGTCGAAGAACAACTTCTTCACGGTCGAAGACATCCTGAAGGAGTACCCGGGCGAAGTCGTGCGCTTCTTCATTCTCCAGACGCATTACCGCAGCCCGCTCGATTTCAGCGACGACCGGCTCAAGGAGGCGCAGACGAGCCTTGCACGCCTTCAGACGACGCAAGGCTATATCGAGGAGCTCGCAAAGAAGCAGGGCGCGGGCGAAGCGACGGCGGCAGAACTCGCCAAGAAAGCCGAAGAACTCCGCGCGGCGTTCGATGAGGCTATGGACGATGATTTCAACACGGCGCTCGCCATCAGCCAGCTCTTCGCGCTCTCGAAGGAAATCAACATCTACTATCAGGACGTCACGGCAGGCAAGGCCTTTGATGCGGAAAACTTCGCAAAGGCGAAGGCTGCTTGGGACACCATGGCCGGCATCATCGGTCTGTTCGAGCAGCAGGAAGAAGCTGCTGACGACGGCCTGACGGAAAAGCTCATGGAACTCATCATCTCCATTCGCCAGGATGCTCGCAAGAACAAGAACTGGGCCATTGCCGACAAGATTCGTGACGATCTCAAAGCGGCCGGCATCGCATTGGAAGATACGAAAAATGGTGTAAGATGGAAAAGAATGTGAAGTTTCTTTTGAGACAGCCCCCCTCTCAGAGGGGGGACGGGCCGCTTGCGGCGGGGGGAGTGTCGGAGGTAGGTTCTGACAATTTTATCGAATGTATTCTGCGGAGGAAGAATTGTTGATATGAATTTTTCTCATTTCCAACGCTTAGTTCGCATGATGTTTGAGCCCGATGGCACTGGTGGCATTCTCCAGCACTACGACCATCTGACAGCATCCGACGTCCGCCAGCTGAACCCGCTCGTCCTCGCCTATGTCGGCGATGCCTACTTCCACCTCTTCGTCCGCACGCGCCTGCTTTCGTACGAGCAGGCGAAAGTGCAGGCGCTCCACGCGTTCAGCGCGCAGATTGTCTCGGCGAAGTGGCAGCACAAGGCATACCTCGGCATTGAATCCATGCTGACGGATGACGAGAAAGCCATCTACCGCCGCGCGCGCAACGCGAAGAGCCATGCACCGCGCAGCTCGACCGTCGCCGAATACCATTCGAGCACGGGCTTCGAGGCGCTTCTGGGCAGCCTCTACCTGCGCGACGAGGACAAACGCCTCTACGAGATTGCCGAAGCCTCATTTGAAGTCATTTCGAAAGCGATGATGCAGGAAATCCAAGCGAAATCGCAAGCATAAAGGAGAAATCATTTTGCCCATCAAGGTGAAACTTCTGGACTACACGCCAGAACCCGAGCGCGTCGTCGCCATGGCGGCGCGCCTCTGTTATTCCGCCGTCGGCGCGGAAGAGCTCTCAGAAAAGCTCAGCGACGAGAAAGTCCGCGCGATGGTGAAGAAGATGGTCAAGCTCGGCCATGCCTCGACGATCGAGCACGTCTCGTTCACGTTCGGCATCGAGGGCGTCTCGCGCGTGCTGACGCACCAGCTCGTGCGCCATCGCATCGCAAGTTACGACCAGCAGTCGCAGCGCTATGTCGCCGCGCACGGTTTCCAGTACATCACGCCGCCGACGATTGCCGAAAATCCCGAGGCAAAGGCGAAGTTTGACGCGCTGATTGCGGACATCCGCAAGACGTACGACGAGCTCACGGAGCTCGGCATCCCGAAGGAAGATGCGCGTTACGTGCTCGCGAACGCAACGGAGACGAAGATTCTCGTGACGATGAATGCGCGCTCGCTGCTGCATTTCTTCAATCTGCGCTGCTGCTATCGTGCACAGTGGGAGATTCGTGAGCTCGCGAACAAGATGCTCGCCGAGGTCAAGCAGGTCGCACCGACGCTCTTCCACAATGCAGGCGCGAGCTGCGTCAATACGGGCCGCTGCCCCGAGGGCGACATGACCTGCGGCCGTTTTGCCGAAATGATCAAGCTCCGCGAACCGGACGACTGAGGATAACGACATGGAAAGAAAGAAGAAACCATTCCGCGATTCCCGAGAATCACGGAAACCGCGGACATCGCAGGAACCGCGCGAATTGCCCGATGATGTCCTTGTCGGCCGCAATGCTGTCACGGAAGCGCTGAAATCGGGCCGCGGCATCAACAAGATCCTGCTCGCGCAGGGCGACCGTGCGCATGACATCGAGGAACTGCTCGCACTCGCGAAAGAGCGCGGCGTCCTGACGCAGACGGTGGAGCGCGCGAAAATCGAGTCGCTAGCAGGCGGCCATCGCCATCAGGGCGTGCTGGCCTTTGTTGCGCCCGTTCCGTATGTCGAAGTCGAGGACATCCTCGCACGTGCCGAGGCGAAAGGAGAGCCGCCGTTCCTGCTGCTTCTCGACGAACTCGAAGACCCCCACAACCTCGGCGCCCTGCTGCGCACGGCGGATGCGGCCGGCGTCCACGGCATCCTGATTCCGAAGCGCCGCAGCGTGCCGCTCAACGCGACGGTCGCAAAGACGTCGGCAGGCGCGGTCGAATACGTGCCGGTCGCGCGCATCGGCAATGTCGTGCAGACACTCAAGAAGCTCAAGGAACGTGGCCTCTGGGTCGTCGGTGCCGACATGGACGGCACGCCGTATGACAAGGCCGACCTCACGGGCCCGATGGTGCTCGTCGTCGGCAGCGAGGGCAAGGGCATGAGCCGCCTCACGCGCGAGAACTGCGACATCGTCGTCAGCCTCCCGATGGTCGGCCGCATCAACTCGCTTAATGCCTCGGTCGCTGGTTCGATCTTGCTTTACGAATCGCTTCGGCAGAGACTTTTGAAGCAGGGGTAGGACCCGCGTCCCCTGCCTTGACGCATCCCTCCTTTCTGAGGTATAATTTCCTTTGTAATAGGAAATGAGTAAAAGAAGAACACGAAGGGGATCGTGCGATGGAAGCAGAAGCGAATGAAAACATGGGGATGAGCCCCGAGGAGATCAGTGAGTTCGATCACATGACCGACGAAGAACTCATCACCGAAATCAAGGACCACTGCAACAGTACGGCACTCGACTACCTCATCAACAAGTATCGGAACTTCGTGCGCGCAAAGGCGCGTTCGTACTTCCTCATCGGTGCCGACCGCGAAGACATCATCCAGGAAGGCATGATCGGCTTCTACAAGGCTGTGCGCGATTTCCGGAACGACAAGCTCTCGTCGTTCCGCGCCTTTGCCGAGCTCTGCGTCACGCGCCAGATCATCACGGCCATCAAGACGGCGACGCGGCAGAAGCACATCCCGCTGAACTCGTACATTTCGCTCAACAAGCCCATCTATGACGAGGACAGCGACCGCACGCTCTTAGACGTGCTCTCGGGCGCGAAGGTCTCCGACCCGGAAGAGCTCGTCATCAGCCAGGAGGAGTTCGTCGACATCGAGAAGAAGATGGAGGAGATCCTCTCCGACCTTGAGTGGCAGGTGCTCATGAGCTACCTCGACGGCAAGTCGTATCAGGAGATCGCAGCCGAGCTGCACCGCCATGTCAAATCCATCGACAACGCGCTCCAGCGCGTCAAGCGCAAGCTCGAAAAATACATGGAGAACCGTGGCGAGGGCATCGACCTCTCGACGGTCTACCACGGCCTCTCGGCCATCAACCACCGTCGTATGGATGGCAATGGCAGTGCCGAAGGCTTCGGCTCGTTCCGTGGTTTCGATGACATGGACGGGTACACGAAAGATGATTGACGCTGATTGACAATTCTTTTTGGTTATCGTATAATAATCTTGTTTGATGGACTTTCTCAAAACTGCATAGACGATTTACGGACAGGTGTCGCAAGACTCAATAGAGAAGCCGGTCGGAAGCCGGCGCGGTCCCGCCACTGTAGGGGGAGCGCATCCGCACGGGAGATCAGGAAATTTCCCGCGAACGTCACTGGAAGGGGCAGAGCCCTTCTGGGAAGGCGCGGATACGCGATGAACCAAGCCAGGAGAACTGCCTGTTCCGAAGTCACCGCATGACCCACGAACGATGGGGAGGGGACTTGGAGCGACGAGCTTTCAGCCTTTCTTTCCGCGTGGGGAGAAAGGTATTTTTGTTTTACTGTTTTCGCTGTTTTTAGGGGGAATTTCTCGTGAAGAACTGGAAGAAAATGCTCGCTGCCTCGCTCGCTGTCACGGCTTGCCTCGGCTTTGCACCGCAGGCCACGGAAGCTGCCTACACGCTGAATCCGGAAGTCAAGGATGCAACGCCAGCACTGAAGGAAGCCGCACAGATCGGCGTGTTGAAGCACGAGACGCCGGAGCTGCAGAACGAAGCGAACAAGGACGCCATCGTCGTCATGAGCTTCGGCACGACGTTCAAGGATACGCGTCAGAAGACAATTGACGCTACGGTCGACGCCATCAAGAAGGCGCATCCGGATGTCAAGGTCGTCACGGCCTTCACGAGCCATATCATCATTGACCGCATCCAGGCCAAGGAAGGCATCAAGTATCCGACGCCGGAAGAGGCCATGAAGGAACTCAAGGATGATGGCTACAGCCGCATCGCGATTGCGACGCTCGATGTCATCCCAGGCATGGAGTATGCCTATGACAAGGCGGTCTATGACAACTACAAGAACCAGTTCAAGAAGATGACGCTCGGCACGTCGCTGATGTACTGGCAGGGCCAGGAAGACCAGGCCGATGATGTCACGGAGACGATCAACGCCCTCAAGAGCCAGTTCCCGAAGCAGGGCAAGGACGATGCCATCCTGATCATGGCACATGGCACGCCGCAGGTCTCGAACGCTTACTACTCCGTCATCCAGGCGAAGATCAACGAGATGGGCCTCAAGAATGTCTTCGTCTACACGGTCGAAGGCTGGCCTTCCCTTGAGACGGTCATGCCGAAGCTCAAGGCAGCTGGCATCAAGCATGTCACGCTCATGCCGATGATGATGGTTGCCGGCGACCATGCGAACAACGACATGGCAGGCAGTGATCCGGACAGCCACAAGTCCCAGCTCGAGGCCGCTGGCTACAAGGTTGATGCCTACATCCACGGCATCGGCGAGAACAAGCAGATTCGCGACCTCTACGTCAAGCGCGCGAACGACGCCTGGGATGCGCTCGAAGCAGACAAATAATATCGAAGATAGGAGAAATCCTTCTAGCTGCTGACGTTTCTTTTAAGCCAGCCCCCCTCTAGAGGGGGGACGGGCCGCGTGAGCGGCGGGGGGAGTCCCTTGTACGATAAAGCAATCAGCACGTCGCTACTTCCGCGGGTGCGAAAAGAAGGAGCAGTTGCAGCCACTTTGCAATCGCTCCTTCTTTTGTGTTACAATGAATCAATACCACGAAGAGGGGGAAATCCATGGGAACACCCATGATGGAGCTAGAGAACCTCACGAAACAGTACCCGCACAAGGATGCGAGCGGGAAGAACACGTACAAGACGGCCGTCGACAAGCTCACGTTCTCTGTCGGCAAGGGCGAGGCGTTCGGCCTGCTCGGGCCGAATGGCGCGGGCAAGACGACGACGATCCGGATGCTGACACTCCTGATGGAGCCGACGTCTGGCACGATCCGCTATGACGGGCAGGACGCCCGCGCGCATGCACAGGACATCAAGCGCCTGATCGGCGTCGTGCCGCAACATGTCAATTTCGACCAGGACCTCACGGTCGGGGAGAACATGGAGCTCCATGCGCGCCTGCATCACATGGGGAGCCGCGAGCGCGAGGCGCGCATCCGCGAGCTCCTGCGCTATGTCGAGCTCGAGGACGTAAAAAATGACGGCGTGCGCCGCCTCTCGGGCGGCATGAAGCGCCGCCTGCTCATCATGCGGGCCCTCATCCACCATCCGCGCGTGCTGTTCCTCGACGAGCCGACGGTCGCGCTCGACCCGCAGGTACGCCGCCGCATCTGGGAGCTCATCCGCACGATGAAGGAGCAGGGCGTCACGGTCTTCCTCACGACGCACTACATCGAGGAGGCCGAAGCGCTCTGCGACCGCGTCGCGATGCTGTCGCAAGGCCATCTCGTCGATCTCGACACGCCGGCACATTTCAAGGAAAAGACGGGGCTGCCGACGCTCGAAGATGTCTTTTTGAAGCTCACGGGAAAGAAGGTGTCGTCATGAGCAGCGTTTCGGGAGCGCTTTTCGACATCTGGACGGTGTTCTGGCGCGACTGGGTCGTGCTGAAACGCCGCATGACGAAATTCATCCTTTCGCGCATGGTCGCGCCAATGCTCTATCTCGTGGCGTTCGGCTGGGGGCTCGGCCGCAGCATCCAGATCGATTCGGGCACATATCTCGACTTCCTCGTGCCGGGCATCCTCGCGCTGAATTCGATGAACATCAGCTTCAACAGCATCACGCCCGTCCATGCCGAGCGCATCTATCACAAGAGCCTCGAAGAGTACATCATCGCGCCGATCTGGCCGCCGGCTTTCGTCATCGGCAAAGTCCTCGCGGCCGTGCTGCGCGGCTTGATTTCGTCGGCCATCATCTTCGTGCTCGCACTGGCGTTCGGCGCGCATTTCTTTTTGACGCCGGCGTTCCTGCTCGTGCTCGTGCTGAACTGTGCCATCTTTGCTGAAATCGGCTTTCTCGCGGCCATGAAGATCAACACGTATGAGGAAATGGGGCAGGTCAACACGTACATCCTGCTGCCGATGTCGTTCCTCTGCGGTACGTTCTTTTCGACGCACGCGCTGCCAGATTTCGTGCGCTACGTCATCGAGCTCCTGCCGCTGACGCATACGAGCTACCTCCTGCGCGGCATTGGCGCGGGGCAGGACGTCGCCATGAGCTCGGCGCTCGTGCTTGCGGCCTATGCTGTCGTCTGCTTTCTCTGGGGCTGCCATGCCTTTTCCCGTTTGCGGAAATAATTTCACCAGTTAGGAGAATTCACTTTTGTTCAAGACCATCCTGCATCATCATGCGGCGTCCTGCGACGACTGCACGAAGCTCTGCTGCACGAAGATTGAGGATTTCGGCGTCAAAGCCGGACGCCTCACGATTTTCGACCACGTCAACCTGCATGTCCACTGCGGCCAGCTGACCGCGCTGATCGGCCCGAACGGCGCGGGCAAGAGCACGCTTTTAAAAGCCATCCTCGGCGAGGTGCCGCATACAGGCAAGCTTCATTACGTCGATGCCAAGGGCAAGCACACGGGCCATCCCGTCATCGGCTACGTGCCGCAGTACCTGCGTTTCGACGTCAGTGCGCCGACGAGCGTGCAGGACATCTTCTGCGCGTGTCTGACGCGGCGTCCTGTCTGGCTGTTCCCCGCGGGGAAATTGCGCGCGCGCATCGAAAAAAGCCTTGCGCGCGTCCATGCCGAACATCTCATCGACCGGCGCCTCGGCGCGCTCTCGGGCGGCGAGCTCCAGCGCGTCCTGCTCGCGCTCGCGCTCGACCCGATGCCTGACCTGCTGCTGCTTGACGAGCCGGTCTCGGGCGTCGATCAGAATGGTCTCGAACTCTTCTATGAAATCGTCGCTGACCTGCGCGAAAAGGAGGACATGGCCATCATCCTGATTTCGCATGACCTCAACATGGTCGCAAAGCACGCCGACCAGGTCGTGCTGCTGAACAAAGGTGTCATCTGCTCCGGCACGCCGGAAGAGGTCTTTGCCGATGCGCGCACGAAGCACATCTTCGGCCTGCTCGCGGGCGAGACGGCGCGCGAAGCGGCGGCGGATATCCCCGAGTGCGGGATTGCAGAAACCACAGCGCCGATGGAAGGAGGGGAGCGCGGATGACATCGATTTATGCTGTCTTGCAGACACTCCTGCCGTTCGAGTGGGCGGGGCATCATTTCATGCTCAATGCGTTCCTCGCCATCCTGCTCGTGACGCCGCTTTTCGGCCTGCTCTCCACGATGGTCGTCTCGAACCGCATGGCGTTTTTCTCCGATTCGCTCGGTCACGGCGCGTTCACAGGCATTGCCATCGGCGTGCTGCTGGGCTCCGTCTCGCCACTCCTCTCGCTCGTGCTGTTTTCCGTTGCATTCGCCGTCTTCATCACGTACATCCAGAACAAGAGCACGGCCTCGACCGATACGATCATCGGTGTCTTTTCCTCAACAGCCATCGCGCTCGGCCTCATGATGATGAGCTATGGTGGGGGATTCAACAAGTTTTCCTCGTATCTGATTGGCGACATCCTCTCCGTCACACCCGATGACATCGGCGCGCTCGCCATCATCTTCCTGCTCGTGCTCGCGGCGTGGGGCGTGCTGTTCAACCGCCTGCTCGTGCTCTCCATCAACGCCTCGTTCGCGCGGAGCCGCGGCATTCCATCGTTTTGGATTCAGAGCGCTTTCGCAGCGCTCCTCGCGATCATCGTCTCCATCAGCATCCAGTGGGTCGGCATTCTGATCATCAACGCCCTGCTCGTCCTGCCAGCTGCCGCCGCGCGCAACGTCGCGCAGAACGTCAAGCAGTATCACGCTGTCTCCGTCCTCGCCGCCCTCGCCTCCGGCATCACAGGCCTCCTGCTCGCCTACTACTTCAACATGGCAGCTGGCGCGACCATCGTCGTCGTCTCGGCAGGCGTATTCTTCGTGACGCTGGCGTTGAAGCCGTATTTTGTGCGGTGATATGCTTCGTAGGCATTTTTCGTGATTCGCAACAAGTATTTCCTTTTCCCTGCCAGCTCCGTATAATGAAGCTAGCAGGGAATTTTTGTCCATCGAAGGGTGGGATTGTGATGAAACGTTTTACGCTTGATATGGCAATGCTCGTGCTGTTCTTGCTTGTCATGGGATTCCGTTCGCTGGCGCAGGTGTGGCATGAGGCACTGGGGCTCGTGTTGCTGGTAGCGGCGGTCGTACATCTTTTCTGGAATCACCGCTGGTTTTCGAGTCTTATGCGCGGGCGGTGGGGACGGCTGCGGGTCGCGCAGACGCTGCTCGGCGTGCTGTTGCTTGTGAGTGCGACGCTCGCGCTTGGCACGGGGATTCTGATTTCGAATCATGTGCTCAAGGATGTCGTGATCGACCTGCCGCTTCATCGCAGCATCTTCGTCCATCAGCTTCATATCGCAAGCGCCTGTGCTATGCTGATTTTTCTCGGCATGCATATCGGGGGTCACTGGGCGGGGCTCTGGCAGCGCATCCGCAAGGTGCCGCTTTTGGGCGCGCTTGATGTGCATCCTACGATGCGTTTCTGGCTGCTCGTGCTGATTGGCTGGGCAGGGTGCGCGTATTCGCGGCTCGACCATATCGGCGACCGCCTCGCCATGGTACATATCTTCAGCGCCCCCGCCGCGCGGCTGCCGGTTGTGGCAGGCTATGTGCTTCTGCTCTGTGCGCTCGGGCTGTACGCCATCGCGTTCTATTATTTGCAGAAATGGCTGGCTCGGAAGGGGAGCCGGAAGTTGTCAGCAAACGTGCAGGGAGGTGCGATGAAATGAAGCGCAGGACATTTCTCAAGGCGATGGGCATCGGCGCGGTCGGTGCGGGGCTCGGGCTGGCGGATTATGACGCGCTGCTCGGACAGGGGCAGGGGACGCCGGTGAGCACGGCAGCGGTAGATAATTTCCCCGAGGCTGGGCAGATGGTCTATCGCGAAATCCCGCATACGGGGCAGAAGGGCAGCCCGTTCTCGCGAAGGATCATCGCGTCCGGGCGCTCAGGCTCGGAAAGGGCGAGGAGCTGAGATAGAACGTCGAGCTCATCCTCGTACATCGAATCGACGATGGCTGCTATTTCTTTTGCTTCCATAAAAGGGAAAGCCTTTGGTCAGCCAACCATCGCAGACTCAATCGCCAAACCAAGCCCAGGGTTGGCTGAACAAAGGCATCCTCCGTTCGGCCGGAGTCTGCTTGGGCGATTTGGTTTGGCGGGACTATTCTACCTCAAAAGGGCGTTCTATCAGTAGACATGTAAAACAGAGCC
>OMZR01000154.1 GCA_900315575.1 uncultured Veillonellaceae bacterium
CCTGCGAGAGCTACTGGACGGAGCATCAGCTCGACGAGAACGGCTGCTGCCCGGACTGCCACCGTCCGGTGCAGGAGGTCGCGGAGGAAGCGTATTTCTTCAAGATGAGCAAGTACCAGGACCGCGTGCTCCAGTACATCGAGGACCATCCGGATTTCATCCAGCCCGTTTCGCGGCGCAACGAGATGATCAATTTCATCAAGCAGGGGCTCGATGACCTCTGCATCAGCCGCACGTCGTTCAACTGGGGCATCCCTGTGCCCATCGACCCGAAGCACGTCATCTACGTCTGGTTCGACGCGCTCACGAACTACCTCACGCCGATCGGTTACCTCGACGATCCAGAGAAATTCCATAAATACTGGCCGGCGGACCTTCACCTTGTCGGCAAGGAGATCGTGCGCTTCCATACGATCATCTGGCCGTGCATCCTCATGGCGCTCGATCTGCCGCTGCCGAAAAAAGTCTACGGCCACGGCTGGCTCATCGTCGATGGCGACAAAATGTCGAAGTCGAAGGGCAACGTTGTCGATCCGAACGGCCTGATCGACGAATTCGGCGCCGACGCCATCCGCTACTTCCTGCTGCGTGAGATCAACCTCGGCCAGGACGGCAATTTCTCGCGCGACGCGCTGATCCAGCGCATCAACAGCGACCTCGCGAATGACCTCGGCAATCTGCTGCACCGCACGCTGAACATGACGCTGAAATTCCAGGACGGCGTGCTGGCGGCGCCGTCGGGCGAGAGCGACGTCGACAAGTCGCTCAAAGACGACGCGCTCGCGACGGTCAAATCGTTCGCCGATGGCATGGAGGACATGAAGCTCTCCGACACCATCAAGACGGTCTGGGCGTTCATCAGCCGTGCGAACAAGTACATCGACGAGACGCAGCCGTGGGCGCTTGCGAAAAACCCCGCGAAGAAGCAGGAGCTCGCGAATGTCATGTACAACCTCGCCGAAGCCCTGCGCATCATCAGCGTCCTGATTTCCCCGTTCATGCCGACGACGGCGGAGCGCATCTGGAACCAGCTCGGCCTCGCGGATGCGGGAAAGGCGTGGAAAGATGTCCAGCTCGAAGACATCGAGACCTGGGGCGGCATCCCGGCCGGCCTCCACGTCGGCACGCCGGAGCAGCTCTTCCCGCGTATCGAGGTCGAGAAAGACGAAAAGCCTGCGCAGAACGCGAAGCAGCAGAAGCAGGCAAAGCAGGAGAAGAAAGCGAAGAAAGAAGAAAAACTCCCGGAAGGCATCATAACGATTGACGACTTCGCAAAAGTGAAGCTCTGCGTCGCAGAAGTCCTCGCCTGCGAGCCGGTCGAAAATGCCGACAAGCTGCTGAAGCTCACGCTCTCGACGGGCGACGCGCAGCGCACGGTGCTCTCGGGCATCGCGCAGTATTATCAGCCTGATGAGCTCGTCGGCAAGCACCTCGTGCTCGTTGCGAACCTCAAGCCGCGCAAGATGCGCGGCCAGCTTTCCGAGGGCATGATCCTCGCGGCGAGCGACGGCAAAGACCTCAAGGTCGTCGAAGTCAATATGCCCGCTGGGACCGAGGTCCGCTGATGAAGCAGGAAGAACGCGGCAACGTCGTGCCATTCGCGCCGAAAGATGCGAGAGAAAATACGACAGAACCAGCTGAATCCGCCGAAGCCATCGAGCTTGTCGACACGCATACGCATCTCAATGATGAAAAATTCGCAGACGATGTCCCCGATGCCGTGGCCCGTGCGCGGGCGGCGGGCGTTACGCGCTGTATCAACATGGGCGACACGCTTGAAAGCTCGAAGAAGGCCGTCGAGCTCGCGCACGCTTACGAAGGGCTCTTTGCCGGTGTCGGCATCCACCCGGAAGAAGCGCGCGAACTCACGGCAGACGACGACGCGCAGCTTGCGAAATGGGCCGAGGACGAAAAAGTCGTCTGCATTGGTGAGATCGGCCTCGATTACTACTGGGTGAAGGACGAGCCGATGCGGGAGCTCCAGCGCAAAATCTTCATTCATCAGCTCGATCTCGCACGGCAGCTGCATCTGCCTGTCTGCATCCACGACCGCGATGCGCACGCCGATACGCTGGCGATTCTGAAGAAGGAAGGGCAGGGCATCCCGACCGTCCTGCACTGCTACTCCGGCAGTGTCGAGATGGCGCGGGAATTCCTCAAGATCGGCTGCTATCTTGGCACGGACGGCCCGCTGACGTTCAAGAACGCCTCGAAGCTCTTGAACGTCATCCGTGAAATGCCTTTGGACCGTTTGCTCGTCGAGACGGATGCGCCCTACATGGCGCCCGTGCCCATGCGCGGCAGGCGCAACGAGCCTGCGTTCGTGCGTTTCATCGCTGAGAAAGTTGCCGAGCTCCGCAGCATGACGCTTGCGGATGTTGCACGCGCAACCACGACGAATGCCGAAGCAATTTATCCCAGACTTCGTCGCGCAGAAAAGCGCTGAAAAAATGGGCGGACAACAAAAAAATCAAAAAGTGGTGGAACGCTTGCAGCACAAGCGCTCCACCACTTTTCATTTCCCAATTTTCAGGTAAAATTCAGCCTTTGGTGGGAGACTGAGACCAAACGAGTTTGACAGGGTATAAAAACCTTGCTATAATGCTACCATGTTCTTTCAGCTGTGGAAGGGGGAATTGAATGAGTACGAGAAACTTTCATCAGCATCATAACAAATCGAAAAAAGTTGCTCTGTGCCTTTCGCTCACTGCCACGATGGCGCTGAGTACTGGTTTCACGCAGAACAACATCCATTCCGTCACGATCAACGTCGACGGCAGAATGATTGAAACCAACACGACGCACACGACGCCCGACATCATCCTCGCGCGCGCCGGTGTCAAGATGGACTCCAAGGATGAATACACGCTCAAAAAGATTGATGACCACACGGAAATCACCGTGCACAGAGCCGTCCCCGTGAACATCACGATCGACGGCCAGAAAGCAACGATTATGACGAGCAAGCCCACGGTGGGCGATGCGCTCGTAGAAGCTGGCTACGACCTCGAAAAATACGAGGCAGATCCAGGACTGGACACGAAAATTCACGAGAATCTCGATATCAAGGTAAAGAAAGTCGCGGCAAGAAACGAAGAAGCTGCGCGACAGCAGGAAGAACAAGTACAGACGTCCCGGGGGGCGCAGCGCTACTCCGCTGCCTACACGATGGAGGCCACGGCCTACATCGCCTCAGACGGCAATGGTGACGGCATCACGGCTATGGGCCTCGTCGCTCAGCACGGTGTTGTCGCCGTTGACCCGGGCGTCATCCCGCTCGGCACGCGCCTCTACATCCCGGGCTACGGTGAAGCCATCGCTGCCGACACCGGCGGTGCCATCAACGGCAACCGCATCGACCTCTGCATGAACAGCTACGGAGAAGCCATGAACTTCGGGCGCAGATACGTCACGGTGTATGTGCTGGACTGAATCTGGCTATAGCAGGCTCTCCCTATGGGAGAGCTGGCACGCGAAGCGCGACTGAGAGGGTAGTAGGATTCACAAGCCGAACAAGGCATACGAAAGCCGCGAAAGCATCTCACACTTGCATTGTGCAGATGTTTTCGCGGCTTTTTGCATGCTTGTTTGTCTCCGGTACCCGACTACCCTCTCCGCCTCGCATTCGCTCGGCACCTCTCCCAGAGGGAGAGGCTGCACAAAAAGCTCAGTTCTTTCGGAACTTCAACGTCGCATGATCTGCCTTTGCCCGCTGGATCAGCACTTTCAGCCGTTCGATATTTTTCTTGTGCCGGTCGATGGCGAAGCCGATGCGGATGTGCTCTTCTTCCGTGAACTCGTCGCTCTCGTAAGCTTTTTCGATGCGGTGCAGGCGGGCCGTGACGTCGTCGAGTTCGTCGGTCAGGAGCTTTTCCTCCTGCAGCGCGCAGCCGTAGACGGCGCGGAGCTGGTCTTTGACGTAAGCGGCATAGCCCGGCTCGCCCGAAGCGGCTTCGAGGCGCTTGGCGATCATGTAAACGATGTCATACGGGCTCTCGCCGCTGTGGATCATGTTGAGAATCTCCATCTTCATCTGCTGTTCGCGGCCATGGGGCTGCGTGACGATGGGGTCGAGTTCTTTTTCTTCTGTTTCTGGCATAGTTGCTCCTTTTACGACGAACTTAGCCTCCCTCTCAGAGGGAGGCTTAAAAGAATTTCATCCTTTATTGTATTACAGATGAAGAGGATTGTCACGCACAAAAAGTCTTTGCTACGTGGACAGGTTTGTGGTATACTGTTGGAAGTTTGAAACGTTTTGTGAATTTTTTCTATGAAAGAGGCATCGATTCCATGAATCAGCTCAAGAAAACCGAGCTGCTCGCGCTCGGGCTCATGATGTTCTCCATCTTCTTCGGGGCCGGCAACCTCATCTTCCCGCCGGCACTCGGACAGGCGGCAGGAGATCATCTCGGCATCGCCATGGCGGGCTTCCTCGCGACGGGCGTCGGGCTGCCGCTCCTCGGCGTCGTCGCCATCGCGCTCGCGGGCGGCCGCTACATCGAGCTCATCCGCGCGCGCATGTATCCGTGGTTTGCGACAGCGCTGCTCGTCATCCTCTACCTCGTAATCGGGCCGTTCTTCGCCATGCCGCGCACGGGCGCCGTCTCATTCGAGATCGGCATCCGGCCGTTTCTCGGCGCGGACTCCATCACGCTCGGGCAGGCCGTCTACACGGCGCTGTTCTTTGGCGCGGCCTACTACCTCGCGCTGAACCCGAGCAAGCTCATGGATCGCATCGGCAAAATGCTGACGCCGCTGCTGCTCGTCTTCCTCGTCGTCCTGATCGCGCGCACGCTCATCTCGCCGCTCGGCCCCGTGCTCGACGCGGCTGGTGCCTATGTCGCCACGCCTTTCTCCCAGGGCTTCCAGGACGGCTATCAGACGATGGATCTCCTCGCGACCATCGCCATCGGCACGATCGTCGTCAACGCGGCGCGCATGCGCGGCGTCGAGGGAAAGCGCGCGCTCGGCGAAGTCACGCTGCTCTCCGGTCTCATCTCCGTCGTGCTCATGAGCGCCATCTACCTCTCGCTCGCGTACCTCGGCGCGACGAGCGCCGCCGTGCTCGGCCATTCGGAAAATGGCGGCCAGCTGCTCGCGGCGGCCGTCGGCCTGCTGTTCGGCCCGTGGGGCAACCTGCTGCTCGCCGTCATCATCGCGCTCGCGTGCCTGACGACGTGCTGCGGCATCACGAGCGGCGCGGCGTGGTTCTTCAACAAACTGTTCAAGAACAAGATTTC
>OMZR01000182.1 GCA_900315575.1 uncultured Veillonellaceae bacterium
CCTACGTCACGGACATCGTCGATGCCTTCGTCACCGCTGCGAAATCGGACAATCCCGAAATCATCGGCCAGCGGTTCAACGTCGGCAGCGAGCACACGTACTCCGTCAACTGCCTCGTTGAGCTCCTCGGCGGCAAGGATGCCGACGTCGTCCATATCCCGAAGCGGCCGGGTGAGCCGGACTGCACGTGGGCTGACACGACGAAAATCAACAAGATGCTCGACTGGCATCCGCATGTCACGCTCGAAGAAGGCGTGCAGCACATTCTCGAAAACATCGACTACTGGCGGAAAGCTCCGGTCTGGACGCCGGACACGATCAAGGATGCGACAGCGGACTGGTTCAAATATCTGGGGAAATGAGGAATGACATGAAGAAACGCCTGCTCGATGCATTCAAGGACGTAGAAAACCATAACGAGCAGCTCCTCATCCAATTGAAGGAACAGCATCGCAAGGTGGTTTTATATGGCGCGGGTTACTGCGGACAGGAAACAGAAAAAATTCTGAGGGCGCATGACATTCCGGTTGCAGCCGTTTGCGACGATCTGCGAAACGGTGAGACCATGAACGGCCATAAGATCTGCACGCTATCCGATCTCACAGTCGATGAAGATTCAGCGATTCTCGTGACGAGCGGCTACCAAGCAAAGATGAAGCAGAATCTGGCGGATCACGGCCTCATGGATGTCTATTTTCCCTCCGATTTCGGACGCTACGAGCCGGAAAAAGAAAATTTTTCATATTTCCAGCAGCATGAGCGGGAGCTCGAAGAAGCATATGGACTTTTATCGGACGATTTGTCCCGCAAGATTTTCAGACAGCTGATTGCATACCGTATCAGCCGAGAGCCCGGGCTGATGGAGCCATTCGAGGAGTGCCATCAATATTTCCCGACAGAAGGAGAATTGGACTTGCGGAAGTATAACGATTGCTTCTTGGATCTCGGCGCGTATGATGGCGATTCGATTCGCGGCTTTATCGCATATGCGGGGACGTATCGCAAGATTATCGCTGTCGAAGCAAGCGAGAAGAATTATCAGATGCTTCTGGAAAAGACCAAAGGCCTGGCAGGTGTCGAATGCCATTGTGTCGGCATCTGGCGCGAGCGTGGACAACTGCACTTTACCGTCAGCGAAGCGAAAAATTCTTTCGCTTCCGAAGAAGGCAGCACGGTTCTCGATGTGGATTCTGTCGATGATATCATGAACGGACGTCCGGTTTCCTTTATCAAGATGGACATCGAGGGAGCGGAGTATGACGCCCTGCTTGGGGCGAAAGAAACGATTGCCCGAAACCGTCCTGCGATGGCGATTTCCGTCTATCACACGGTGGACGATCTTTATCGTCTGCAGCTCAAGATAGAGCAATTGTCCTCAAGGGGGGGACAGTATCGTTATTATCTTCGGCATTATTCTCCAACGATCATCGAAACGGTGCTCTATGTTGTGCCGGTTTGACAGATGATATTGTTGCAGATGCAGCCTGACGATAGGAGGAGCTGTTTCCTTGAATGCATATTCCAATCTGAAAATCTTTCATCATTCGGATGCACTGGATGCCATAGCGAGAGGTGAACACCGGGCACCGTTTTATATTCGATTGAAGCCGACGAATGTCTGCAATCATCACTGTGCGTACTGCACGTATGGCTCGGGCGGGACGACGCAGAAGACAGAGAACCGCAATGCCATCGACCATCGCGACAGCATCCCGTGGCCGAAGCTTCAGGAGATTCTCTCTGACATGGGGCGCATGGGCGTCAAGGCCATCACGTTCTCCGGCGGCGGGGAGCCGCTCTGCTACCCGCAGATTACGGATGCGGCGAACCTTGCCCGCGAACAGGGCATCGAGCTTTCGCTCATCAGCAACGGCCAGCTGCTTTCAGGCAATCGCGCCGAGGCGTTCTGCACGGCGAAATGGGTGCGCATCTCGTTTGACTCGCCCGTGCAGGCAACGTACTGTCGCCTGCGCGGTCTGCCTGCAAGCGCATTCGACACCGTTACGCGGAACATCGCAGACTTTGCAAAAATGAAGGACAAGGACTGCGTCCTCGGCGTGAACTTCGTCATCAGCCACGCGAATGCCGACAAAGTCTACGAGGCCGCGCGCCTCCTGCGGGAGCTCGGTTGCGACAATGTGAAATTCGCCGCCGTCGTGGAAAACGAGCCGCACTACCATGCGCCGATCAAAGACCATGTCATCGAGCAGATCCACCGGGCACAGGCCGACTTCGCAAAGAATGGCTTTGTCATCATCAACAATTACGAGAACGACTGGATGGACAAGAACTTCCACGCCCAGCCATTCAACATTTGCTACACCTGCCGCCTCGTCACCGTCATTGCCGCTGACCAGCGTGTCTACTTCTGTCATACGCGCGCCTATGATTCGGAAGCTGTCGTCGGCGACCTGCACGATCAGAGTTTCTATGGCATGTGGTTTTCCGAAGCGACAAAGCAGCGTTTGCAGACTCTTCGGCCACGCAAAGATTGCAAGAATTTCTGCGTCTACCAGCAGAGGAACGAGCTCATCGCAGCGTACGTTGATGTCGACATGCGGCATGTGAACTTCATTTGAAAAACAGCCCCGCAAGCACGGTGGCTGCGGGGCTGGAAATTGATGTGAGTCAGTAAACCATGTTCGATTCTTTCGCGATGCGTAAGACCTCGTCGAGCGAGGTTTCCGTGTCTTCGGCAATCTGCTGATAAGGCACTTTGCGTTTCAGTTGATTGCGGATAAACTTCAGGGTTGTCGTTGCAATGCCTTCAGCCTTGCCCTCAGCCTTGCCTTCAGCTTTGCCTTCCGCATGTCCCTCATTCCATTGTTTTTTCATTTCCATCATGAGTGTCATATACTCCCACCTCGTTTCCTTGTGTTCTTTGACTTTTTTGACTTCTTTCTCGATGTCCTTCGTAAAACGCCCTTTAGCCGAAAGACCGTTTACATAGTCGAGGAACGCCACGATGTCGGGATCGAGCCCTTCACGGTTTCCTTGGCTGTTCAAGAAAATCTTCGTTGTTTCATCGCCCATCGTAAGCTTGGAATTTTCTCTGCAGGCCTCCTGGAAGGTGTAGATGCTTCGCCCGGCAGTGAAAGGATCGAATGTGCAGATAAAGATAACGAATGATTTTCGAAGCTTGGTGTAAAATTCTCCTTTGTTCAACACGTCCATGTCCATCATGGCTTGGTAGTAACGTGCTCGCTTCGGCAGTTCGTCCGGTGTATCACCGTCTGTTGTTTGCATCTCGATGTCGTAAAGCGTCCCTTGGTCGTCTTCGACAAAGACGTCAAGCCGTATGCTCTTACTGTCGTAACGGATGTCGATCGTCTTCTCTGTGACGGGATATGTGATCCGATGGATACGGATGCTGAGAATTTTCTCAATGAGCCGCTTGCAGATCCACTTGTTTTGCATGACTTTGAGGAACAGAAAGTTGTCGCAGATCGTGAGCTCGTCCCATGCTTTGATCTTTCCCAAGGGAATCGCCTCCTTTCCTCTATTTTACGGCGGGCAGGAGGAAACTGCAAGGAACAACTTAATTTTGAAAGGATGAAACAAATGTTGAATTGGTTGAGAAGAACAGATAATCAAAGTGAAAAAATCTTGGAGCAGCTGAAAAAGGCCAAGGAACCGGTCATGTTGTTCGGCGCGGGAAATTGCGGAGAATTGTATCTTCACATCTTTCGTGATAATGGCATCAAGGTGTCGTGTTTCCTCGATGATGACGTAGAAAAGCAGAAGATGGGATTCTGCGGTGTGCCTGTACGGCCATTGAGCTATTTGTCCGCGGGGGGGGGACAAATCGTTATATCGTCCTACGGTCCCGATCGCCTCGAGCAGCGCCTGCTTTCCATCGACAAAGCGTGTGCCTCTCGTATCGTGAAGCCAGATTTCTACCTCTGGGAGGACGGGTTTGATTATGCGGCGTATTTTTCCGACCATGCGGAGGAAATCGAGGCTGTCGATGCGCTCCTGGCAGATGAGAAATCCCGCAAGGTCTTCCGCAACCTTCTGCAGTACAAGGTGAGCCGCGATCGCTCGCTCATAGAGGCAGTTCGTGATGATGCCAGCTTGCAATATTTCGATCCTGAGGTCATTACGTTTGGCAGGGACGAGGTGTTTCTCGACCTCGGTGCCTATATCGGCGATACTGTCGAAGCGTTTGCAAAGCGTGTCGGTGGACAGTACCAGTCGATAGTAGCGCTGGAACCGGATAAGAGGAATCATGAAAAGCTCATTAAAGTTGCGGACGGGCTTCATGATGTCACATGCCTGCCCTATGGCATCGGTGCGGAGGAAGGTATCACGCGCTTCACGTCGGAAGCGACTTGGACGTCGGCAGTCGATGAAAGCGGTGACCTCGAAATAGAAATCAAGACGGTTGATGGCTTGTTTGCAGGCAAGCGGCTGACACTGATCAAGGCGGACATCGAAGGAATGGAAAAGCCGATGCTGCAGGGCGCACGAAAGACCATCGAGGAACAGATGCCGCAGATGACACTGTCGGCCTATCATCGCAAGGAAGATTTGTTTGCCATCATCAACATCATCAACAGCTACCGCAAAGGCTACAAGTTCTACATGCGTCAGTATTCCGAAATGCCGGTAGAATCGGTGATGTACGCTGTACGCTGAACATTGGAAAGAAGGAAACCCCATGCCAGATTCATTGCCTGTCATCGCGCAAAAGCTGCGGCAGGACATTGCGCGGATGTTCTATGTATCGCATTCAGGGCATTTTGCACCTGCGTTGTCGTGCGTTGATCTCTTTGCCGTGTTGTATTTCGGCGGCATCATCGACTGGGAGCATCGGTTTGACGACCTGCGCGACCGTGTGATTCTCTCGAAAGGGCATGCCTGCGCGGCACTTTATGCGACTTTAGCGCACGCAGGATATTTTCCGCGTGAGGAACTTCTGACGTTCTATCAGGATGATTCGCGGCTGGCGGGACATCCGAGCGTGGCGTTGCCTGGCATTGAGACGGCGACGGGCGCACTCGGTCATGGCATCTGCTTTGGCACGGGAACGGCGCTTGCGGCGAAAATCGACGATGCACCTTATCGCACTTACGTCATCATGGGGGATGGTGAATCGCAGGAGGGGTCTGTCGCAGAGGCGGCCGCCTTTGCAGGGCGAAAGCAACTTTCTGCGCTGACGGTCATCCTCGATGCGAACGGTCTGCAAGCGAGCGACACCGTTGAGAGCATCGCGCCGCTCGGCAATCTCGCCGAGCGCTGGCGGCTCTATGGATGGTCGGTTTTCGAGGTAGATGGTCATGACTATGCGGCGCTACAATCCGTCTTGCAGGAAGCGAAGGCGGGCACGGGCAAGCCGAATCTCGTCATCGCGCACACGGTGAAGGGCAAGGGCGTCAGACTCGCGGAAAACAGCCCGGCTTGGCACAGCCGTGCTCCGAAGAATGAAGAATGGGACATTGTCTGCCGTGATCTCGGCATGACACGGGAGGAGCTGATGACGATATGAGAGATGCGAGCACGCAGATGGTCTACGACCTCGCCCGCCGCGACCACCGCGTCATGGCGCTGACGGCCGACAACCGCAACGAGATTT
>OMZR01000099.1 GCA_900315575.1 uncultured Veillonellaceae bacterium
CATTGTCGTACCATTGCCGAATCGTCCTCGAACCGCAATTCATGCGGCTTGAGACACTGTTGATACTAAATTTTCACCCACACTTACGGGTGAAGAGCCGAAAATCATGAGCAAGGCGCGCGAGAAAGGACTGCTGACGAAGCCCGAAGAAGACTACACGGACCAGGAAGTCTTTGGCTTCATCTTTGCGCCGGGCTTCTCGACGAATGACGAGGTCACGGAGTATTCCGGCCGCGGCGTCGGCATGGACGTCGTCGTCTCGAATATCCGCGGTCTCGGCGGCAGCGTCGCCGTTGACAGTGAAGAGGGCAAGGGCACGGTCACGACGATCCGCATTCCGCTGACGCTCGCCATCGTCGATGGCATGGTGCTGAAAGTCGGTGCATCGCGCTATACGCTGCCGATCCGCTCCATCCGCCGCTCGTTCCGTCCTGAGCCGGGGCAGGTCTTTCTCGACGCCGAGGGGCGCGAGATGGTCATGGACGAAGGGCGCTGCTGCCCGATCCTGCGGCTCTCGAAGCTCTATGACATCGAGGACGCGCAGGAAGATCTCACGCAGGCCATCCTGCTGCTCGTCGAGGCGGACGGCAAGCCGTTCCTGCTCGCAGCTGACGAGCTCCTCGGCGTCCAGCAGATTGTCGTGAAGCCCGTGCCTGAGTACATCCGCGGCATGACGGAAAAGACCGGCATCACGGGATGCACGCTCCTTGGCGATGGCGGCATCAGCCTCATCATCGACCCGGAGAAGACAGCGCACCTCATCTACGCGTAACAGAGGGGGAATCATTTTGGACGAGGAAATCCAGTCGGAAGAAGACACGCAGAAAGACAAGTACCTGACATTCACGCTCGAGGATGAGCTCTATGGCATCGATATCAGCGTCGTGATCGAGATCATCGGCATTTTGCCGATCACGGCCGTCCCGGAGGTGCCGCCCTACGTCAAAGGCATCATCAATCTGCGCGGCAAAATCATCCCGGTCGTCGACATGCGGCTGCGGTTCCGCCGCACGCCGCGGGAATACACCGACCGCACCTGCGTCATCGTCATCGAGGCGGACGGGGTGCTCGTCGGCCTGATCATCGACGGCGTCAGCGAAGTGCGCGACATCCCCGAGGGCGAAGTCGTGCCGCCGCCGAAGCTCAAGGCGGCGCAGAACCGCTATGTCAAGGGCGTCGGACGTTTGTCAGACGACAGGGTCGTCCTGCTGCTCGACTGGCAGAAGCTCTTCTCGGAAGAGGAGGCCGAGCTTTTCGAGACGATGGCAGACGATGGGGCAGAAGATGAGGCAGCACCTGCTGACAGTGCAGGGAACGGAGGGACGGAGAAATGAACGGAATCAAGGACATCAAGATTGGGACGAAGCTTGTCGCGCTCGTCGTATTCATGGGGATTCTGATGTTTGTCTCGGTCTTCATGACGGGAAACACGGTCGAAAATATCAACGGCTCGTACCAGCGCATTGACAAGTATGACACGCAGGCAGCGCTCGACGCCGTGCAGGCGGGCAAATCGTTCAGCGAGGCGCGCGGCAGTCTGACGCGCTATCTGTTCCGCGTCGATGCGACGGAGCGCCAGCAGATTGCGAGCGAGATGGCGGCGCAGGACAAGAAGATTGACGAGGAAATCGCGGCCATCCAGCCCGTCATCGAGAGCGATGCGGCGAAAGCAGCGATGGAGAAGCTGCAGAAAGACCTGAGTGCTTACCGCACGGCGCGCACGGCGCTCATGCAGGCGCAGACGGCACCGGGCACTCCGGTCGATAATCTGCCGCAGCTCAAGCCCGTCCATGACCTCGGTGCCGACCTCTCGTCGGACTTTGAAAAGATTGCGGAAATCGGCACGAAGGGCGCGGCCCAAGAGACGGCAACGCTCGGCGACAAGATTTCGAGTGACCGCGTTGTCATGATGACGGGTTCGATCATCGTCATCGTCATCGCCATCCTCATCGGCCTCTGGCTCGCGCGCATGATCAGCCAGCGCCTCACGCGCCTCCAGCAGCGTGCGGACGCCATCGCAGATGCGACCTTTCGCAGTCTGTGCAGGTGCTCCGTAATGACGAGATTGGCCAGCTCGCGGCCGCGCTCGAGCAGATGCGCCAGAACCTCCAGCAGTCCATGAGCGAGATCCACATGGCGGCTGACCAGGTCGCGGCAGGCGCGCGCAACGTCTCGGATGCAAGCGTTTCGCTCTCGCAGGGCGCAGCCGAGCAGGCCTCGTCCGTCGAGGAACTTTCGTCGTCGATTTCGGAAATCTCGTCGCAGACGGCCAGCAACGCCGAGAACGCCGACCAGGCGCACGAGCTCACGGAGAAAGCGCGCCAGCAGGCCGAGGTCGGCGATGGCGACATGAAGGAAATGCTGCAGGCGATGGATGCCATCAACGTCTCGTCCACGAACATCTCGAAAATCATCAAGGTCATCGACGAAATCGCGTTCCAGACGAACATCCTCGCGCTCAATGCCGCCGTCGAAGCCGCGCGCGCGGGCCAGCACGGCAAGGGCTTTGCCGTCGTCGCCGAGGAAGTCCGCAACCTCGCGGCGCGCAGCGCGAAAGCCGCGAAAGAGACGACGGACATGATCGAGGACTCCATCGAAAAGGTCGAGAACGGCCGCACGATTGCGACGAAGACGGCCGATGCATTGCAGGCCATCATGACGAACGTGGCCGAGGTCACGGACATCGTCGGCTCGATTGCGAAGGCATCGAACGAGCAGAAGCTCGCGCTCGCGCAGATCGATCAGGGCGTCACGCAGGTCTCGCAGGTCGTGCAGTCGAACTCCGCGACGAGCGAAGAAGCTGCGTCAGCCAGCGAAGAGCTCAGCGCACAGGCCGAGCGCCTGAAGGAGACGGCAGGCCGCTTCCGCTTCGACTCGACCATGCATTTTGACCGTCCGCCGCAGGCGCGTCCGGCCATCAAGAAGCCGCAGCTGCCGCCAGCCGCCGCGAAGAAGCGTCCTGCGAAGATTGCGCTGACGGAAGAAGAAGGGTTCGGCAAGTATTGAGCCCGGAAGTCTTTCAGGGGTACGCGGCTGTCGTCGCGCGGGAGTTCGGCATCCAGCTGCCGCCTGCCAAGCAGGCACTTCTCGAATCGCGTCTCTACCGCCTGCTTAAAGAAGGCGGCCCGGCCGCGCAGTATCAGACGGCCGAGGGATTCCTGCGCGCGTTGCGGCAGGACGCGTCGGGGAAACTCCTCGGCCTGCTTTCCGAGGCCATCACGACGCATCACACGTTCTTCCTGCGCGAAGCTGACCATTTCGCCTTTTATCGCGATGAAGTGCTGCCGTATCTTGAGCGCACGATCCGCGATGGCGACATCCGGACGTGGTGCGCGGCCTGCTCGACGGGGCAGGAATCGTATACACTCGCGATGCTGCTCGAAGACCATTTCGGCCTCAAGGGGCCGATGTGGGAAAAGACGCTGCTTGCGACCGACCTCGCGCGCGACGTGCTCGCGTTTGCGCGCGAGGGCATCTACCCGGCGTCCACGACGCAGAACTTGCCCGAGGGCTGGCAGCGCGGCTATTTCCGTCCTGTGGATGAAGGCCATGTGCAGGTCGTCGACACGATCCGGCGGCAGGTGCTCTATCGGCCGTTCAACCTCATGCAGCCCGTGTTCCCGTTCCGCCGCCCGTTCCACGTCATCTTCTGCCGCAACGTCATGATCTATTTCGATGCACCGACGCGGCGGCAGCTCGTGCAGAAATTTGCCGATTTCCTCGAGCCCGGCGGGTTCCTGTTCATCGGCCATTCCGAGGTCATCGACCGGCAGACCGCACCATTTGACTATGTGATGCCGTCGGTCTATCGGAAAAAATAAATTTGTTGAAGCGAAGTGATTTCATGCAACCGGTCCGCGTCCTGCTCGTCGATGATTCGCTGCTCTTCCGCTCGATGCTCGAGCGGGAGCTCCATGCGTTCCTGCCCGCAGGCAGCCAGATCCAGACGGCGGGCGACCCGTTCGAGGCGCGCGACGCGATCCTCGCGTTCGTGCCCGACGTCATGGTGCTCGATGTCGAGATGCCGCGCATGGACGGCATCGAGTTCCTGCGGAAGCTGCTCGCGCAATACGACCAGCCGACGATCGTGCTGACGGGCGATGCCCGCTATGAATCGCTCGCGCGGGATGCCGGGGCGCGGGATTTCCTGCAGAAGCCTGTCGGCTGCTCGCCGGACGTCTTCTGCGAGGAGCTCGCGCGGCGCATCGTGCGCATCGCAGGAAAGGCAGAAGCAGGTGACGGCGCGGCGGATGGCGTGCCCGGCATGCCGACCAACTCGACGAAGCAGACGAAACAGGCCATGGAACGCCTCGGAAAGCATGCAGGGCGCATCTCGCTGATCGCGCTCGGCGCGTCGACGGGCGGCACGGAGGCGCTCGCGCGTGTCGTGAAGAATCTCGTGCCGCCGCTGCCGCCCATCGTCATCGTGCAGCACATCCCGCCCGGCTTCTCGCGCCTGTTCGCGCAGCGGCTCGACCGCGAGTCGATGCTCACGGCGAAGGAAGCGGCAGATGGCGACCGTTTGCTCAATAACCACGTCTATGTCGCGCCCGGCGACCAGCATCTGCGCGTGCGTGCGGCAGGCGGCTTCTTTGCCACCTGTGCGCGCGGGCCGAAAGTCAATGGCCACTGTCCGTCCGTCGATGTGCTGTTTGAGTCCGTCGCCAAGACCGTCGGCAGCCGTGCGCTCGGCGTCATCTTCACGGGCATGGGCGCGGACGGCGCCGAGGGCCTCCGGCGCATGCGCGAGGCGGGCGCACAGACGCTCGGGCAGGATGAGAAGACCTGCGTCGTCTACGGCATGCCGCGCGCAGCCTACGAGCTCGGCGCCGTCGAGCGCCAGCTGCCGCTCGATGCCATTGCAGGGGCCATCCTCGCGGCGGCACATGCTTGATTGTTTTAGAAAAGAGATGAAAGCTATGGTGGGGACAGAGAAGGGGCGCGTGACGCCCGAAGTCCTGCAGGGGCTGCTCGGCAGCATCGGCGACGGCGTCATCCTGACGAACCAGGAGGAAAAGATCACATTCATCAACCCTGCCGCCATGCGCATCCTCGGCTGCGAGGACGAGAACGTCCGCGGCATGCACTGCATGGATGTCTGCCACTTCATCAAGATTGGCAGCAACCGTCCCTATAAAGACCCGCTTAAAAAGGCGATGGAGGGCCGCTCGTCCGTCGGCCTCTCGCGCAACGTCGGCATCTACCGCGATGGCGAGCCCGTCTACCTCTCGGCGACCTGTTCACCGATCGTGCATATCGACGGCCGCGTGACGGGCTGCTCCGTCATCCTGCGCGATGTCTCGCGCATGCGCCGCCTCGAGCGCAAGATCCAGCGCGACCACGCCTACATGCGTTCCGTCTTTACGGCGGCGAAAGTCGGCCTCTGCGTGCTCGACAGCGATGCGGCCATTAGCGACATGAATGAGTCGGCCGTCGAAATCCTCGACCGCGCGCGGCAGGAGAGCGTCGGCATGCAGTTCGGCGATGCGTTCCGCTGCGAGAACAGCTTCATCAGCGGCTGCGGACACGGCCACCTCTGCCCGCGCTGCCCCGTCCGGCACAACCTCGAGACAGCGCTCGCGGACGAGACGTATGCGAGCGAGTTCACCGTCACGATGCACCGCTTCGACGACCCCGAGCCCGTCTGGCTCCACATCTTCCTCTCGCAGGCCGTGGGCGAGGGAGCGCGGCAGATCATCCTTGCGCTCATCGACGTCTCGGCGCGCAAGCAGCGCGAGCAGGCACTCGAAGAGGCGCGGGAACGCGCCGAGGCCGCGAGCCATGCGAAAGGCGAGTTCCTCGCGAACATGAGCCACGAGATCCGCACGCCGATCAACGGTATGAACGGCATGATCGACCTCGCGCTGCGCACGGAGCTCACGGACGAGCAGAAGGAATTCCTCACGAATGCCAAGCAGTGCTCGTCCGACCTCCTGCGCATCGTCAGCGACATCCTCGATTTCGCGAAGCTCGACAGCGGCCACATGCAGCTCGAGAACATCGGCTTCGACCTGCACGAGACACTCGAGGGCGTCTGCATGCTCTATGCGAAGATGGCCGAGCACAAAGGGCTCACGTTCACGCCGCCCGACCTCTCGCACCTGCCGCAGTTCGTCGTCGGCGACGCGCTGCGCCTGCGCCAGATCCTCAACAACCTCTTGAACAACGCGATGAAATTCACGAAGAAGGGCGGCGTCTCCGTCAAGGCGGCACCAGGCGAGCAGGGCTCGATGCATACGCTCGAGATCACGGTCCGCGACACGGGCATCGGCATCCCCGAGCACGCGCAGAAAAAGCTCTTCCAGCCGTTCCAGCAGGTCGATGGCTCGACGACGCGGCGCTTCGGCGGTACAGGCCTCGGCCTTGCCATCGTCAAGGAACTCGTGCACCGCATGGGCGGCGGCATCGACGTCTATTCCATCCCGGATCGCGGCAGCGCATTCTCGTTCTGGATTCCGCTTGTCGAGGCCGAGGCCGCCGAGACGCCGGCCGGGCGGCAGACCGTCTTCCTCGCGCCGGCGTATGCAGCGGCGCCTCAGCCGCAGGCGGAGAAATCGCCGCCCGACGTCAGCGATATCGATGACCTGCTCGCGTACTGCGAACAGAAGCTCGAAGGAGACGGGAACTCGGCGGCGAATGATAAGAAGTAGATGGAGGGAACGCGTATGAAGATCCTGATTGCCGAAGACGACCGCGTCAGCCGGTCGTTCTTCCAGAAATTCATGTCAGCGTATGGAACGTGCGACCTTGCCGTGGACGGCATGGAGGCACTCGATCTCTACATGGATGCCGTCAAGGCGCATGCGCCCTACGACCTCCTGTGCCTCGACATCATGATGCCGCGCGTCGACGGCCTCAAAGTCCTCAAAGTCGTCCGCGCCATGGAGAAGCAGCACAATCTGCCACATTCGAAAATTATCATGATGACGGCGCTCGCCGATGTCGAGTACGTCGATCAGGCCTTTGAGCTCGGCTGCGATGCCTACGCCTCGAAGCCCATCGATACGGCGAAAGTCGAAGAGGTCATGAAAAACCTCGGCCTGCTGGCAGAGTGAAAGATGAACGACGAAAGGAACGCCCTGTGAGGCGTTCCTTTCGTGTATCAGCAGAAAATCGTTTCGGGGATGCCGGCCGCCACAAGGCGGCTGGCGTCTTTTGGGGGATCGGCGCTGTCGAGCACGATGGCATCGATGCGGTCTTCCTGATAGAGGAATGCGAGTTCGGAGAATCGGATGGTCGGGATCGTCCGGTCCCCTGCCTGCACAGCAGTAATGGAATCATCTGCGTCATCAGCGATCCAGAGCGCGACGAGATCGATGCCGCCAGACTGCAGCAGCGCAGGCAGGAGCTTTTCTGTATGCGGCCCATTTTGCAGCACGACATGCTGGCGCTCGGGCACGTCGCAGCGGACGGGGAGCGCTGCAGCGACATCGCGGCGGAACTTCGCTTTCTGTCCCGCAATCATTGTACGGTAGCTTTCGAAGTCGCGTGTGTGCGCAGCATAGTCGTGGAGGCAGGCTCGGATGGTATCGAGGATGGCAGGAATGCTGGAGGCGTCATCGGCGAATTTGTACGAGGCGGGAATCGGGATGTCGATGTCATTTGCGGCCGCGCCGCGCCGTCCTGTGATGACGCAGCAGCCCGCGGCCGCCGCTTCGCGCGGAATGCGGTCCTGTCCCGGATGATTGCCGAAATCAATATAGCATTTTGCGCGGGCGAGAAGAGCATGGACTTCTTCGGCCGTCATGTGTTCGATCGGCGTCCAGGCGATGTCGGGGGCGGCAGCCATGAGCTGCTTTGTGAATTCCAGGCCCTTCTTCGGGTTGTAGGCGACGATGTCCTGACGGGCGGCGGAGTGCGCCGTTCCATCGGTGAGTTCTTTCAGGTGTGCCGCTGATTGCAGATAGTCGCCGACAAAATGCACCTGCGCGTCATCGACATGGTTGGCATGGACGAACTGGCGCGCGTACTCGGACTGCACCCAGTGCTCCATCTGCAAGTCGGGGTAGAAGCAGAAGAGATTGTCAACGAGCGTGAGCGTGTCGTAGAATTCGGAGTATCGTAAGAGAACTTGGGCGAGCGAGGATCTGTAATTGTCGACACTCAGCCACCAGAAGACCTTGCGGATTTCGTGAAGATTGCCATAGAGTTCTCCCATGGTTTCTGGAAGGACGACGATGTTTTCGGGGCGGTCTGACAGCACTTCTGCGATGGGAACGAGATATTTCCGATAGACTTTCGGCTGCGGAATCTTGTCCGCTTCGGCATCCGGATACCACATGAAGGCATGGAGACCGCGCCGCAGGAGCTCGGAACAGAGCTGGTGCAGGAGTTCCGGGCCGCCGGAGACCTTGCCCGCAGGGCAAGTAATGTAGATCGTCGTATTTTCGTAGATTTCCATGGATGCACGCTCCTTTGCAATACGGGTCATTTCTGCTAAAATTATAGCATAGATGGGCATATTCGGATAGAATCGAGGGAAACCATGACGGAAACATTTGCACGCCTTCTCGCGAAGCGGGAACAGCAGGGATTTGATGACGAGTACCTCCGCTTGGCGGATGCGTACGAGGCAGAGCATCCGCATTCCGAGGTGCCTGCTGTCTTCCGCGGTGCGTATGCGTTGGCGCATGACGATGCACAGCAGGCACTTGCGCAGGCGAAGCAGGCGTTTTCGCTGCGCCCATTGAATTTTGAGGTCTGGCAGCTGCTCGTCCGCTGCTATGAAGCGCTTGGCGATGTGCGGCATCTTGCCTATTTCGAAGCGCTCTGCAAGAAGTTTTACGAAGTCCCGCTCCATCTCGATCTTCAGGAAGGTTATTTGGAAGAGTCGATGGGGATGCTCTCGCTCGGTCTCGGCATCGGAAACTATGCGCCGTTTGCAAAAGCGCGCGTGCGCCTCGTGGATGGGAAGCCAAAGACGGGACGCGGCATCTACGTTGGAGAATTCTTTCCGCGCTTTTATGCGCGGCCGGAAGCGTGGTTCTGGGTCGGCTGCTACGAAGGACGTGAGGATCTTGAGGCGAAGGGCTGGATTGCCGAGCGCGGCAAGGAGGAGCCGGGCTTCGTCGACCGCTGTGGCGGCGAGTTCGTCTTTGACACGATGAAAGCACAGGAAGTGCAGGATGTGACAGTCGAACCGGATGGTGCTCCCGTGCTCGTACCGCTCGCAGGGAAAACGGCGGGACAGACCGTCCGCTTTTCCAAAGAGGATGGCAGCGACCTCGTTGCCAGCGAGGATGCAGAAAGCCATCTGGGCAAGTGGAGCTTTGATTTCTACCGTATCGAGCAGCCGACGCGCATTCAGGCAGAAGCACCGTTCGTCCTCGGCACGCCGATCGAGCTCCGGCACAGCCCGCGCCGTCATCCCGTCGTGCTCCATCTTCTCGTCGATGCGCTGAGCTGGAGCATCGTGCGGGAGCGCGGCTATTGCGATGTGCCGAATATCTTGCGGTTCTTCAGCCAGGGCGTCATCTTCGACCAGAATTTTTCAACGAGCGAATATACATTCCCGTCGTTTGTCGCCATCGAATCCGGCATGTATCCGCACCACAACCAGATTTTCAACGAGCATGCCGCCTATGAGCTCGCGCCGGAATACGTGACAATGTCGGAGCAGATGAAGCGGCTCGGCTATTATTGCGCGACGCTGACAGGGATGAATGACGGCATCTATACGGGCGCGGCACGCGGCTTTGACCGTATCATCGGCAATGGATATGACACGCCGGCATTTGAGGGCGTCGAGCGGGCCATCCGCCAGCTGGAGGCCTTTTCGGAATGTGATCAATATCTGATGTTGCATATGATGGACGTCCATGTCTGGTCGGCACGGTCGTTTCATCTGCCGCTCGCAGCGCAGACGAAGCTCCCGCTCGAAAAGCGTCTGCGCGGCGGAAATTGTGCGGACGCAAGCGTCTACATTTCAGGCTGCGATGTTTACCGCGAGGCGAATCTCGCAGGCATCCATGCGGCGGACCGCAGCCTCGGCGTGCTCTTTGACTATCTGGAGTCGCACTATGCACCAGGCGATTATGTCGTGAATCTCTACTCGGATCACGGAGCGTCGATTTTTGACGATACGCCGTATCTTTTGAGCGACCACCATGTCGGCGCGGCGCTCATGGCGCGCGGAGCCGGCATCCCCGCGCGCGGCATCGTGCGCGACGAGGTCACGAGCTCCCTCGATCTCTATGCCATCCTTGCCAAAGAAGCAGGATTCGATGTGCCGGAAACGGCAGACAGCAACCTCCCAGCAGCACTCGGCGGCCGGGCGCGGCGCTATGTCATCAGCAACACGCTTTATCCGGGACAGATCTATCGCTGCGCCATCCGTACGCTCGATCATGAGTTCCAGATGCGATCGCACGAATTCGTTGACGAGGACGGGACGGTCGACCTTCGGAAAATCGATACCGAGCTCTACGAGCGAAATCATCCGGAACTTTCAAGTGGCCATCTGCGCATCGAAGATGCCGCGCTGCAAAAAGAATTCCTCGACGTCCTGCATGCACATACAGCGACAATCGATCGCGGCGGCGACCAGTGGCCGTCCATGCTCGCGGCACGGCCTGAATGGTTTGGAGCGGCGGAGCGGAAGGAACGGAGAGGTTGAATTTAATTTTTTAGGTGCTCAAACTTCGCACACGGAAAACATCCCGTATGCCTTGATAAATCAGCTTGAACTGAATGTCGAAAGCCATTCACGCACACTTCTGTGCACGCAGACGA
>OMZR01000109.1 GCA_900315575.1 uncultured Veillonellaceae bacterium
GACCCCAGCAGCCTCTCCCACTGGGAGAGGTGGCATTATCCAGCCTCCCTCTAGAGGGAGGGGGACCGCGAAGCGGTGGAAGGAGTAGTAGGATGCTAGAGCCTGACAAGGATGCAGGAGTTGCTAAAGTCCTTAGCGACGTTTTGTATGCTTGTTTGTCTCCAGCACCCAACTACCCTCTCAGTCAGCCTGCGGCTGCCAGCTCCCCCAGAGGGGGAGCCTGCTGCTGTAAGGAACTTCCTTTATTCTACCACGCCCCCGCGCTCCTCGTCCCGCGCACTGCCGCCCATTTTACAAAAACGTAACATCGCCGCAACAAACTCCCTCCGCCCATCTGCTAGGATAAAGGCAATCCAAATCACCAAGGCAAACATGCGTAACCACATCGGAGGAGGAACTATCATGTTGAACAAGAAAAAGCTGGTCCTGGCTCTCGGCGCGCTTTCTGTGAGCGCTTCGATGCTGCTGACGGGCTGCGGCGGATCGCAGCAGGCGGCAACATCGGGCAGCAGCTCGGGCGCGGCCATTTCGGGCAAGATCAGCGCGTCGGGCTCGACGGCGCTCCTGCCACTCCTGAAGCCGGCGCAGGAAGCGTTCCAGGACAAGTACAAGGACGTCACGGTCAACGTCGCAGGCGGTGGCTCGTTCACGGGCATGAACCAGGTCGCCGAGGGCTCGGTCGACATCGGCGACTCGGATGTCAACCTCCCTGACGAATACAAGGACAAGGGCCTCGTCGACCACAAAGTCGTCGTCGAGCCATTCGTCTTCATCGTCGACAAGGCGAACAAGGTCGACAACCTCACGAAAGACCAGGTCGTCGGCATCCTGACGGGCAAGATCCAGAACTGGAAAGACGTCGGCGGCGACGACCAGAAAATCACGCTGATCCATCGCGCGAAATCCTCCGGCTCCCGCGCCACGATCAGCGACGTCGTGCTGAAAGGCGCGAACTTCACGGATGACGCGGTCATCCAGGATTCGAACGGCGCCGTCCGCGCCGCCATCGCCAGCACGCCGGGCTCCATCGGCTACGTCGATGCGCCGTATGCCGATGACTCCGTCAAAGTCCTGAAATTCGACGGCGTCGAGTACTCCGCGCAAAACATCATCGACGGCAAATATCCGATCTACGGCTACGGCCACATGTACACGAAAGGCGAGCCCACCGGCGCCGTCAAAGCCTTCATCGACTACATCCTGAGCGATGAATTCCAGAACAGCCAGGTCGAAAAGCTCGGGTTTATTCCTGTCAGTAAGATGAAGAAGTAAGAGAACAAGCATCATTGATTGCGAACGTAGCGGGAAACAGCAGCCTCTCCCTTTGGGAGAGGGGGACCGCGAAGCGGTGGAGAGGGTAGTAGGAGGCAGAAGCCTTTCAACCATATCGACGTTTTCTAAGGAACCGACTTGGGATACGTTCGGCTACTGCTTCCAACTACCCTCTCAGTCACGCTTCGCGTGCCAGCTCCCCCAGAGGGGGAGCCTGCTGAAAAAGCGACGTTTCGCAACAAATGCAGTGTGTACATGTTTCAAGTGTGTAGGAAAGAGCAGGGGGAGCGACATGTATGGAACAGGTGGTCAACATGAGTAACGCGCAAGCGAATCAGCCGGGGGGAGGGCACGCGCGGCGGCTTTTCTACGACAAATGCGGGCGCTATCTCTTCATCGCGTCCGCCTGCCTCATGACGCTGATTATTTTCTCGATCATCTTCTTCGTCGGCAAGCAGGGGCTTCTGACCCTCGCCGACGTCAGCCCCGTCGAATTCTTCACGAGCGGGACGTGGGATCCGAGCGCGAAAAAATTCGGCGCGCTGTCGTTCATCCTCGGCTCCGTGGAAACGACGCTGCTCTCCGTCCTGATTGGTGCGCCCCTCGGCCTCCTCGGCGCCGTCTTCCTTTCGAAGCTCGCGCCCGTGCCCGTGAAGCGCATCATGCGGCCGGCCGTCGATCTCTACGTCGCGATTCCGTCCGTCGTCTACGGCTACATCGGCCTCACGCTCTTCGTGCCGTTTTTGAGCGCGACATTCTCGCTGTCGACCGGTTTCGGCGTCCTCGCGGCGTCGCTCGTGCTCGCCATCATGATTATGCCGACGATCCTTTCCATCAGTACCGACGCGCTGAACGCCGTCCCGAAGCCGCTGGAGGAGGCGAGTCTCGCGCTCGGCGCGACGTGGTGGCAGACGATGATTCACGTCGTGCTGCCGTCCGCCATTCCGGGCGTCATGACCTCCATCGTCCTCGCCATGGCGCGCGCCGTCGGCGAAACCATGGCCGTCCAGATGCTGATCGGCAACACGCCGCAGATCGCCGCGACCCTTTTCACGCCGACCGCGACGCTGACGAGCAACATCGTCGTCGAGATGGGCAACACGCCATTCGGCTCGACCTGGGGTAACGCCCTGTTCCTCATGGCGTTCGTGCTGCTGATCCTCTCGCTCGGCATGATCCTCCTCATCCGCTATTTCACGTCGAAGAAGGTGGTCGCATGAACGCAAAAGTAGAAAACCAGATCGCCAAGGCCGGCCTCTGGCTCGTCGGATGTTTCATCCTCGGCCTGCTTGCCGCCTTCCTCGGCTACATCCTCTACAAAGGCCTGCCGGTCCTGAATTTCCACTTCATTTTCGGCAAGTCCAGCGACATCATGGCCGGCGGCGGCGTCGGCAGCCAGCTCTTCAACTCCTTTTACATGCTGTTCCTGTCCATGGCGGTCTCCATCCCCCTCGCGCTCGGCGCCGGCATCTACCTCGCCGAATACGCGCGGGAAAACCGTCTGACGAAATGCATCCGCCTGTCCGTCGAAAGCCTCGCCACCGTGCCATCCATCGTGCTCGGCCTGTTCGGCATGATTATTTTCGTCAACCAGATGCACCTCGGCTTCTCCATTCTCGGCGGGTCGCTGACGCTCGTGCTGCTGAACCTCCCGATGCTCGTGCGCGTCACGGAGGAATCCATCCGCACCGTGCCGCACGACTACGAGGAGGCGAGCCTCGCGCTCGGCGCGACGAAGCTCCAGACCATTTTCAAAGTCATCCTGCCCTCCGCCATGCCCGGCATCATCACGGGCATCACGCTGACGGCGGGCCGCGCCCTTGGCGAAACGGCCATCCTGATCTTCACGGCTGGCACGACGGTCTCCCGTTTCATGTACGACACCGACGTCATGGCCGGCGGCGAAACGCTCGCCGTCCACCTCTGGTACCTGCTGTCGGCCGGCCTCGTGCCCGACCGTGACACCATCGCCAACGGCATCGGCGCCCTGCTGATCCTCACCATCCTCGTCTTCAACTTCCTCCTCGTCCTGCCGCTCAAATACTTCCAGCGGCATAGCGTCGGGAGGTAAGGAAAGCCCCTCCAGAAACGGGGGTGCCCCGTGACGCCGGAGTGCCCCCATCATCCCCAAGGAAGCGATGACGCTTCCGCTTATCACATACACACAGGAAAGCCCCAGGCTCGAAAAAAAGCCTGGGGCGTTTCTGTAGGTTGAGGGGATTGCTTGTGCAACGTCCGTCAAAAAATTCATTTTTTTCCCATTTCCCGCCGCAGCCCGTCGTAAAATGCGACGAGCCCCGAGCGGATGGCTTCGGTGTTTTCTTCGCCGATGTTGGCGCCGCGCTTGAGCTCGGCCGTTGTCGTCAGGATGTTTTCGATGGTCGTGATATAGTTGAATTCGGGCTCGAGAACCTCGGCGGCGTCGAGCGGGGGGAGGATGGTGATCTCCTGCTCGAGCACGGCGTAGCGGTCCTTGAGTTCCTTGAGGTGCTTCTTCTGCGTCAGCGCCTGCGCGAGGTTGTCTGCGCGCACCTTCGCGAGCGCAGCGTTGATGGTATTGCGCAGGTCGTGCAGCTCGCTGATGTGCTTCTGCAGGCGCGAGAGGGCGTGGATGGTGTCGAGTTTGTTTTGTGGCATTTCTGGCTCCTTTTTGTGGATGCATCCATCTGAATGGCTGTGTTTGCTGGAACGTTTTCATAGATTGCTGCGCGTCTCTTTTGCAGCAGGCTCCACCTCTGGGGGAGCTGCCGAGCGTAGCGAGGCTGAAGGGGTAGTCGGGTGCTGGAGACTATCAAAAAATGCGACCGTATCGAAGTTATCAAAATCCTTTCGCTACGGTCGCATATTTGGCAGTCTCGTGCACCCTACTACTCCCTCAGTCGCCCTTCGGGCGCCAGCTCCCTCTCAGAGGGAGCCTGCTTTGGGAGCAGTTTTCTGCAACAGTTCGTATCGTTCTTTTTCAGAACTTCAGCTGATTCTTGATTCTCTCGACAGCCCGCTTCGTATTCTCGCGGTCGCCGAACGACGTGAGGCGGAAATACCCTTCGCCGCAGGGGCCGAAGCCGACGCCCGGGGTGCCGACGATGTTGACTTTCGTCAGCAGGAGGTCGAAGAAGTCCCACGATGGCATGTTGTTCGGCGTCTGGAGCCAGATGTACGGGGCGTTGACGCCGCCGTAGGCTTTGATGCCGGCTGCCTGGAGGCCCTCGCGGATGATGCGGGCGTTCTCCATGTAATAGGAGACGAGCTCCTTGACCTGCCGCTGTCCTTTCTCCGTGTAGATGGCCTCGGCGCCGCGCTGGACGATGTAGGCCGTGCCGTTGAATTTCGTCGTGTGGCGGCGGTTCCAGAGGTCGCGGAATTTCACGCGGCTGCCGTCCTTGCCCTTGCCCGTGACGGTTTTCGGGATGACGGTATAGCCGCAGCGTGTGCCCGTGAAGCCCGCGGTCTTCGAGAACGAGCGGAATTCGATGGCGACGTCTTTGGCGCCCGGGATTTCATAGATGGAGCGCGGGACGTCGGGCTCGGTGATGTAGGCGGCATAGGCGGCGTCAAAGAGGATGACGGCGTCTTCTTTCTTGGCGTAGTTCACCCACGCGGTCAGCGCTTCGCGCGAGAGCGTCGTGCCGGTCGGGTTGTTCGGGCAGCAGAGATAGATGATGTCGACGTGCTCGGTCGGCAGGGACGGGGAGAAGTGGTTCGCGGCCGTGCTCGGCAGGTACGTGACGCCTGCGTAGTAGCCGTTGTCCTGCTTTTCGCCCGTGCGGCCCGCCATGACGTTCGTGTCGAGGTAGACGGGGTAGACGGGGTCCGTGATGGCGATGCGGTTGTCCGTGCCAAAGATTTCCTGGATGTTGCCCGTGTCGCTCTTCGAGCCGTCGCTGACGAAAATTTCATCCGAGGCGATGTCGATGCCGCGGTCCGTGTAGTTGTGCTTGCGGATGGCTTCGATGAGGAATTCGTAGCCTTGCTCCGGACCGTAGCCGCGGAACGTCTCGGCCTTGCCCATCTCGTCGACGGCCTTGTGCATGGCCTCGATGCAGACCTGCGGCAAAGGCTGCGTGACGTCGCCGATGCCGAGGCGGATGATGTCGGCCTCCGGATGCGCTTCCTTGTAAGCCGCGACGCGGCGTGCGATCTCGACGAACAGGTAGCTGCCTGCGAGTTTCTGATAGTTCTGGTTGATGGTTGCCAAATGAAAAGCCTCCTATGCTTCCTATAGCTTCAAAGTACTGCCATTATACCACAGGGACGCCTCGCTTGTGAATACGGGCGCACATTCAGAACTTCTCCTGATGCACCTTGTCCCAGAACAGTTTCTCCTCCTTGTGCGGCTTCATGGGCTTGCCGATGTGTCCGAGGGAGAGCACGGCCTGCATCTTGTAGTCCGCGGGGAAACCGAGCAGGCCGCGCACGTAGTCCTCCGTCGTCTCGCCGTTTTCCGCCGTGCGGCCGCGGCCCTGGATGTAGCAGCTGCCGAGGCCGAGCGTGCTCGCCTCGAGGTGCATGTACGCCGCGGCGATCGTGCAGTCCTCGACGAGCGTGTCGGTCACGGCCGGGTCGCCGACGACCACGATGGCGCAGGCCGCCTTTGCGAGCATCCGCGCCACGCCGACGCGGCACAGGGAAAGCTTTTCGAGCATCGCGCGGTCCTTCACCACGATGAAATGCCATGGGAACTTCGATTTCCCCGACGGCGCCATGAGGCCGGCGGAAAGGATTTTCTTGAGGTCTTCGTCTGCAATCGGCTCGTCCGTGTACACCCGCACGCTGCGGCGGTTGACGAACTCCTGATACATATCGGACATGTGGATTCCTCCTTTTTTCCTTCATTATATCCGAAACCCGCGTACTTTGCCACCCTTTCCCCCTAGCCACGCGCCCAAAATTTTGTTACAATGGAGACAGCATCCAATGGGAGGAAACAACTACTTTGTCAGAACTACAGAAAGAACTCCAGAAAGAAATCGAGAAGCGGCGCACGTTCGCCATCATCTCGCACCCGGACGCCGGCAAGACGACGCTGACGGAAAAGCTCCTGCTCTACGGCGGCGCCATCCACCTCGCGGGCTCCATCAAGTCCCGCAAGACGCAGCGCCACGCCGTCTCCGACTGGATGGAGATCGAGAAGCAGCGCGGCATCTCCGTCACGAGCTCCGTCCTCCAGTTTGACTACGACGGCTGCCGCATCAACATCCTCGACACGCCGGGCCATCAGGACTTCTCCGAAGACACGTACCGCACCCTCATGGCCGTCGACAGCGCCGTCATGGTCATCGACGTCGCGAAAGGCGTCGAGGCGCAGACGAAGAAGCTCTTCAAAGTCTGCTCCGACCGCGGCATCCCGATTTTCACGTTCGTCAACAAGCTCGACCACTACGGCAAGGCCCCGCTCGACCTCATGGACGAAATCGAGACCGTGCTCGGCATCTGCTCGTATCCGATGAACTGGCCGATCGGGCAGGACGGGCAGTACATGGGCGTCTACGACCGCCGCGAAAAGAAAATCCTGCTGTTCGCCGCTGACACGAGTCACGGCCAGCAGGCGCGCGTCGCCGACGTCTACGAACCGGATGACCCCGCCGCCATCGAGCGCATGGGTCGCGGCACCTACGATGCCCTCATGGCCGACATCGAGCTCCTCGACGAAGCAGGCGAGGACTTCGACATGGAAAAGGTCAACGCGGGCGAACTCACGCCGATGTTCTTCGGCTCTGCCATGACGAATTTCGGCGTGCAGGACTTCCTCGAAGGCTACATCCGCATGGCGCCGAAACCGCAGCCGCGCAAATCGAGCGACGGCCTCATCGCCCCGGACGATGAAAAATTCTCGGGCTTCGTCTTCAAGATCCAGGCGAATATGAACCCTGCGCACCGCGACCGCCTCGCGTTCATCCGCATCTGCTCCGGCAAATTCGAGCGCAACATGGAAGTCTGGCACGAGCGCAGCGGCAAATCCATCAAGCTCGCGCAGCCGCAGCAGTTCCTCGCGCAGGACCGCCAGATCATCGACACCGCGTACCCCGGCGACATCGTCGGCCTCTTCGACCCCGGCGTTTTCGGCATCGGCGACACCATCTGCGACCCGTCGCACAAATTCAAATACGCCGACTTCCCGGTGTTCCCGCCCGAAAAATTTGCCCGCGTGCAGGCGAAAGACACCATGAAGCGCAAGCAGTTCGTCAAAGGCATCGAGCAGCTCACGCAGGAAGGCGCGATCCAGCTCTTCCAGCAGGCCGGCGCCGGCATGGAAAGCTACATCGTCGGCACCGTCGGCACGCTGCAGTTCGAAGTCCTCGAATACCGCCTCAAAAACGAGTACAACGTCGACATCGAAATGCAGATGCAGCCCTACGAAGTCGCCCGCTGGATGGCCTGGGAAGACGGCAGGGAAGTCACCCCCGCCAGCCTCAAAGGGGCAGACAGAGGCATGTTCGTCTATGACCGCCACGAAAATCCCGTGCTGCTCGTCAGCAACGAATGGGCGCTCGGGTGGATTACGGATAATAACCCGGATCTGATTCTGAATCACGTACCATTCGATAAAAAGGAAGCATAAGAGCACGCGGAGAAGGGCTCGTGCCCGGGGAGGTCGGGGGACTTCAACGAAAACAACGATGACACGGCCTGTCGGGCTTGTTGAGAGACGAAGCTTTTGTTCACATCTTGATTGCCTCGCTTGGCTTCGTTACCTTACATCTAAAAGTTTTCTTATGAAGTCCTCCGACCTCCCGAAGGATGGTTGTCAGCTCGCGGTTTGAGGGGGAGGGGGAGAACTTTCCCAGACGAAAGGCTCGCAAACATCTCGCTCCCGCGCAACTACCGTTCCTTCTTGAAAATATTCCACCCCTCCCAGCGTGCCGGAGCCACTTCGCCGTGATCCGACGCCCCACCTCGCAAAGGCAGGATTCCGCCCTCTCTTCGCGCGCTTGGACTTTTCCTTCGGGGAAGGCGGGGACTTCCAAAAGGAAACTTTTAGCTGTAAGGAAACGGAAAAATCTAGATAAAGCAATGTGAACTTAACGTTCCGAAGTTCGTTGAGCCTTGCAGGCCGTGTCAGCGTTGTTTCAGTTGGAAGCCCCCGCATTCCCGCGACCATGAACAAATCTCCGCGACTACGAAAAGGAGTCCTAACTTTGATCAAAAAAGGCATCATCCTCGCCGGCGGCTCCGGCACGCGCCTCTATCCTCTGACCCGCGTCGTCTCGAAGCAGCTCATGCCGATTTATGACAAGCCGATGATTTATTACCCGCTCTCGACCCTCATGCTCGCTGGGCTGACGGACATCCTCATCATCACGACGCCCGAGGACTCGCACCTCTTTTCCGCCCTCCTCGGCGACGGCAGCCAGCTCGGCATCTCCATCCGCTACGCCGTCCAGCCGAGCCCGGACGGTCTCGCGCAGGCGTTCTTGATCGGCGAAGACTTCATCAACGGCGAAGGCTGTGCCCTCGTGCTCGGCGACAACATTTTCTACGGCAGCGACCTCGCGAAATCCATGCAGCAGGCCGCTGCGCAGGACGACGGCGCGACGGTCTTCGCCTACTACGTCCGCGACCCCGAGCGCTACGGCGTCGTCGAATTTGACAAAGAGGGCAGAGCCCTTTCCCTCGAAGAAAAGCCCGCCCATCCGCGCTCGAACTACGCCGTCACGGGCCTCTATTTCTACGACAAGGACATCGTCGACATCGCGAAAGACGTCAAGCCCTCGCCGCGCGGCGAGCTCGAAATCACCGATGTCAACAAGGCGTATCTCTCGCGCGGCACGTTGCGCGTCCAGAAAATGCGCCGCGGCTACGCCTGGCTCGACACCGGCACGCACGAAAGCCTCCTCGCGGCCGGCAGCTTCGTCGCCACCATCCAGGCCCGCCAGGGCCTCAAGATCGCCTGCCTCGAAGAAATCGCGTACCGCATGGGGCATATTGGGAAAGAGCAGCTGCTGAAGCTGGCGGAGCCGCTGAAGAAGAATGAGTACGGGAAGTATCTGATTCAGTTAGCGAAAGAGTAAGGAGAGCACGCGAAGGAAGGGCTCGTGGGCGGGTCGGTCGGGGGACTTCAACGAAAACAACGATGACACGGCCTGCCGGGCTTGATGGGATGCGAGGCTTTTTGGTTCACATCGCGATGCCTCGCTTGGCTTCGTTACCTTACATCTAAAAGTTTTCTTATGAAGTCCCCCGACCTCCCGAAGATGAATCGTGCCTCGCGCCCTCATTTTGCGATGGGGTTCGGTCTCGGACGAAGGGGAACTGCATCAGTTGCGGGGAAGGGGGAGAGAGTTCCCAGACGGAACGTTCCTTGACATCCACCTCCCGCGCGCGCGTGCCCGCTTTCAGCGTACGCACTTACTGCTCCTAATTCTCCCCAGCCCGCATCAATTTTATTAACTCAAACTTCGCAGGTGCAAAACACTCACAAAGCCTTGTAAAATCTAGATTCATGGCTAAATAAATAGCATGAGTCACACCAGTTTGGTATAATTA
>OMZR01000006.1 GCA_900315575.1 uncultured Veillonellaceae bacterium
TGCATGTGTTAAGCACGCCGCCAGCGTTCGTCCTGAGCCAGGATCAAACTCTCCATAAAAGAGCCGTTAGCGCTTTAGCGCTTACGGATATTTTAGCCATTTGCCGTCAGGCAAATAGCCTCCATTCTTTTCTGAAAAGCCGATATGGCTCTCAATTATCTTTTGGTACGTTGCTACTTTTGTAGTTCCGTAAAGAAATTGCCGATTGTATATGTTCGTACGTTTTGTCGTTCATACCAATCGATGTTTTTTGTGATGCTTTCGCATCATCTAACATCTGGCTTTATCATGTGTTGCATGATAATCTACATTGTTTAGTTTTCAAAGAACACCCGTGATTCTCTCCAGAAGCTTTTGAAAAGCTCTTTCGTGAATCAGCTTCTATATGATACCTCAGCGCGTTTGCTTTGTCAAGAAGAAATTTTAAATCAGCTCTTTGCGCTTTAGCGCTTAGAGATGATTTAGCCATTTGCCGGAGGCAAATAGCTTCCTTTCTCTGTGAAGCAGCTTCGCTTCATTGGTCTCATCGCTGTCTGCGGTGCTGTGCTCTCGCTGTCTGCCGCCGACTTGTAATATGATACTCGGTTCGATGTTCTTTGTCAATAGTTTTCTCAAAAAAACTTCTCCAGATTGACATTTTTCATAGAGTCAACAATCTCGTCACACATGGAGAGGTCCTGCTGGCCGCTGTGCGGGCTGCGGAAGCCGATGCAGTACATGCCGGCGGCTTTCGCCGCGCGTGCTCCATTCTCCGTGTCCTCGATGACGACACATTCTTTCGGTTCGACCATGAGGTGCGCGGCCGTTTGGAGGTAGATGGCCGGATCTGGTTTCGACTGCGGCAGCTCGTCGCCGGATTCGAGCGTATCGAACTTCCCATCGATGCCGAGCGACTGCACGATGAAGTTGATGAACTTGCGTTCGCTCGAACTCGCGATAGCCGTCTTGATGCCGCGCTCCCGCAGCTGATGCGTCCGCTCGATGAGTTCCAGCGCGCCCGGAATCGGCGTCGCGCCCTCTTCTTCCATCGTGCGGTTGAAGAGATACTTCTTCGCCTCGACGAATTTCTCAGCCGGGAATTTTAGATGATGCTTCTCGACGAGATCCTGCCACATGTTGATATCGCTCGACCCCTGATATTTTTCGAGATGTTCGATGGTCGTATCCGTGACGCCCTGTTTGGCAAGGATCTGCTGCTCGACGCGCAGATGCACCGGTTCCGAATCGACGATAACGCCGTCCATATCATAGATGAATGCTTTCATGATTTATTCCTTCCTTTCAGGCTCTCCCTCTGGGAGAGCTGTCGGCCACAGGACGACTGAGAGGGTAGTTCAAAGGCATGTACTAACGAAACTACAAAAGCTTTTCGTTAAAACGTGCCTCAAACTACCCTCTCCGCCCCTACGGGGCACCTCTCCCAAAGGGAGAGGCTTATATACAGTTACTCAACAGTAACAGACTTCGCCAAATTGCGCGGTTTGTCAACGTCGCAGCCGCGCGTGATGGCGGCGTAGTATGCGAGGAGCTGGAGCGGAACGACGGCGAGAATCGGAATCAGGAGCTCGTCGGTCTCCGGCACCTTCATGACGTGGTCGACGTACTTCTCGAGCTCATCGTCGCCTTCGGCCGCGATGCCGATGACGACGGCGTCGCGTGCCTTGACCTCTTTGATGTTTGAGAGCGTCTTTTCATAAACGCTCTTCTGCGTCGCGAGCGCGATGACGGGGACGCCCTCGACAATCAGAGCGAGCGTGCCATGCTTGAGTTCGCCAGCAGCATACGCCTCGGCGTGGATATAGGAAATCTCCTTGAGCTTCAGCGCACCTTCGAGCGCGACATCATAGTCGAGCGAACGGCCGATGTAGAAGACATCTTCATTGAAGCCGTACTGCTTGGCAAACGTCTTGATGGGCTCGACATCCGAGAGCGTCTCGCTGATCTGCGCCGGGACCTTCTGGAGCTCAGCCACGAGTTCGGCGATGCGCTCTTTCGGCAGCGTACCCAGAATCTCCGCCATGTAGAGCGAGAGCATGAAGAACAGGATGAGCTGCGTCGTGTAGGCTTTCGTCGAAGCGACAGCGATTTCCGGGCCAGCCCAAGTATAGAGCACCTGATCCGCTTCACGCGCGATGGACGAGCCGACGACGTTCGTCAATGCGAGCGTCTTGGCGCCGCGGCGCTTCGACTCTTTGAGTGCCGCGAGCGTATCGCTCGTCTCGCCAGACTGGGAGACGACAATCAGCATCGTCTTTTCATCGATGATCGGGTCGCGATAGCGGAACTCGGACGCAATGTCCACTTCGACCGGGATGCGCGCGAGCTTTTCAATGTAGTATTTGCCCACAAGGCCGGCATGGTACGCCGTGCCGCAGGCAACGATATAGATTTTGTTGAAGTCATTGAGGTAGTCAGCCGTCCACTTGAGCTCGTCCATGACGATGCTCTTGCCGTCTTTGGCGACGCGCTGGCTCATCGTATCGCGGACTGCCTTCGGCTGCTCGTGGATTTCCTTGAGCATGAAGTGCTCGAAGCCGCCCTTTTCAGCTGCCTCGGCATTCCAGTTGACCTCGAAGACCTTCTTCGTCACGAGCTCGCCCTTGCGGTTCGTGATGACGATGGAGTCCTTCTTCACGACAGCCATCTCGCCGTCGTTGAGGATGTACGTGCGGCGTGTCCGGCTGATGATGGCTGGGATATCGGACGCGATGAAGTTCTCGCCATCACCAAGGCCGATGACGAGCGGATTGTCCTGCTTCGTGCAGATGAGCTCGTCCGGATGCTGGCGGCACATGAAAACGAGGGAATACGATCCTTCGATGCGGCGCAGTACCTCGCGAACGCTTTCCTCAAAGTCGCCATTGTAGACCTCTTCCAAGAGGTGCGCAACGACTTCTGTATCCGTCTCGGACTTGAAGGCATGGCCTTTCTCGATGAGCTCTTCTTTGAGCGTCAGATAGTTCTCGATGATGCCGTTATGCACGACGACGAAGTCGCCCGAGCAGTCCGTATGCGGATGCGCGTTGACATCCGACGGACGGCCGTGCGTCGCCCAGCGCGTATGGCCGATGCCGATCGTGCCCTGCGGGACATCATCCTTGATCTTGTCGCGAAGCGCTGCGAGGCGACCGACGCATTTCTCGACGCGGATCTTCTCACCGTCATAAACTGCGATGCCGGCCGAGTCATAGCCACGATACTCGAGCTTCGACAGACCTTCCGTGAGGAAGTCCGCCGCCTGCTTGTCTCCGACGTAACCAACGATACCACACATAGTAAAACCTCCTGTGCTTTCCGCAGGAATCCGCCCCATGCCTGTCTCTGTCGGGAGGATTGCTCCCCCGTTTTCCACAAGCACTCTCGACCGGGCCGGCCGGAAGGCATCCGCTGACGTCTCGACAACCTTCTCCTCGTCCTCCGCAACGCTGCGGAGCTAGCGCTAAGATTCTTTCGAACTTTTCCGTAAATGGAATCCCTGCAACTCTATAAAATTGTAGCCTTGCGCGATATGCGCAAGGCTATTCTAGCGTAAAAGTGACAAGAAGTCAACAAATTGCTTGAGAATCGTTATATAGAATCCTATGTTTCCATATAATCACTGAGCTTGACGGAAAGAATCTTCGAAACGCCGGCATCCTCGGTCGTGACGCCGTAGAGGACATCGACGTTCTCCATCGTGCCCTTGCGGTGCGTGACGACGATGAACTGCGTACGGTCGGCGAGTTCGCGCAGGTAGTGGCCGAAGCGCACGACGTTCGCTTCGTCAAGCGGCGCGTCGATCTCGTCGAGCACGGAAAATGGCGACGGCTTGTAGTGCAGGCAGGCGAAAAGCAGTGCGATGACGGTCAGCGCGCGCTCGCCGCCCGAGAGCGCCGAGAGGTTCTGCCGCTTCTTCTTCGGCAGCGTCACGAGGATGTCGATGCCGCTCGCGAGCATGTCGCTCTCGTCGAGCAGCTTGAGCTCGGCCTTGCCGCCGCCGAAGAGCTTCGTAAAGCTCTCCTGGAAGTATTCCTGGATTTTTGCAAACGCTTCGCCGAACTGCTTCGTCATCGTCGCGTCCATTTCGGCCAGCAGCGTCTCAAGGTTCGCGCGCGCCTTGCGCAGGTCTTCGGTCTGCGCCTCCATGAAGTCGTGGCGCTTTTTCAGTTCTTCGTATTCCGTGACGGCGTTCGGATTGATGGGGCCGAGCGCCTTCATCTTTTCTTCGAGCTCCTGCATCTTCGGCTGGAGCTCTTCGGGCGGGAGGTCGAGCGCTTCTTCGGCCGCGCGGTCAGGCGAAAGGCCGTAGTCTGCGAACATTGCCTTCTCGCACTCATCGATGGCGAACTGCGCTTTCGAGACGGCGAGTTCGGCGGCATGGAGCTTGTCCGTCAGCCGCGCGGCTTCGCGCGCATGCTTCTTGATGGTCTTCTCGATGTCCTGCGCCGCCGCCAACTTGTCCATCTTTTCCGTATAAAGGCGATCGTGCGCGGAGCGGAGCTCCATCTGCTGCTCGGCGAGGCGGCCTTCCTCTTCTTCAAGCGCGGCCAGGCGCTCGGCGCTCGTGGCTTCGAGCGCTTTCTGGTCTTCCGTCTCCTGTTCGACGTCCGAAAGCTCCTGCTCGCGCTTCGCTTTTTCTTCTTTTTTCGACCGCAGAAGGTCGGCGTCGCGCTCGCACTGGACGGTCAGCACGGCACGCTTCGTTTCGCGGTCATGCAGCAGGGCTTCGAGGTCGTCGGCGTCTTCCAGAAGATCGTCGATGTCTTCCTGCTGCGCGGCGCAGGCTTTCTGCGCCTTTTCGAGTGCTTCCTGCGTCGCCCGCGCGGCTTCGCGCGCTTCGGAGCGCTGTTTCTGCGCCTTGGCAAACGAGGTCTCGGCGGCAACATGCTGCTGATGCTGCTCGGCAAGCGCTGCTTCCTGTTCGCTGGCCGCTTCTTCAGCCTTCTTCCGCGCGACGCGGAGCTCGGCCATCTCGACATTTGCCTGCTGCAGGCGCTTTTCAAGGTCTTCGGCCTTGCGCTGGCAGGTGTTGTACGCTGTGCGCGCGTCATCTTCTTCCTGCTGGCGCGCGGCGGTTTCTTTTGCGGCCGCTGCCTGCTCTTTTTCGAGCGCGGCAATCTCGCCCTGCCGTCCGAGGTAGCTGCCTTCCTTGTGGCCGCGGCTGCCGCCCGTCAGGGAGCCGCCAGGGCTCAGGAGTTCGCCATCGAGCGTGACGATGCGCAGGCGGTAGCGCGTCTCCCGCGCGATGACAAGCGCATGGTCGAGCGTATCGACAACGAGCGTGCGCGCGAGCAGGTGGTCGGCGACGCGGTGGTATTTCGCGTCGGTCGTGACGAGCTCGTTGGCCCAGCCGACAGCCCCCGTCATGTTTCGCACGGCGTCAGCATCTGACGGCTGGCGCACCTGGATCGTCGAGAGCGGCAAAAATGTCGCGCGGCCAAGCTTCTGCGCCTTGAGGTAGCCAATGGCCGCTTTCGCCGTGTCCGTGTCTTCGGTGACGATGTGCTGCTGGCTGCCCGCAAGCGCGGTGCTGAGTGCTGTGACATATTTCTCCGGCACGGTCAGGAGTTCGGCCACAGCGCCTGCAACGCCTTTGTGCCACGGCGCGGTGCTCTTCAGCACGGCGCGCACGGCGCGGCCGAAGCCTTCATACGACTGCTGCATGTGGCGCAGGATCTGGAGCTTGTCGGCCGTGCGCTTTGCTGCGCGCGCCGCCGTCTCGCGCGCCTCCTGCGCCGCTTCGAGCGTATTCTGCGCCGCCTTCATGGCAGCTGCATTCTCGTTTCCGGCCTTGAGGCACTTGTCGCGCTCCTGCTCGCTTTTTGCAAGCTTTTCCACAAGGGCGTCGCGCTCTTCGCGGAGTGCGTCCAGCCGCTCGTTTGCCGCGGCAAGTGCTTTCTCGCGTTCGCGCTTGCCCGCGCCGCCGAGCTCGATGTCTTTTTCGAGCACGGCGATGGCCTGCTGCTGCTCCGTGAGCTGCGTCTGGAGCGTCGCGGCCTCGGCGTCAAGCGTTTCTGCTGTCTTTCTCGCGTCAGAGACGTCCTGCTTCAGCGCGAGCAGCTTCTTGCGCTCCTCCTCGATGCGCTCGTCCGCAGCCGCCGCGTCTTTCTTTCCCTTCGCGACGGTCTCAGTCAGGCGGCCGATGTCGCCGGCCGCGCGCACGAGTTCCTGTGTGATGGCGTTTTTGCGCGCCGCGAGGCGTTCGCGCACCGATGCGCTGTTTTCCGTGCGCTCGCGCAGTGTCGCAAGCTCAGCCGTGACGCTATCCACCTGCTTCTGGAGCGCCGCGCCCTTCTCTCCTTCCTTCTGCATATCCTGCTCGATGGCGACGATGGCCGCCTGTGTGCGCTCTTTTTCGGCTTCGGCCGTGCGCGCGGCCGTCTCGGCAGCCGTCTTTTCGGTCTCGGCGCCCTGCCGCTCCGTTTCGGCCTGCGTGCGCTTTTCTGTCAGGCTCTCGTGCTGCTGGCTCAGGCTCGTCAGGCGGCACTTCTTGTACGTGCCTTCGAGTTCCTGATACGTGCGCGTGCGCTCGGCATGTGCGGCGAGCGGGCCGAGCTGGCTCTCGATTTCCTGCTGGATGTCGCCGACACGCACGAGATTCTTTTCCGTGTCGTCGAGCTTCTTGAGCGCTTCCTTCTTGCGCGCCTTGTACTTCGTGATACCCGCCGTTTCCTCAAAGAACGCACGGCGTTCCTCCGGGCGGCTGTTCAGGATGTCGTCAATGCGGTTCTGCCCGATAACGCTCATACCTTCGTGGCCGATACCCGTATCGGCGAAGAGCTGGTAGATGTCCTTGATGCGGCAGCGCGATTTATTGAGATAGACCTCGCTCTCGCCGCTGCGGTAGAGGCGGCGCGTCACGACGACTTCGGCGAAATCGACGGGCAGCGTGCCGTCCGTATTGTCAAAGACGAGCGAGACCTCGGCGACTCCCAAGGGCTTTCGCGCCGCGCTGCCCGCAAAGATGATGTCCTCAGCCTTTCCCGCGCGCAAGTTGCGCACGTTCTGCTCGCCGAGCACCCAGCGGATGGCGTCGGTGATGTTGCTCTTGCCACTGCCATTCGGCCCGACGATGGCCGTGACGCCCTTGTCGAACTCGATGACGACCTTGTCGGCAAAAGACTTGAAGCCGTAGGCCTCGAGACGTTTGAGCTGCATAAAGATGACCTCTTATTTCTGGAAGAAATGCTTCTTGAAATCCGGCGTGCTCGTATAGTGGCGCATGAAGTCCATGAAGCGGTTGTCGATGGCAGAAAACGTCTTGTGCGAGCCCCAGTAGAGCGAGATGTGGAGATCGATGGACGGGTCGGTGTCCCTGCGGGCGAAAATCTTCTCGCCATGCGTGACGAATTTTGGCAGGATCGAAATTCCCATGCCGTTCGCGACGAGCTGCTTGATCGTCTTGAGCTGCGACGTCGAAAGCACGATGTCGGGCGTGAAGCCGTGCTGCGTGCAGCAGTCGAAGACGGACTGATACTGGAACGTATGCGGCTGCTGCATAATGAATTTTTCGCGGCGCAGGCGGCTGAACGGCACGTTTTCGAGCGCAGCAAGCGGATGGCCCTCGGGCAGGCAGAGGCCCATCTCGTCCTTCATGATGAGGAATTCATTTTCGACGACGTCGTCGGGGCTCGCAAGCACGATGCCGAAATCGAGCTCGCCGAGGTCGGCCTGCTCGCGCACCTCCATGGAGTCGCTGAGCTCCTGGACGTCGAGCGTGATGTCCGGGTAGACCGCGCGGAATTTCGTGAAGAAATCCGGGAACAGATAGCCTTCGACCATCGGAGGGATGCCGAAGCGGATCGTGCCGCGCGCCTCGCTGTGAAAGCGCTGCATGTCCTGATACGCGGCCTGCACGTCGCGCATGATGCGCTGTGCGTGAATCAGAAACGTGCGTCCCTCCTCCGTGAGCTGCACATGCTTCTGGCTGCGGTCGATGAGCGTGAGCTTCAGCTCGCCTTCGAGCGACTTGATGGCCTTTGTGACCGACGGCTGCGAGACATGGAGCACCTCCGCCGTGCGCGTGAAGTTCTCGAGCTCGCTGATCGTGACGAAATACTCCAGCTGTCGAAATTCCATCTGGATTCTCCTCTCATAAGTCAATCAGTTCCATTCATCAGTTCCAAGGTAGCCCTGTTTGTTTCATATCGCGGGCTTTCTTTTTATTATTCCTTCTGTCCTATTTTATCATAGCTCAGAGTTATTGTCTATGAAAATACGACGAATAAAAATGCCGCTGAGTCAGAAAATATGACTCAGCGACAATCGTATGATTGACCGTATCCAGCACCCAACTACCCTCTCGGTCACGCTTCGCGTGCCAGCTCTCCCAGAGGGAGAGCCTGCCCTATAAAGCATGTTTCATATCCTGCCATTCAGGCTTCGAGTGCGCCGACCAAGTCTCTGGCATGTGCGATGCCATGGCGTTCGAGGTAGCTGTCCAGCTCCTCAGCGACTGTCACGACGGCGCGCGGGTTGCGGAAATTCTCGGCACCGACTTCGACGGCAGACGCGCCCGCAAGCAGGAACGCGACGGCGTCCTCGCCTGTCTGGATGCCGCCGCAGCCAATAATTGGAATCTGCACGGCCTTCGCCGTCTGCCAAACGAGGCGCAGCGCGAGCGGACGGATGCAGGCGCCGCTGAGGCCGCCCGTGATATTGCCGAGCAACGGCTTCCTGCGCTCGACGTCAATCGCCATGCCCATAAATGTATTGCAGACCGTCAGCGCATCCGCCCCCGCCGCTTCAACGGCTTTTGCCATGACCGTGATGTCCGTGACATTCGGCGAGAGCTTGACGATGACGGGTTTCTTCGTATGCGCCTTGACTTCTGCGGTCACGCTGGCCGCCGCCTCGGGCTTCGTGCCGAAGACGATGCCGCCTTCCTTGACATTCGGGCACGAGATATTGACTTCGAGCGCGGCGACGCCATCCACATCGAGCTTTTCGGCAAGCTCGCCGTATTCTTCCGCCGTGCCTGCCGAGATGTTCACGATCAGCGGCGCGGCGAGCTTCCCCGCCTTTGGCAGGATGCCCTCCAGGAAAACCTCGACACCAGGGTTCTCGAGGCCGATGCAATTCAGCATGCCCGCTGGCGTCTCGGCGATGCGCACGCCCGCGTTGCCGCTGCGCGGCTCCGGCGTGATGCCTTTCGAAAGGATGGCGCCAACGTCGGCCATATCGACGAAGTCCTCATATTCGACGCCGAAGCCGAACGTGCCCGACGCGCCCATGACGGGCGTCGCGAGGTGCAGTCCGCAGAAATCCGTTGCAAGTCGTTCCTTATTCATGCGATTCATGCGAATACCTCCTCTGCCGGGAATACAGGGCCGTCGACGCAGACCTTCTTGCGCGTGCCCGCTGTCGTCTCGAACGTGCAGCCGAGGCAGACGCCGATGCCGCAAGCCATGCGCTTTTCGAGCGAGACCTCGCAGGGCAGGCCGCTCGCCTTTACGATTTCTGCGATCCCCTTCATCATGATCGTCGGCCCGCACGTTACAACGCCCGCGGGCTGCTCCTTTTTGAGCACGTCCGGCAGCAACGTCGTCGTAAAGCCCTTCGTACCAAACGAACCGTCATCCGTCGTCACGTAGATTTTCTCAGCCAAGGGCGCGAGCAAGTCCTTCCAGAAGATTTCCTTTTCATTCCGGCCGCCGATCAGGAACAGCGGCTTTTCCGGCAGGCTCTTCGCGAGAAAGATCAGTGGCGCGATGCCGAGACCGCCGCCAACGAGCAGCTGCCGCCCCTCGCGCAGCGTGAAGCCATGACCGATCGGCCCCTCGACGCTCAGGAGTTCGCCCTGCTTCATCTTCGTAAACGCCCTCGTGCCGCGGCCAACGAGGCGGTAGATGATCGTGATCGTGCCTGCGGCCGGGTCGGCGTCCGCAATGCCGAACGGACGGCGCAAGAACGTCGCCTGGTCGTTCGGCTTCATGACCATGACGAACTGTCCCGGCTGCGCTTCGATGGCGAGCAGCTGCGCATGGAGCACCATGCGATAGATGCCGTCGGAACTCCCTGAAATCGGCACGTTTTCCAGCACAGGCGCTTCGATGACGTGTTTCTTCATTTTCTTTCTCCCTACTCTACGCTCTCACAAAAAGAACCGCTGCATCTTTGCAACGGTTCCATTTTATCATGATTACTTGAATTCGACAAACTCGCCGACGCTGCCCTTGATCATCGGCTCGACGAAGCTGCGGTGCACCTTCATGACGATGACATGCGGCTGCGTCGCATCGGCCATAGCGTCGGCAAATGCGACAGCAAAGCCTTCCTGCGTATCGACGGTCTCCGCGTGGATGCCGAAGCTCTCGGCGTATTTCGCGTAATCCATCGGATAGTCGAATTCGCAGGCGATATAGCGCTCGTTGTAGTTGACTTTCTGCAACTGGCGGATCATGCCGAGGCTCGTGTTGTTCACGATGATCGAGATGATGGGCAGGTGCAGGCGCGCAATCGTATAGTATTCGTTGCCCGTCATCTTGATGCCACCATCACCCGCGACATGCACGACGCGCCGCGATCCGCCATAGTAGAGCTGCGCACCCATGGCGGCGGGCAGGCCGAAGCCCATCGTGCCGAGGCCGCCCGAGGTCAGCCATGTGCGCGGCTCCTCGATGGCGAGGTGGAGCGCCGCCCACATCTGGTGCTGGCCGACATCCGTCGCGAACGCATACGGCTTGCCCGCCGTCGCTTTCGCGACGCTGTGCATGGCCCACGGCACGGTCAGGCGGTTGACCTGGTAGTCATAGTCATACGTATCTTCCCACGCATGAATTTTCGCCCACCAGTCCGCGCGATTGCTCGTCGGCTCGCGCTTCATGAGCAAAGCGAGAATCGTCTTCATGTCGCCCGCGAGGCCGAGCGAATGCGCGACGTTCTTGTCGATTTCGGCCGGGTCGATGTCGATGTGGATGAACTTCGTTCCCTCGGTGTACTTGTCGAGATTGCCCGTCTGGCGGTCGCCGAAGCGGCTGCCGATCGCGATGACGAGGTCGGCGTCGTTGATGGCATAGTTCGCGGCCTTCTTGCCGTGCATGCCCGCAAAGCCAAGCGACTGCGGATGCGATCGCGGAATGGCGCCGAGCCCCATGAGCGTGTGGACGACGGGCAGATGATAGCGCTCGATGAACGCCTGCACCTCTTTCGACGCGCCCGCCGAAATGACGCCGCCGCCGACGATGACGACGGGCTGCTTCGCCTCGGCAATCTCACGCTCGGCCTCGGCAACGCAGATCAGAAAGTCAGCGTCTGGCTGGCCCGGCTTCCTGACCTTTGGCGTTTCCGGCGTGTATTCGACTTCTTCAAAGAACAGGTCGCGCGGCACATCGACGAGCACGGGGCCCGGACGGCCATGACGCGCGATGGCAAATGCCGCGCGCACGGTCGGCACGAGCTCTTCGGCACTCTTGACCTTATAGTTGTGCTTCGTGACCGGCATCGTGACGTCGAGGATATCCGTCTCCTGAAAGGCATCGCGGCCAAGCGAGGCCGTATCGACCTGCCCCGTGATGGCGACGATGGGGATGGAATCCATGAACGCCGTCCCGAGACCCGTGACGAGATTCGTCGCGCCGGGGCCGCTCGTCGCGATGCAGACGCCGACCTTGCCCGAAGCGCGCGCATAGCCATCGGCCGCATGCGCAGCATTCTGCTCGTGCGTCACGAGAATCTGGCGGAGGTCTTTCGCATCATAGAGCGCGTTGTAGAGTGGCAGGATCATGCCGCCGGGATAACCGAAAATGGTGTCAACGCCCTGTTCGCGCAGACACGCGAGGACTGCCTGTGCTCCCTTCATCGCTGTCATTCACACCTTTCTTTTCAAAATCGGAGAATGTTCCGATTTTCAGACGCGCTCACAGATGACGTCGGCCATCTCGTCCGTCGTGACTTTCTGGAAGCCTTCCTTATAAAGGTCGGCCGTGCGATAGCCGTCATTGAGCGCCTTGTCCACCGCCGCCTCGACGGCGTCGGCCGCTGCCTCTTCGTGCAGGCTGTAGCGCAGCAGCATCGCCGCCGAAAGCACCGTGCCCATCGGGTTTGCAATGCCCTTGCCCGCGATGTCGGGCGCGCTGCCGTGAATCGGCTCGTAGAGGCTCGTGTCCGTGCCAATCGATGCCGATGGCAGCATGCCGATGGAGCCGCCGACGACGGCCGCCTCGTCCGAAAGGATGTCGCCGAACAGGTTGCCTGTCACGATGACGTCGAACTGCGCGGGCTTGATGGCGAGCTGCATGGCGCAGTTGTCGACATAGAGGTTATTGAGCTCGATGTCGGGATACTTTTTCGCGACTTCGGCCGTCGTGCGGCGCCAGAGGCGTGACGTCGCGAGCACGTTCGCCTTGTCGACGGAAGTGACCTTGCCACGGCGCAGCTTCGCCGTCTCGAACGCGAGCTTCGTGATGCGCTCGACCTCGGGCACGGAATAGTTTTCAAGGTCCCAGGCGCGCTCGGCACCGTCATGCCGTTCGGACTCGCACTTGTCGCCGAAGTAGATGCCGCCGATGAGCTCGCGCACGATGACGAGATCGACGCCCTTCGCAAGCTCCGGTTTCAGCGGCGAATACTCGACGAGCGCATCCGCGACCTTGACAGGGCGCAGATTCGCATAAAGGCCGAGCTGCTTGCGCAGGCCGAGGATGGCTTTTTCTGGGCGCAGGGCTGGATCGACATTATCCCACTTGTCGCCACCGACCGCGCCGAACAGCACGCCATCCGACGCCTTGCATGCCGCGACTGTATCATCGGGCAACGGCGTGCCGAACTTGTCATAGGCCGTGCCGCCCGCGTCCTTGTACGTGAACGAGAGGCCGAGACCGAACTTTTCATCTGCTTTCTTCAAAACCTTGACGGCCGCATCCGTGATCTCCTTGCCGATGCCGTCGCCGGGAATGACCGTAATCTTATATGCCATGAAACTTCCTCCGCCTTATTTCTTCGACTGCTGCTTCACATACTCCACGAGGCCGCCCGCTTTCGCGATGTCCTGGATGAAGCCCGGCAGCGGATGCGCCTTAAAAGTGTCGCCCGTCGTGAGGTCGTGGATGACGCCCGTCGAGACATCGACAGAGAGCTCATCGCCCGCATGGATTTTCTCGACATCTGCGCCGATTTCGAGCAGCGGCAGGCCGATGTTGATGCCGTTGCGGTAGAAGATGCGCGCGAAGCTTGCGGCAATCACGACTGGAACGCCCGAGGCTTTGATGGCGACCGGCGCGTGCTCGCGCGACGAGCCGCAGCCGAAGTTCTTGCCGCCGACCATGATGTCGCCGTCTTTGACATTCTTTGCGAACGTCTCGTCGATGTCGACCATGCAGTGGCTCGCAAGCTCCTTCGGATCGAACGTATTGAGATATCGTGCCGGAATGATGACATCCGTGTCGATGTTGTTGCCGTAACGCCAGACTTTTCCTTTCAGTTCCGCCATTTATTTTACCTCCTTCGGCTCGGCGATGCGGCCGAGGATCGCGCTCGCGGCCGCCGTCTGCGGGCCTGCGAGATAGACTTCGCTCGTGACATCGCCCATGCGGCCGCGGAAATTGCGGTTCGTCGTCGAGACGCAGCGCTCGCCGGCCGTCATGATGCCCATGTAGCCGCCGAGGCACGGGCCGCATGTCGGACACGAGACGACGCAGTGCGCATCGATGAACGTATCGATGTAGCCACGATGCATGGCTTCCTTGTAAACGGCCTGGCTGCCCGGAATCACGATGCAACGCACATCGGGATGGACTTCATGGCCCTCGAAGATGTTCGCGGCGATTTCGAGGTCTTCGAGGCGGCCGTTCGTGCAGGAACCAATGACGACCTGGTCGATCTTGATGGGCTCTTCGATGGCAGCCACGGGCTTCGTATTGCCCGGCAGATGCGGGAACGCCACAACCGGCGTGAGCTTCGAGAGGTCGATTTCGACGGTCTGGCAGTATTTCGCATCCGGGTCGGCAGCGACCGGCTCGTATGGCTTTTTCACGCGGCCCTTGACATACGCCTCCGTGATGTCGTCATACGGGAAGATGCCGTTCTTGCCGCCCGCCTCAATGGCCATGTTTGAGATCGTCAGGCGGTCGGTCATCGTGAGCTCATGCACGCCCTCGCCCGTGAATTCGAGCGACTTGTAGAGCGCGCCATCGACACCGATCATGCCGATGAGCGTCAGGATGACATCCTTGCCCGTGATGTCCTTCGGCTTCTTGCCAGTCAGATGGACCTCAATTGCCTCCGGTACCTTGAACCATGCCTTGCCCGTCGCCATCGCCATGCCAAGATCCGTCGAGCCGACGCCCGTCGAGAAACCATTGACCGCACCATACGTACAGGTATGCGAGTCTGCGCCGATCGTCAGCATGCCCGGCCCCACGAGGCCGAACTCCGGCAGGATGACGTGCTCGATGCCGACGCGGCCCTGCTCGAAGTAGTTGACGATGCCCTGCGCCTTTGCGAAATCGCGCACGATCTTCGCGAGGCCTGCGCTCTTGATGTCCTTCGACGGCTGGAAATGATCCGGCACGAGCGCAATCTTCGTGTTGTCAAAGACCTTGCCGCCGATCTCGTTGAACTTCGCAATCGACGGCGGCGCCGTGATGTCGTTCGCAAGCACCATGTCGAGCTCGCACGTGATGAGCTCGCCTGCGTGCACCTCCGCGAGGCCGGCGTGCCGGGCGAGAATCTTCTCGCTCATATTCATGCCCATGAAATTTGCCCTCCTTATAAAGAAAGCCTTCCCAAGTGGGAAGGCTTTCAACCTTCAGTATTCTATTTTACACGATTCCCTCGTGTTTTGCATCAAAATCAGAAGGTCAGATCTTTCTTGTCGCGCAACCACGGCATCATCTGACGGAGCTCGGCGCCGACCTTCTCGATCGGATGCTCCTCGGCGAGACGGCGCATCGCGAGGAAGTTCGCACGGCCGCCCGCACGGTTCTCCTGCAGCCACTTCGTGGCGAACGTGCCATCCTGGATTTCATGCAGGCACTTTTTCATTTCCTTCTTCGTATCTTCCGTGATGATGCGCGGGCCGATGACATAGCTGCCATACTCAGCCGTGTCGGAGCACGACTGCACCATCTTCGTGATGCCGCCCTCGTAGCAGAGGTCGACGATGAGCTTCATCTCATGGAAGCACTCGAAATATGCCATCTCAGGCGGATAGCCTGCCTCGACGAGGACTTCGAAGCCCGTCTTCATGAGCTGACAGAGACCGCCCATCAGCACGCATTGCTCGCCGAAGAGGTCTTCTTCCGTCTCATCGCGGAACGTCGTCTGGAGGACGCCGGAACGCGTGCCGCCAAGTGCCTTTGCATAGGCAAGAGCGATGTCGAAGCACTTGCCAGAAGCATCCTGATGCACAGCGAAGACATCCGGAACGCCGGAACCTTCCGTGTACGTGCGGCGGACGAGATGGCCCGGGCCTTTCGGAGCGACCATGAAGACATCGACGTCAGCCGGCGGAATGATCTGCTTGAAATGGATGTTGAAACCATGTGCGAAAGCGAGAGCAGAGCCGGATTTGAGGTTCGGACCGATCTCCGTCTTGTAGACATCTGCCTGCTTCTCATCCGGGATCAGGACCATCGTGATGTCTGCCTTCTTGACCGCCTCGGCGACCGGAAGAACCGTAAGGCCATGAGCCTCAGCCTTTGCCTTGGACTTCGAACCCTCATAAAGGCCGACGACGACGCTCACGCCGCTGTCCTTGAGGTTCAGTGCATGGGCATGGCCCTGGCTGCCGTAGCCGATGACGGCAACGGTCTTGCCAGCGAGCATCTCGAGATCTGCATCCTGATCATAGTAAGTTTTTGCCATAATACTCTCTCTCCTCACAATGTTCATAAATCGTATGTTCTCCGCGCTCCAGCGCGACGAGGCCCGTTCGGATGACTTCGCTGATTCCGTACGGTTTCAGGAGCTGCAGCAAGGCCGTGACCTTGTCATCATTTCCCGTGATCTCGAAAATCAGCGTCTGCGGCTTGACATCGACGACATGAGCCCGGAAAAGCTCCGCCATCTTCAGAACGTCGAGCCGGTTCGAATCATCCGCGCGCACCTTGATCATCGTCAGCCCGCGGCATACAGCAACTTCTGGATCCAGGCGTTCCACGCCGCGCACGACCGGCATCTTCTCGAGCTGCTTGATCATCTGCTCGACAAGATCTTCGTCCCCGTGCACCACGATCGTGATGCGCGAGAACTCCGGCGACTCCGTGACGCCCACCGACAAGCTGTCGATGTTGAACTCCCTCCTGGAAAACATGCTCACAACCCGCACGAGCACGCCGGTCTGGTTTTCGACAAAGACAGACAACACATGTTTCATGTCCATTCTGTACTTCCTCCCGTGACGTTTGCGTGTAACGCTGTAAACATTGTATACATTATTACGCTTTTCCCGTCGTTTGTCAACAGGGAAATGCATATTTTATACAAGAAATGTCCGCACCCACGTTATCCTCTTTCTTCTGGCAGCAGTTTCGACCGCCAATAGCGCTTCGTCAGCACATCGACAGCCGAGATACGGCCTTTCGGCAGGAAGCCGCCCGTATCGGCGAGTATGCGGCGACCATCGTCGAGAATCAGCGGATGTGCCGCAATCGGTGGAATCACCGATCCATCGATGGAGAGATATGGCACGGGCGTATGGCCGACCGTCACGACGGGCGTGCCGTCATACGTATCGGCCATCGCGAAATCGCGCGTCCAGAGCAGTGTCTCCTCGTCCTGCTCCGTGAGCGGCACGCCGGGCTCGATACCTGCGTGCATGAACCAGTACGTCTGCCCGTCCTGCACGACTTCATAGGAAAGCTTCATATCGCGAATTGTCTTCGCCCATCGCGTCAGGAAATCATCGGCATCGCTTTTCTCCAGGCTGCGCAGGCTCTCGACTGTCGTGCGGCCGCCATTTTGCAGCCAGAGATTCCGCTCGATGCCGAGACATGCCGCGAGCATCATTTCGTCATGGTTGCCACGCAGGAATACGAAGCCCGTCCGCTCGAAATGCTCCATGACCCACGTCATGACCTCGCAGCTCTCCGGCCCGCGATCCGTATAGTCGCCGAGGAAGATCGCGAGATCCCGCGTCCCGTCAAACGCCAGCTGCCGCCAGAGCGTCAGGAATTTCCGGAAGTTCCCATGGATGTCCCCGACCGCGAGGATGCGACGATATGCCATAGGCTCATCTCCTTCTCCGTTTCCTTCCTTTTATCTTGCTCCATGATACCATATTTTCCATCGCAAAAAAAGAATCATCCGACTGTATTAATACAAACTTCTGTCAAAAGTCTCGCTTTTAACGAACGCCTCATTGACATTCGTCCTAAAGCTATCTATACTAGAGACAAACAATATGTACAACATATCGCACCCGCTCCGGATGCGATGAAGATGAGGCAAAGATACCCGAGATACCTTCTCGGCGTCTTTGCCTTTTTTGTACGAAAAATCATTTCCAAAGGGTGATTTCCATGGGATTAAGAGAGCTGCAGGATCACGTCGACGTGATCAATCAACAGATGGCCCGATATGGCGTAAAGTTCGGCATCTACAAGAATGGTTCATATAATGAAAGGCTGTTTCCGTTCGATCCGATTCCACGCATCATCGAGGCGGACGAATTTCAGACGCTCGAGCGCGGCCTCGCGCAGCGCGTCAATGCACTGAACAAGTTCCTCGCGGACATTTACGCGGACAAGAACATCATCCACGAAGGTGTCGTTCCGGAGGAATTCGTCTACCGCTCTCCCGGCTACCTCGCGCAGTGCGAGGGCATCCGCCCGCCCGAGGGCATCTACAGCCACATTTCGGGCATCGACCTCGTCAAGGGCAAGAACAGTGTCTGGTACGTCCTCGAAGACAACCTGCGCATCCCGTCCGGCGCGTCGTATCCTCTGATTGCGCGCTCGCTCTGCCGTCAGTGCTGCCCGCAGACGTTCCGCGAACGCGCCATCCGCGACAACCGCGGCTACGGACAGGCGCTCAAGGTCGTCATGGATCATGTGAACTGCGGCGGCATCAATGTCATCCTGACGCCGGGCCGCTACAATTCCGCCTACTTCGAACACTCGTATCTCGCGGAGCAGTCCGAGGCCGTGCTCGCCGAGAGCATGGATCTCTATGTGGAGAACAACTGCGTCTTCTACCGCAGCAATCACGGCCCGATGAAGGTCGGCGCCATCTACCGGCATCTCAGCGACGACTTCCTCGATCCGCTCTGCTTCCGCCCCGACTCGCTCATCGGCGTGCCGAACCTCATGGCTGCCTACCGCGCGGGCAGCGTCGCCATCCTCAACACGCCGGGCAACGGCGTCGCAGACGACAAGGGCATCTACTATTTCGTGCCGAAGATGATTCGCTATTATCTCGACGAAGAGCCGATTCTCCAGAACGCACCGACGTACCTGCCATATTCCAAAGACGACCTCGACTATACGCTCGAGCACCTCGACGACCTCGTCATCAAGGACGTCGCTGAGGCTGGCGGCTATGGCGTCGTCTTTGGCAGCAGCCTGCCGAAAGAAAAGAAAGAAGCACTCAAGGACAAAATCATTGAGGAGCCACGCCGCTTCATTTCGCAGCAGGTCATCGATTTCGAAGACCTGCCCATCATGGATAATGAACGCGTCGTCGGACGCAAGGCCGACCTGCGCGCCTTCGTGCTTTCGGGCGAGGAAACGTACGTCTGGCCCTGCGGCCTCACGCGCTTCTCGCGCAATCCGTCGAGCTTCATTGTCAATTCGTCACAGGGTGGAGGTTTCAAAGACACATGGGTTCTCTCACATTAAGCAAGATTGATCGTCTTTACTGGATGGGACGCTACGCCGAACGCGTCAACACGACGCTGCGCTTCCTCATGAAATATTACGACCAGCTCATCGACGGCCAGCCGATGGATCACCGCGAAATCTGCGAGCGGCTGACCGTGCCGGACATCTACACGGGCAACGAGGACTTCATCTCGCGCTTCACGTTCGACGAGACGAATCCCGACTCCATCTACACGGCGGCCGACCGGATGCTCGGCAACGGCATGATGCTGCGCGAGACGATCAGCTCGGCAACGCTCTCCTATCTGCAGATGGCTTTCAACGACCTCATCTCCGCGAAGAAGAGCGACTGCCCGATGATTGAGGTGCAGGCCATGATTGACAGCATCATGGCGTTCCGCGGGAGCTTTGACGACACGGTCGAGGACGAAGGTGTGCGCAACGTCGTCAAGTGCGGCTGGACGGCCGAGCGCTGCATCCTCTACCTGCGGCTCGGCGAACCCGACCGCATGTGCCTGAAAGAAATGGGCAAGCTCATCGACCGCGTCAAGCGCACGCCCGTACGCACGCGCTCGTTTGCCTTCGCCGAACTCCTGAAAGCCACGGCGCTCGGCGATGGTGGCAAGCTGCCAGACGAACGTGGCGACCTCATCCATGCCGCAGAAGAGCTGGTGGAGATTTGAAAAAATTATCGTTTGTTTTTGAGACGCGCAATATGTATTCTTCTCCCGTGACCGAGCATGACTTCCTCTTGCGCTGTGTTCCGCAGGAACGCCCCGAACAGCGCATCGTCGAGATGCACCTCGATGTCCAGCCGCTCGTCACGGGCGGGAATTTCGGCGTCGACAGTTTTGGCAACCGCACGTACACGGGGCGGCTGCCGCGCGGTCATACCGCGTTTTCCTACCGTGTGCAAGGCATCGCCATCCGCGACGAGAGCCGACGCCTGCCGTGCCCGCACCCCCTCCCCGTCTATTCCTACCCCTCGACCCTCACGCGCCCCTCGGAGACGCTCCGCCGCCTCTATGACAGTGTCGAACCAAGCGACGACGATCTCGAGCAGGCCGAACGCTTTCGCGTTGCCGTCTATGAATTCATGACGTACAAATCTGGCGTCACAAATGTTCAGACGACGGCGGCAGACGCGGCACTTTTCCGCGCTGGCGTCTGCCAGGACTTCACGCACATCTTCCTTGCGCTCTGCCGCATGAAGCACATCCCCGCCCGCTACGTCAGCGGCATTCCTGTTGGCGAGGGCGCGAGCCATGCCTGGGCGGAAATCTGGTACGATGGAAAGTGGCACGGCATCGACGCAACGCGCAACTGCCCAGCCGATGAAAAATACCTCAAGTTCTGCTCGGGCCGCGACTTCATCGACTGCCCGATCGAGCAGGGCGTCTTCTGGGGTTGCTGCACGCAGACGCAGGAAGTCTACACGAAATTGGAGGAGATCAACGACGCAGGCTGACCATCGAAAGACCCTATCCATGCAATCAACGCATAAAAAAAATCGGGACACCCCAGCGAAGGGCGTCCCGATTTTTCTGTCTGATTTTTTCAGTGCAGTCCCATCGCCGTGCCGAGAAGATGCACGACAAAGGCGACGACCCACGCAATCGCGCACTGTGTGACGACGGTATAAATGGCATTCTTGCCGCCGGACTCGCGCTTGACCGTCGCAATCGCCGCGACGCAGGGCGTGTAGAGCAGCGTGAACGTCAGGAAGACGGTTGCCGTGAATGGCGTAAAGAGCGCCTGCAGCGCGGCGACGTCCTCGCCGACGAGCACGGTCAACGTCGAGACGAGCGTCTCTTTTGCCGTGAAGCCCGTGAGGATGGCTGTGGCCACGCGCCAGTCGCCAAAGCCGAGCGGCGCAAAAATCGGCGCGACGGCGCGGCCGATGCTCGCAAGCAAGCTCTCGTCCGGCGTCGCGGCCGGATTGAGCTGCCCGTCGAACATCTGGAGGAACCAGATGATGATGGATGCCGCGAAGATGATCGTGAACGCCTTCATCACAAAGCCTTTCGACTTGTCCCAAACGAGACGCACGACGCTTTTCGCCGATGGGATACGATAGTTCGGCAGCTCCATGACGAACGGCACCGGCTCCCCACGGAAGCGCGTGCGGTCAAGCACGAGCGCATAAAGAATGCCGCAGCAGATACCGAGAACATAGAGCGAAATCATGACGAGCGCCTGATATTGCGGTGGGAAGAACGCGCCGATGATCAGCGTGTAAATCGGCAGCTTCGCGCTACAACTCATGAACGGCGTCAGCAGGATCGTCATCTTGCGATCGCGATCGGACGACAGCGTGCGCGTCGCCATGATGGCCGGCACGGAACAGCCGAAACCGACAAGCAATGGCACAATGCTGCGCCCCGAAAGGCCGATCCGCCGCAGCAGCCGATCCATGACGAACGCGACGCGCGCCATATAGCCTGTGTCTTCGAGAATCGAGAGGAAGAAATAAAGCGTCACAATCGTCGGCAGGAAGCTGATGACCGTTCCGACGCCCTGCACGATACCGTCGATGATGAGCGCATGCATGACAGGATTCACGTCAGCCGCCGTGAGGCCCGCGTCCATGGCATCCGTGATGCCGCCGACGATCCATTCCATGCCGCTCGTCAGGAGCGCCCCGATGCCATTGAACGTCATGACGAAGATGAAGCCCATGATGGCGATAAAAATCGGGATGGCTGTGTACTTGCCCGTCAGATAGCGATCCATCTGCGCACTGCGGCGGTGTTCCTTGCTCTCATGCGGTCGCACGATGGTTTCCTTGCAGAGGCCCGTGATGAACGTGAAGCGCATGTTCGCGAGCGCTGCCTCAGCATCAAGGCCGCTTTCCTGTTCCATCACGACGGAAATCTGGTCATAAATCGGCTTCTGTTCAGGCGGAATCTGGAGCTTCGCCTCGACGAGCGGGTCATGCTCGATGAGCTTCGTCGCCGCAAAACGAATCGGCAGCCCCGCCTTTTCCGCGAGCGGCTCGATGAGGTGCGCCATGGCGTGGATGCCGCGATGGACGGCCGCAACCGGGTCGTCAGGGTCGTCGCTGTCAGCGCAGAAATCGATGCGCATCGGCTTCTCATGATTGCGCGCAACATGGATGGCATGCTCGACGAGTTCGGCGATGCCTTCATTTTTGGCCGCCGCAATCGGGATGACCGGGATTCCAAGTGTCGCCTCAAGCTCGTTGATGTGGATAGCGCCGCCATTTTCGCGCACTTCGTCCATCATGTTGAGCGCGAGCACCATGGGGATGCCGAGCTCCATGATCTGCATCGTCAGGTAGAGGTTGCGTTCGAGATTCGTCGCATCGACGATGTTGATGATGCCGTCCGGATGCGTATTGAGCAGGAAGTCGCGTGTGACGATTTCCTCATTCGAATACGGCGAGAGCGAATAGATGCCAGGCAGGTCCGTCACGCGTGCCTCAGGATGCAGCTTCATCTGCCCGTCCTTGCGGTCGACTGTGACGCCTGGGAAATTTCCGACATGCTGGTTCGCGCCTGTCAGCTGGTTGAAGAGCGTCGTCTTGCCGCAGTTCTGGTTGCCGACAAGCGCAAACGACATCGGCGCGCCCTCGGGAATCTCTGTCGCCTTGTCGTGATGATGGTAGCTCGGCGCGCGGTCGAACTCGCCGACGCCCGGATGCGGGATGGAAAAATGCCACTTCGCGGCCGGCACGTTTGCCGCTTCTTCATCGTGCAGCCCCTCCATCGTCAGCAGCCGCGCCTCATCGAGGCGCAGCGTCAGTTCGTACCCGCGCACCTTCACCTGGATCGGGTCGCCCATCGGCGCCCGTTTCACGAGCTCGACATGCGTCCGCGGCGTCAGCCCCATGTCCAAGAGATGGTGCCGCAGCGCCCCCGTCCCGTGCACGACCTTGATGAGTGCCGCTTCGCCCGGCTGGAGTTCATCTAATGTCATCAATCGTTCTTGCCCCTTTTGTGCTTGCTCTCGAATTCATTCTCTGTTCGTTATTCGTTGATATATACTATCATAAACCATCCCTATCCCGCATGCAACAAAAAAGGACACTGTCGATTTGACAATGTCCTTCGATATTCTTTTGTCCCTCGATGTCAGAATCAGTACGCCAAGTTCGATTCCTTCGCGATGCGGATGACCTCAGCGACCGTCGTCTCATTGTCCGAAGCGATGTCCGCATACGCCACGCGACGCTTCAGCTGGTTGCGAATCGTGCGCAACGTCCTTTCCGCAGCCGCTTCCGCAGCTGCTTTCGCGGAACGCTTCTCTGCATACTCTTCAATCACCTTGCACATTGTCATCACCCCATGTTCATCCGACTTGAAAAAATTCGCCCGCTCGGCGAGCACTTTTGAATGCATCTTCGACGGCTCCTTGCAGAAAAAATCCTGCATGAGCTGTCCGAGCGGCGTATCATCCTGAAATGCTCCATTGACATAGAGGATTTCCGCATCGTCAGCGAAACGCTGGCCGTCAAGCTCGCGTACCGTGCGCTCGACATGGTAGACAGGCTTTTTGCCTTTCATCACGTCATTTTCTGTGATGAAGATGACGATGACCTTCGGCAGCTGTTTCCACTCCGTGCCCTTCTCGACATGCATCGTGTCCATCATGCTCGCGTTAAAGCGGGCGCGTCGCGGATCGGCGCCATCATCGCTTCTCTGCACCTCGATGTCATATTCCGTGCCGTCCGCGTCCGTTGCAAGGACATCGAACCGCACAGCCCGCCCGTAAAGATTCGGCACATCCTGCTGCGTATGCATCTCACGCACGACGAGCTGCGGCAGCTGGAGGATGATACGAAGAACATACTCCATGCCCTCGCGATTGTCTGCAAAGCACGCATGGAAAAACGTGTCATCAATGAGGCGGAGCTTTGCAATCGTGTCGAGCAGCTGCTTCCGCTGTTCCTTCGTCATGAAACGCATCATCCCTCTTTCTGCTTACATTTTACAAGAAAGAGCTTTAAGATTCAAGGAAAATCAAAACAAAAGAGCACCGCCGCAAAAAAACGATGCTCTTTCTCTTTCTGTTAAGGCACTTATTACATCATGCCCGGCATGCCGCCTGCCGGAGCAGCCGGAGCGGCCGGATGCTCTTCGGGCTTGTCGGCGACGAGGGTCTCAGTCGTGAGAACCATCGAAGCGATGGAGGCTGCGTTCTGGAGGGCGGAACGCGTGACCTTTGCCGGATCCACGATGCCAGCCTTGATCATGTCGACGTACTCGTTCGTGAGCGCGTTAAAGCCGTGGCCGACGCCTGCCTTCTTGACGTTCTCGACGACGACAGAGCCTTCGAGGCCTGCGTTGTCCGCAATCTGGCGAACCGGCTCTTCGATGGCACGGCGGACGATGTCGACGCCGACCTTCTCGTCACCAGCGACCTCGAGCTTGTCGAGAGCCGGCTGGATGTCGATGAACGTCGTGCCGCCGCCTGCGACGATGCCTTCCTCGACAGCTGCGCGCGTCGCGTTCAGGGCATCTTCGATGCGGTACTTCTTGTCCTTCATCTCGACTTCCGTCGCAGCGCCGATCTCGATGACGGCAACGCCGCCAGCGAGCTTTGCGAGGCGCTCCTGGAGCTTCTCCTTGTCGAAGTCGGACGTCGTCTTGCTGATCTGCTGCTTGATCTGGGCAACACGCTCTTCAATAGCTTTCTTGTCGCCCTTGCCGCCGATGATCGTCGTCTCGTCCTTCGTGGAGACCATCTTGTGCGCCTGGCCGAGGTCTTCGATCGTGACGCTGTCGAGCTTGCGGCCGAGCTCTTCGCTGATGACGTTGCCGCCCGTCAGCGTTGCGATATCCTGGAGCATGGCCTTGCGGCGGTCGCCAAAGCCCGGAGCCTTGACAGCGAGGCACTTGAACGTGCCGCGGAGCTTGTTGACGACGAGCGTCGTGAGGGCTTCGCCATCGACATCTTCAGCGATGATGGCGAGCTGCTTGCCAGACTTCACGACCTGCTCGAGAATCGGCAGGATGTCGTTGATCGCGGAAATCTTGCGATCCGTGATGAGGAGCAGAGGATCATCGAGCGATGCTTCCATCTTGTCCGTATCCGTAACGAGGTACGGGGAGATGTAGCCACGGTCGAACTGCATGCCTTCCTTGACGGAGAGGTTCGTCTTCATCGTCTTGGACTCTTCAACCGTGATGACGCCGTCCTTGCCGACTTTCTCCATGGCCTCGGCGATGAGCTTGCCCGTCTCTTCGTCCGCGGAAGAAATCGTCGCGACCTGCGCGATGTCTGCCTGGCCTTCGACCTTCTTGGACTTTGCCTTGATTTCATCGACAAGAGCGTCAACAGCCTTGCTGATGCCCTTCTTGATGATCATCGGGTTCGCACCAGCGACGACGTTGCGCATGCCTTCATGAATCATGGCCTGAGCGAGCAGCGTTGCCGTCGTCGTGCCATCGCCTGCGATGTCATTCGTCTTCGTAGCGACTTCCTTGACGAGCTGTGCGCCCATGTTCTCGAACGGATCCTCGAGCTCGATGTCGCGCGCAATCGTGACGCCGTCGTTCGTGATCGTCGGTGCGCCATACTTCTTGTCGAGCACGACGTTGCGGCCTTTCGGGCCGAGCGTGACTTTCACGGCGTTCGCGAGAGCGTCGACGCCGCGGCCGAGTGCCCGGCGTGCTTCTTCTTCAAAAAGCATCTGTTTTGCCATTTTATATTACCTCCGAAAAAATCGATGTATCTGGGCTCGCGTCAAAACTCTGAATCTCAGAGGACTGCGAGGATGTCGGATTCGCGGACGATGAGGTATTCCTTGTCATCGACTTTGACTTCCGTGCCCGAGTATTTGGAGAAGATGATGTTGTCGCCTGGCTTCACTTCCATCGCAGCGCGCTCACCGTTCTCGAGGAGCTTGCCCGTGCCGACAGCGACGACGGTGCCTTTCTGCGGCTTCTCTTTCGCCGTGTCCGGCAGCACGATGCCGCTTGCGGTCTTGACATCGCTTTCGGAAACTTCAATGACAACTCTTTCGCCCAGTGGCTTGATCATGTATATCTTCCTCCTAACATGGTTTGCAATGTTCTCTGTTAGCACTCACTAGGTCTGAGTGCTAACTACAGTCTCTATAGTACCCTGTCTTAGTCAAAATGTCAAGCGCCTTTTCGAAAAAAGTCAAAAAAACAAGGAGCCGATTTTCCGGCTCCCCGCTGTTTTCAAAATTTCATTTCACGGCCGCCCGCACGATGGCCTCGGCAACCTCCTTGACCGTCAGGCGCTTCGCCATCGCGTACTGCTGGATGCGGCGGTACGCTTCCTTCTCCGTCATGTGGTGCACGGCCATGAGGATGCCCTTCGCACGGTCGAGCGTCTTACGCATCTCGAGCGTATCCTTGACCTTGTCGAGCTCGGCCGAGAGGCTCTGCATCTCCTCCCAGCGCGAAAGCGCGATCTCGATGGCAGGAAAGAGATTTTCTTCCTCGACGGGCTTGACGAGGTAGCCGAGCACGCCCGAGTCCTTCGCACGGTCGACGATTTCCGGTTGGCTGTAGGCCGTCAGGAGCAGCACGGGCGCGAGGTTTTCGTCCGAAATCTTCTTGGCCGCTGTGATGCCGTCCATCTCCGGCATCTTGATGTCCATGATGACGAGGTCTGGACGGCGCGAGCGCGTGATTTCGACGGCGTGCCAGCCATCGACAGCCTCGCCGACGACTTCATGGCCGACATCCTCGAGCATCTCCCGGAGGTCCATGCGGATGATGGACTCGTTGTCTGCGATGACGATGCGCAGGCTTTTCTTCTTCATGAAACCCTCACTCCATTTCTCTGCTCTTTCCTTCAGTTCCGGGAATCTTCCCGTTTTCAGGCGGATGGCTGCTTGTGATTTTTCGGAAACGCGACCGTGACGCGCGTGCCGCCGCCCGGTGCGCCATCGTACTGGATGGAGCCGCCGAGGTCGCCCTCGATGAGCGTCCGCATGATTGAGACGCCGAGCGAGCGCGCATGCACTGCGTCAAATCCCTCGGGCAGGCCGATGCCGTCGTCCGTGAATGTCAGCACATAGCCTGCAGGCTCCTCGCGCATGGCGAGGCAGATGCGCCCCGCATGGCGTCCCGTAAAACCATGCTCTGTCGCATTGAGCACGAGCTCGTTGAGCACGAGGCCGATGGAGCTCGCGTAGCTCGATGGCAGGATCAGCGGCTCTCCCTCGCACGATGTCTCGAGATGGAAGTCGCGGTCGACCATGCTCATGGCGACGAGGTTGAAAATCTGCTCAGCGAGCTCCTTGACATTGACGGTCGCGTGCCCCTGCTCCGAAAGGAACTCGTGAACGATGGCGATGGAAAGAATGCGGTTGACGCCCTCCTTGAGCGCGGCCTTGACATCAGGCGATTTCGAGCGCCGCGCCTGCATGCGCAGCAGGCTCGCAATCGTCTGCAGGTTGTTCTTCACGCGGTGGTGGATTTCCTGGATGACGGCCGACTGCACCTGGATTTCGCGGTCTTTCTCGCGCACTTCCGTGAGGTCGGAGATGACGAGGATGCGGCAGAGCAACCGCCCGCCTTCCTTGATGGGCAGGTCGCGCTCGAGGAGCACGAGGCCGCCGACCTCGATTTCGCGCTCCCACGGGCGGCTCGTGACCTGCGTCTCCTTCGTGATGTGCTGCGTGATCTTGCGGTCGAACAAATGGCCGCCGACGAGGCTCTGCACGCCGAGCACGCGGAAGATGCGCGTCGCCGCCGTCGTCGCGAACGTGATGCGGTTGAACTGATCCGTGATGATGATGCCGTCACTCGCCGAGAGGTGCTGGTACATCGCGGGCTCGAGCTGCCTGCGCGCACTTTTGAGCAGCAGCCGCGACGCATCGAGCAGGCGGCTGTACCCCTCCATCGCGCGATTCTCGCTCGTCGTCTCAAAGCAGACAATGCCGAGAATCGTATTGCTGTCATAGACGGGCTCGGCCATCATGTCGATCATGCTGCCGTAGTTCCACTCGCGCTTGCCCTGCGTGAAGCGCCCTGTCTGCATCGCACGGCAGAGGAGCGGCTCCTCGATTGTGCGCACGACCTCGCCGACCGTCGGCGCGTCCGGCGTCAGGTAGACCGTATGCGGCCAGTGCTCCGCCGCGATGACAAACGATTTCTTGTCACTGCGCAGCAGATAAAGCCGCATGCGCGCATGCGCAAGGTCCGCGAGGAACGGGAACACGACGAGCATCCGCTTCAAGAGCTCCTGCTGCATGGCTGTCAGCGTCGTGTGTTCCCGACAGATGGACATGATGTCTTCCATGAATGCACCCTCTTTGTTCTATGGAATCGCCTCTCATATTATAGCAAAAAAAAGACAACAGTTATGTAAATCACGATTAGAAAATCTACATAGCTGTTGTCTTGTGTCAAGTCAATGTATATGACCTGTATCAGTCCTCGCCGACGTCCTGGAGCGAGAGCCCCGGCACGGCATTGAGGTAGAGGTCGCTGTACGTGCCCGCCTGCGCCTGATAGTAGCCGCGGCAGGCAATCATGGCCGCATTGTCCGTGCAGAGGATGCGGTCGGGGAAATAGAACTTCACGCCGCGCTTCGCCGCGCCTTCGCGCAACCGTGCCTCGAGCGCAGAATTCGCCGCGACGCCGCCCGCGAGCACGAGCGTGTCGAGCCCCGACGCTTCGAGCGCTTCGAACGCCTTGTGCGCGAGCACCTCGACAACGGACGACTGGAACGACGCCGCAATGTCGGGGAGATTGAGCTCGTGGCCCTTCATGCGCTCGCTGTTGATATAGTTGAGCACGGCGGATTTCAGGCCGCTGAAGCTGAACTCGTAGTTGCCCTTCTCTTGGAGCGCGCGCGGGAAGTCGATCGTCGGCTGTCCCTCATGCGCGAGCTTGTCGATGCGCGGGCCGCCAGGGTACGGCAGGCCGAGCACGCGGGCAATCTTATCGAATGCCTCGCCCGCCGCATCGTCGCGCGTCTGGCCGAACATCCGGAAATGATTGTAGTCTTTGACGCGCACGAGCGCCGTATGGCCGCCCGAGACGACGAGCGCCATGAACGGCGGCTCGAGCTCCGGTGCCGCGAGGAAGTTCGCGAAAATGTGCCCTTCGAGATGGTTGACGCCGATGAGCGGCACGCCGAGCGAAAACGCCAGCGCCTTCGCCGCCGAGACGCCGACGAGCAGCGCACCGACGAGGCCGGGGCCATATGTCACAGCGACCTGGTCGATGTCTGAAAGCTCGACGCCTGCCTCATGAACGGCCTCGTCAATAACGGGCATGATGTTCACGATGTGCTTGCGCGAGGCGATTTCCGGCACGACACCACCGAATTTCTGATGCACGGGAATCTGCGTCGAGATGATGTTCGAGAGAATCGTGCGTCCGCCTTTGAGAACAGCCGCCGACGTCTCATCGCAGCTCGACTCGATGCCGAGCGTGAGGATTTCTTTCTCCAAAAACAGTCCCCCTTACTTCAGAAATTGGTCGATGGCCTTGTTGAGCCGCTCGATGGCCGCCGCGTCGTTGTCGCGTGCCGCGTCAACGATGCAGTGGCTGATGTGGTCTTTGAGGATGATGCGCCCGACGCCGCGCAGCGCGGCATCGACAGCCGACAGCTGGATCAGTACATCGCTGCAATCGTCGCCTGCCTCGACCATGCGCTTGACTTTTTCGAGATGGCCGATGAGCCGCGACATGCGGTTCAGCACAGCCTTCGTCTGCGTATGGCTGTGGACGTGACCATGGTGAGCATGACCACTGGCATGCGCACCATGCGCCTTTGCATGTTCTTCCGGCGTCATCACTTCACCGCCAGCGTGACGGTCTCGCCGTTGATGTTCCACTCCTTCTGGTGGCCGTCGAGCTCGCCATAGTGGACGGCGTCCGTCAGCGTCGCGCCTTTGAGGAAGTCCTCATTCTTCTTGACGAGGCCTTCGAGCTTTTCGTTGCCCGAGAGGTAGACCTCGATGTGATCCGTGACCTCGTAGCCGTTCTCCTTGCGCATCGTCTGCACCTTGCTGACGATCTCGCGCACGAAGCCTTCTTCGATGAGTTCCGGCGAAAGCGTCGTCTCGAGTGCAATCGTCACGCCGCCATAGCGCTGGCAGTTGTAGCCTTCTGTCTGCGCCATCGTGACATCGACATCCTCCGGCTGGAGCGTGACATCGCCATCATCGAGATGGAGGACGAGCTGGCCCGTCTTGTCGAGCTCTTCCTTCGCCTTGTGGCCGTTGACGGCTTTGAGCGCTTTCTGGATGGCGCCCATCTTCTTGCCGACCTTCGGGCCGAGCACGCGGAACTGCGGCTTGAACGTATACGTGAGGTACGCTTCCATGTCATCCTTGAAAACGACCTGCTTGACGTTGAGCTCTTCCTCGACGATTTTCTTGAAGAAGTCCGGCAGCACCGTCTCGGCCTTGACGTACATCGTGCCGATCGGCTGGCGGTTCTTGATGTTCGCGTCATTGCGCGCCGCGCGGCCGAGCACGACGATGGAGAGCACTTCGCCCATGTTCTTCTCGAGCTCGGTGTCGATATGCGCCTCGTTGACCTCCGGGAAATCGCAGAGATGGACGGACTCCGGCGCATTCTTGTCGATGCTGCAGACGAGGTTGCGGTAGATGGACTCCGTCATGAACGGAATCATTGGAGCCGCGGCCTTGACCGTCGTGACAAGCGCCGTGTAGAGCGTCATATAGGCGTTGATCTTGTCCTGCTCCATGCCTTTTGCCCAGAAACGGCTGCGGCTGCGGCGGACATACCAGTTCGAGAGCTCATCGACGAACTGCTCAAGCGCCTTGGCGGCTTCCGTCACACGATAGTGCGAAAGGTCGTAATCGACGTCTTTGACCATCGTGTTGAGGCGCGAGAGGCACCATTTATCCATGACGGGCAGCTGGTCGTAGTCGAGCGTGTACTTCGTCGCATCGAAATTGTCGATGTTCGCATAGAGCACGAAGAACGCATACGTGTTCCAGAGCGTGCCCATGAACTTGCGCTGGCCTTCCTGCACGGCATCGTCGTGGAAGCGGTTCGGCAGCCACGGCGCGCTGTTCTCGTAGAAATACCAGCGGATGGCGTCAGCACCATGCTTGCCGAGCGCCTCCATCGGGTCGACGGCGTTGCCCTTCGACTTCGACATCTTGTGGCCGTCCTTGTCCTGGACATGGCCGAGCACGATGACATTCTTGTACGGGGACTTATGGAACAGCAGCGTCGAAATCGCAATCAGCGAATAGAACCAGCCGCGCGTCTGGTCGACAGCCTCAGAGATGAAGTCCGCCGGGAAGCGCTTCTCGAAGATGTCCTTGTTCTCGAACGGATAATGCCACTGCGCGAACGGCATTGAGCCGGAGTCAAACCAGCAGTCGATGACTTCCGGCACGCGATGCATCGTCTTGCCGCACTTCGGGCATTTCATCGTTACCTGGTCGACATACGGACGATGGAGCTCGATGTCGTCCGGGCAGTTGTCGCTCTTTTCCTTGAGCTCGGCGATGGAGCCGATGCACTCCTGATGGCCGCACTCGCACTGCCAGACCGGCAGCGGCGTGCCCCAGTAGCGGTTGCGCGAAAGCCCCCAGTCCTGCACATGCTCGAGCCAATTGCCAAAACGGCCTTCGCCGAGAGACTTCGGGATCCAATTGACCGTCTTGTTGTTCGCGACGAGTTCGTCTTTGACCGCCGTCATGCGGATGAACCACGACGAACGCGCGTAGTAAAGAAGAGGCGTGTCGCAGCGCCAGCAATGCGGATAGCTATGCGTGAACTCCGGCGCCTTGAAGAGCTTGCCCTGCTCCTTGAGGTCCTTGAGGATCATCGGGTCGGCCTTCTTGACGAAGATGCCCGCCCATTTCGTCTCCTCCGTGAGCTCGCCCTTGCCGTTGACGAGGTTCACGAACGCGACACCATATTTCTGGCAGACGCGGTTATCGTCTTCACCAAAAGCCGGTGCCATGTGGACAATGCCCGTGCCGTCTTCCGTCGTGACATAGCCATCGCACGTCACGATGAACGCCTTCTTGTTCGGCTGCTTTGCAACCGCTGCGTTTGCAAACGGATAGAGCGGCTCGTACTCGCGATACTCGAGGTCTTTGCCCTTGTAGCGCTCAACGACTTCGCGGTCGCCCTCGACACCATCGAAGACTTTGTCGACGAGTGCTTCGGCGAGGATGTAGTTCTTGCCGTTCACGCGGACTTTGACGTAATCGACGTCCGGGTTCACGCAGAGCGCGAGGTTCGACGGCAGCGTCCACGGCGTCGTCGTCCATGCGAGGTAGTACGCATCATCATCTTTCGCTTTGAACGTCACCATCGCCGAGCGCTCCGTGACGTCCTTGTAGCCCTGCGCGACTTCGTGCGACGAAAGCGGCGTGCCGCAGCGCGGGCAGTACGGGACGACCTTGTAGCCCTGATAGAGCAGGCCCTTCTTCCAGATTTCCTTCAGCGCCCACCACTCGGACTCGATGAAGTTGTTTTCATACGTGATGTACGGATGCTCCATGTCGGCCCAGAAACCGACGACATCGGAGAACTGCTCCCACATGCCCTTGTACTTCCAGACAGACTCGCGGCACTTCTTGATGAACGGCTCGATGCCGTATTCCTCGATCTGATCCTTGCCATTGATGCCGATGGCCTTCTCGACCTCGAGCTCGACCGGCAGGCCGTGCGTATCCCAGCCCGCCTTGCGCAGGACTTTCTTGCCTTTCATCGACGCATAGCGCGGCAGCATGTCCTTGATGACGCGCGTCAGCACATGGCCGATATGCGGCTTGCCATTCGCCGTCGGCGGGCCATCGTAAAACGTGAACGTATCATTTCCCTCGCGCTGGTCGATGGCCTTCTGCGCGATGTCATGATCCTTCCAGAACTGCGCGACTTCCTTCTCGCGCTCGACGAAATTCAGGTTCGTATCTACTTTCTTATACAACCGGATTCCCTCCTAAAATACAAAAGCCCTCATCCAAAACAGGATGAGGGCAGACTGCCAGTCCCGTGTGCTACTCGCTCTTTCATCGCATTTCATGTGATTGTACACATTGACAGGTCTCATTGTATCACAGGGACGAAGAGTTTTCAAATTTAATTTTCCCTTCTTCCTTTCCCCTGCCCCACCGCTTATAATAGAAGCCAAGGAAAGCCACAAGGAGGGTTTGCTTTCATGCATCAATATCTGTTCTTCATCGGCGACTTCCCGATCCGCGCGTACGGGCTCGTGCTGTCGCTGTCGATCATCCTCGCGACAGGCGTCGGCTATTTCCTCGCGAAAGCGGACGGGCGCGGGAATGAGAAATATGTCGTCGATCTCGGCATCTACTGCGGCATCGCAGGGCTTGTCGGGGCAAGGCTCTGGGATGTGTTCTTTTTTGACTGGGGATACTATCATAACCACTTGACGGAGCTGTTCAATGTCTGGCAGGGCGGCATGGCCATCCAGGGCGGCGTCGTGCTCGGCGTGCTCGTGGGCGTCTGGTATTGCTGGCGGCACCATCTCGACATCGTGCACCTCCTCGACGTCTTCGCACCCGCCATCATTCTTGGGCAGGCGCTCGGACGCTGCGCGAATCTCTTGAATGGCGACGCGTTTGGTGCGCCGACAGGGAGCTCGTTCGGCATTGTATATCCTTCGACAACGCTCGCGTATCATACGTACGGTGACCAGCCGCTCTGGCCAGCCGAGGTCTGGGAGGGGCAGCTCGATGTTGTGATTTTCGCGCTGCTGCTGATGTACCGGACGACGAAGCATGCAAAGGGACAGTGCTTTGCGCTGTATGTGATGCTGTATTCGGTCGCTCGGTTCTTTCTTGAATATCTGCGCGGGGATTATACAGCGCCGGTACTCTTCGGGATTCATAGTGCACAGATGACAAGTGTCGTGGGATTCTTGGTCGCTGGGGCTGTATTCGTTGGATTGGAAATTCAGAAACACCTTCGCAGAAAACAATCGATATAATTGCAAGAACCTACCTTCGACACTCCCCCCGCCGCTCACGCGGCCCGTCCCCCCTCTGTGAGGGGGGCTTCTCAATAAGATACGCTCAGCAACCCAAGAAATGTTTCAACATGAAGGAGATGTTCTGCATGTATTCTAAAATTTTTGCAGCTACTGCTATTGTTACTGGGGTTCTTTCATTTTCTTTTCTTTCCCTCCCCCAGGCATCGGCGCATATCGGAACGGGTATCGGAATCTCGCTGCCGATGGGCGGGTCGGCTGGTGGCGGAACGTACGTGCGAACTGAAAGCTACGCAGCAGTCACGCACGAGAGCATCATCGAGGAACTGACTGTAAAGGAGCGCAGCGGGCGGCTGCTGCTCGAATACAAGGTCACGAATAATGGCGATACGCCATATACCGTCGAGCACCGCGATGGACAGGTCTATGACTTCGCCGTGCTCGATAAGAACGGCAAGGCGCTCTGGCGCTGGTCAGATGGCATGGCATTCACGCAGGCGCTGACGTCATCCTCGATTGACGCACACAAGAGCGAAGTCTATACGGCAGAAATCGCGCGGAAGGATTACAAGAAGTTCAAGGACGATGCCGTGCTCGTGACGGCATGGATGGTCGATACGCCGATCAAGGTGTCGACGAAGGTGCCGGAGGCGGCGACGTCTTCTGGCAGTAGTTCGGGAGCCATTTTCGGGACGATTGTGATTGGGAATGGGCCGTGGTATGATGATTAAGTAGTGCCATTCCTTCGCAGAATAGATTCGATTGAATTGATGAGCCCTACCTTCGACACTCCCCCTGCCACTCACGTGGCCCTCCCCCCTCTGTGAGGGGGGCTGACGTAACCAAAAACGCTCCGTTGCAGCTTTACGGCTGCAACGGAGCGTTTTCAACTATGTACAGGAAATGGGTTCTGTTTCGAGATTACACGTCAGCAGGTTCGGGGACTTCTTCTTCTGCTGAAGGCGCTTCGAGAGGCTTGTCCTCTTCGCCGACCTTGACGACTTCGAGGTCGTGGTAGCGGCTCATGCCCGTACCTGCCGGGATGAGCTTGCCGATGATGACGTTCTCCTTGAGGCCGACGAGCGGATCGACTTTGCCCTTGATGGCTGCATCGGTCAGCACGCGCGTCGTCTCCTGGAACGAAGCTGCCGAAAGGAAGGAATCCGTTGCAAGGGATGCCTTCGTGATGCCGAGCAGAATCGGTTTGGCAACCGCCGGCTCGCCGCCTTCCTCGATGGCCTTCGTATTGGCCGCCTCGAACTGGTTGATGTCGATGTACTCGCCCGGCAGGAAGTCCGTGCTGCCAGACTCCTCGATTTTGACCTTGCGGAGCATCTGGCGGACCATGACTTCGATGTGCTTGTCGTTGATTTCAACACCCTGGGTCTTGTAGACTTTCTGGACTTCGTAGACCAGATAGCGCTGCGTGGCCTGCAGGCCGCAGACACGCAGGATGTCATGCGGGTTGATGGAGCCCTCGGTCAGGCGGTCGCCCGGCATGAGGTGCTGGCCGTCGCGGACAGCCATGCGCGCACCAAACGGGATGGCGTACTCGCGGGAGTCGCCTTCGCTCGGATGGATCGTGACCTTGCGCATGCCCTTGCCGGAGTCTTCGACTTCGGCCGTGCCCTCGATCTCGGCGATGATGGCATGGCCTTTCGGCTTGCGTGCCTCGAAAAGTTCCTCGACGCGCGGAAGACCCTGAGTGATATCGCCGCCGGCGACACCGCCCGAATGGAACGTGCGCATCGTGAGCTGCGTGCCCGGCTCGCCGATGGACTGTGCAGCGATGACGCCGACGGCCTCGCCGACTTCGACCTCGGCCTGGTTCGCGAGATCGCGGCCATAGCACTTGATGCAGACGCCGAACTGCGATTTGCAGGTCAGCACGCTGCGGATGGAAACTTTGTCGCGCACAGCAGCGATCTTCTTCGCAAGCGCTTCATCGACCGTGTCATTGAGCGATGCAATCTTCTCGCCGGACTTTGGATCCACGATGTCTTCCGCGAGCACGCGGCCGACAATGCGTTCCTCGAGGGACTCGATGATGCCGTCGCCTTCCTTGATGGCCTCGACCTCGATGCCGCGTACGTTGTTGTTGCGGACATGGAGAGCTTTGGCATCGGAAGCGAGCACGCGCTCAAAGTTCTCGGCGTCAATGTGCTCGTGCGCTTTCATGACGACGTTGCCGTCGCTGTCGACGACGTCCTTCGTGACCTCTTTGCCGAGCATCTCGTGGATCATCGTGTCATGCGCTTTCTTGCGCTCTTCTTCATCCGGCGTGCCGAGCTTGATGACCTCGGAGACCATCGCGCTCGAGACGGATGCCGCCGTCACGACGGACGAGCCGCGCACCATGAGCTCGGGCACTTCGTGCTCGCCGATCGTCATAAGTTCCTCGTCGCCGAGCACTGTGTCCTTCTCGAACAGCACTTCGTTCGTCTTCGGATCGACGACGTCGGCAGCGAGCAGGCGGCCGAGCAACGTGTCGTTGAGGATTTCGAGCGCATCCATCGTATTTTCGGCGATGGCGGCGCGCTGCAGCACGAGGCTCAGCGTCGAGACGTCGCAGTCTTCCTCGCGGACGATGACGTCCTGCGCGACATCGACGAGGCGGCGGGTCAGATAGCCCGAGTCTGCCGTGCGCAGTGCCGTATCAGCGAGGCCCTTGCGGGCGCCATGCGACGAAATGAAGTAGTCGGAAACCGAGAGGCCTTCGCGGAAGTTCGCCGTGATCGGCACCTCGATGATTTTGCCGGACGGGTCGGCCATGAGGCCGCGCATGCCGGCGAGCTGGCGCATCTGCTGGCGGTTGCCTCGTGCACCGGAGTCGGCCATCATGAAGATCGGGTTGAACGCATCCATGTTCGCCATCATGGCGTCTGCGACATCTTCCGTCGCTTTCGACCAGAGGGCGACAACCTTGTTGTAGCGCTCTTCCTCGGTCACGAGGCCGCGGCCGAACTGACGTTCGACCTTGTTGACGAGCTTCTGCGAATTCTCGAGGATCGTCTTCTTCTCCGGCGGCACGATGACGTCGGAGATGGCGACCGTCATGCCCGCGATGCAGGCGTAATGGTAGCCGAGGTTCTTGACGCCGTCGATGATTTCTGCCGTCTTCGTCGCGCCGAAATGGTTGTAGCAGTCAGCGACGAGTGCGCCAATCTGCTTTTTCTTCATGAGCTTGCCGAGCGACCACGTACCATCCTCGTCCTGCTGGAAATGGCGGAGTTCCGGCGGCAGGATCTCGTTGAAAATCATGCGGCCGAGGCTCGTCTTGACGAGGTTCGTGTTGCCGTCCGGCGTCTTCATGCGGCAGCGGATCTCAGCCTGGATGGCGAGTTCATGCTGCTGGTAGGCGAGCAGCGCTTCGGCGATGCCCGTGACGACTTTGCCCTCGCCGAGCGCGCCCGGCTTGAGAATCGTCAGGTAGTACGAGCCGAGCACCATGTCCTGCGTCGGGACGATGATCGGTTTGCCGTCCTTCGGCGCAAGGATGTGGTTCGCGGCGAGCATGAGGATGCGCGCCTCGGTCTGTGCCTCGGCGGACAGCGGCAGATGGATGGCCATCTGGTCGCCGTCGAAGTCGGCGTTGTATGCCGTGCACGCGAGCGGATGGAGCTTGAGCGCGCGGCCCTCGGTCAGCACCGGCTCGAATGCCTGGATGCCGAGACGATGGAGCGTCGGGGCGCGGTTCAGGAGCACCGGATGCTCCTTGATGACGTCCTCGAGCACGTCCCAGACCTCGGGGCGGGCACGCTCGACCATGCGCTTTGCGCTCTTGATGTTGTGTGCCGTGCCGGACTGCACGAGCTTCTTCATGACGAACGGCTTGAAGAGCTCGAGCGCCATTTCCTTTGGCAGGCCGCACTGGTGGAGCTTGAGTTCCGGGCCGACGACGATAACGGAACGGCCGGAATAGTCGACGCGCTTGCCGAGGAGGTTCTGGCGGAAGCGGCCCTGCTTGCCTTTCAGCATGTCGGAGAGCGACTTCAGCGGACGGTTGCCCGGGCCTGTGACAGGGCGGCCGCGGCGGCCGTTGTCGATGAGGGCATCGACAGCTTCCTGCAGCATGCGCTTCTCATTGCGCACGATGATGTCCGGAGCGCCGAGTTCCAAGAGGCGCTTCAGGCGGTTGTTGCGGTTGATGACGCGGCGATAGAGATCGTTGAGATCGCTCGTCGCGAAGCGGCCGCCATCGAGCTGGACCATCGGACGGAGGTCCGGCGGGATGACCGGCACGACATCGAGAATCATCCAGCTCGGCTTGTTGCCGGACTTGCGGAACGCCTCGACGACTTCGAGACGGCGGATAGCGCGAATCTTTTTCTGCGTCGAGAGCTCGCGCACCTGCTTGCGCCCTACCGAGGACAAGCGGTGACCACGCTTGCCCTGCTCATGTGCGACATCGTGGGCATGCTTTACATTCCAACCGAGCTTTCGGCCATGGTCAACGCGGCGATCTCGCGCCAGGGCGCCGACCTCGGGGCGCACGGCATCCGCATGCTCGTGGCCGCGATTGCGGGCTCGGGCGGCTGCATCGCCTCGTACTACCTGGCGAGCCGGCTTGCCGCCAATGTGGGCCGCGACCTGCGCATGGCCATCTATAGGAAGTCGCTCGAGCTCTCGGTCGCGGATTTCTCGCGCATCGGCACCGGCTCGATGATCACCCGCACCATGGGCGACGCCAACGTGGTGCAGCAGACCCTCATGATGTCCTTCGTAATGCTCGCTCCGGCGCCCGTGGCCTGCGTGGTCGCGATCGCCCTGTCCTTCGCGACGGACTGGCAGATGGGCGTCGTGGTGCTGCTCGTCACCGTGATGATGCTGGTCGTGACCGCGCTCGCCATCGTGCGCGCCACGCCCATCTTCATGCGGATGCAGGAGCTGGTCGACGCCATGAACACGCGCCTGCGCGAGTCGATCACGGGCGTGCGCGTGATCCGCGCCTTCGGCCGGCAGCGCCTGGACCGCGAGCGCCTGGACACGACCTTCGAGGGCTATGCCAAAAGCGCCATCCGCGTCAATTACGTCTTCACGCTCGCCGACTCGCTCACCTTCTTCCTCATGAACGGCGTCGAGGTCGCGATCACCTGGGTCGGCGCCAACCGCGTCGGCGCTCTCGCGATGCAGATCGGCTCGATCTCGGCTTTGGTCGACTACGCCATGATCGTGATGTTCATGATGATGATGGCGCAGTTCGCGCTGCTGCAGATTCCTCGTGCGCGCGCCTGCCTGGCCCGCGCGGTCGAGGTGCTCGATACCGAGCCGCGGGTGCAGGACGCGTCCGACGCTCAGACCAACCATCTTGAGCTCTCGGCCCAGATGGAGGAGGAGAGGGAGAGTTGGGGTGCCGGTGGTGCGGGTTCATCCCCCCACGAGGTCCTGCGCTTCGACCGTGTCTGCTTCCGTTTTGACGATGCGGATGAGTACACCCTGCGCGACCTCTCCTTCGCCCTCAACCGCGGCGAGACCACGGCCGTGATCGGCAATACTGGCTCGGGCAAGTCGACGATCGCCAAGCTGATGCTCCGCTTGTTCGATGTGACCGACGGCGCGATTCTTGTCGGTGGCCGGGACCTGCGCAGCCTGCCCCAGCGCGAGTCCAGGGCGCATGTGGCCTATGTGCCTCAGCAGGCCTGGCTCTTCTCGGGCACCATCGCGGACAACCTGCGCCATGGTGCTCCCGATGCGACCGACGAGGAGCTCTGGCACGCGCTCGACGTCGCCCAGGCGACCTTTGTGCGGGAGCTGCCCGACGGTCTTGCCGCTCGTGTCTCCCAGGGCGGCAAGAACTTCTCCGGCGGCCAGCGCCAGCGCCTCGCCATCGCACGTGCCCTGGTGCGCAAAGCCGACCTCTACGTCTTCGACGACTCATTCTCGGCGCTCGACTACAAGACCGACGCCGCCCTCCGCCACGCCCTCAAGGGCGAGCTCGCCGATGCGGCGACCCTGATCATCGCCCAGCGCGTGAGCACCATCCGCGACGCTACCCAGATCGTCGTGCTCGACGAGGGGTGCGTCGTCGGGCTCGGCACGCACGACGAGCTCATGGCCACCTGCGAGGCCTACCGGGAGATCGAGGAATCCCAGACGAGGGGAGGTGGCGACGATGAGTAGCGCAGAGGCGCGCGACGACGAACTCCGGCCCGAGGCGAACGGGGCCGCCGAGGTTGTTGAGGCCGACGAGGATACCCCGAAAGACGCCGCGGGCACCGCCAAACGCCTCTGGCAGGAGGCGAAGAGCGAGCGGTGGCGCCTGATCGTCGCGACCGTCAGCGCGACCTTCTCCGTAGCGACGCACCTGTGGGCGACGACCTATTCGGGCGGGCTGATCGACCTGCTCTGGGCCAAGATCAAGGCCCACTTCGTGGCGGGCACTCCCTTCCGCGTGACCTGGGGCGACGGGCTCGAGCAGATCCTCATCTACCTGGGCATCTGGACGCTCGCCTGGGCCCTCTACTCCATCCAGATCTTTGTGATGGCTTCCTTTGCCGAGCGGCTCAACCTTCAGCTCCGCCGCCGCATCAGCGCCAAGGTCTCGCGTCTGCCGCTCTCGTATTTCGACCGCCACCAGCCGGGGGATACGATCAGCCGCGCGACCAACGACCTCGACAAGGTCTCCGAGGTCCTGCAGCGCGGCGTGCTCCAGCTCCTGATGGCCGTGGTGTCGATCGTCGGCGCCTTCTCGCTCATGTTCCTGACCGACGTGCGGCTGGCGCTCGTCTTCGGTGCCTTCGCCGTGGCGACGCTTGCCCTTACCAAGGTCGCCGGCGCCAAGACCATGGCCGTGGCCGCGCGCAGGCAGAATGTGATGGGCCGTCTCACGGGCAGGATCGAGGAGAACTACAGCGGGCGCACCGTCGTGGTCGCCTATGGGCTCGAGGACAAGACCCTGGCCGAGATGCAGGCGGATGCGGACGAGCTCGCGCGCGAGAGCGCCCATGCCGATTTCCTGACTGAGGCCATCGGACCCGCCACCCGCTTCGTCATGCGCCTCGCGCAGGTCGTCGTGGGTCTCCTTGCGGGCAGCATGGTCGTAACGGGGCAGATGACGGTGGGCGGCTTCCAGACCTTCTTCGGCTACATGTTCGTCGCATCCGACCCGCTCACGCAGCTGTCGATGACGCTCAACATGCTGCAGGGGGCGCTCGCAGCGGCCGAGCGCGTCTTTGCGCTGCTGGACGCGCAGGAGGCGGAGCCGGACCCCGTGGAGCCCGCCCTGCCCGCAGCCGAGACGTGCGGCCGTGTCGTGTTCGAGCACGTGAGGTTCGGCTATACCCCTGAGAACACGCTCATGCACGATGTGAGCTTCGTGGCCGAGCCCGGTCAGAAGGTCGCGATCGTCGGCGCGACCGGCGCGGGCAAGACGACCCTGATCAACCTGCTCATGCGCTTTTATGAGGTCGATGCCGGGCGGATCACGCTCGACGGCGTCGATACGCACAAGATGACCCGCACGGACCTGCGCCGGCAGTTCGGCATGGTGCTGCAGGACTCCTGGCTCTTTGAGGGGACCATCGCGGACAACATCGCCTATGGTCGGCCGGACGCAACGCGCGAGGAGGTCGAGGCGGCCGCACGAGCCGCTCACGTCGACTTTTTCGTCCGCACGCTGCCGCGCGGCTACGACACGATGGTCGAGAACGGCGGCGAGAACCTTAGCCAAGGCCAGCGCCAGCTGCTCACCATCGCGCGCGCCATGCTGACCGACCCCGCCATCCTCATCCTCGACGAGGCGACCTCCAGCGTCGATACCCGCACCGAGCAAGCGATTGTCCGCGCCATGGAGGCCATCATGGAGGACCGCACGAGCTTCGTGATCGCGCATCGCCTGTCGACAATCGTGGATTCCGACCTCATCCTGGTCATGGATCACGGCACCATCATCGAGCAGGGCAACCACGCGCAGCTCATGGCCGCGGGCG
>OMZR01000141.1 GCA_900315575.1 uncultured Veillonellaceae bacterium
GATCGGCATCGATGATTTTGCAAAAGTGCGTTCCAATTACTATTTCGTGGACAAGACCGCATTCATCGGTGAGTTTTTGAAAAATCATGCAGAGGTCACCCTCTTCACGCGCCCGCGCCGCTTCGGCAAGACGCTGACGCTCTCCATGATGCGGTATTTCCTTGATATCGAGGGCGCAGAGGAGCATCGCCATCTGTTCGACGGGCTGGCCGTTGCAGACGACCCCGCCGCCATAGCCGAGCAGGGGACGCGCCCTGTCCTGTTCCTCACGCTCAAAGGGTGGAAAGGGCTCACATGGAATGTCCTGCAAGTCCGCGTGCGACAGCAGCTGGGCGATTTGTTCAGCGCACATGATGTCATTCTTTCGGATGATCTCAAAGAATACGATCGGCGGAAATTCCAAAGTATCTTGGACGGGACAGGTGATTTTGCCGCCCTTTCCGATGCGCTTGCTTTCCTGCTGCGCCTCCTAGAATTCCACTACGGCAGGAAGCCCGTCTTGTTGCTCGACGAATACGACGTTCCCATCCAGTCCGCCTGGGAACACGGATATTACGACGAGGCTATCGACTTCTTCCGCGAATTCTATTCCGCCGCGCTCAAGACGAATCCCTCACTCGACTTCGCCGTCATGACGGGCGTACTGCGCATCGCAAAAGAAAACATCTTTTCGGCGCTCAACAACCTGAAAGTTGACAGCGTCCTCCAGATGCAATATCCGGAAGCCTTTGGTTTCACGACGGCGGAAGTGGAACAGATGGCTGGGGAGCTCGGCCATCCGGACAGACTGCAGGAGCTCCGCTACTGGTACGATGGCTATCGGTTCGACGGGCATGAAATCTGCAATCCATGGTCTGTCGTAAATTACTTTGATCGAGCCTGTACGCCTGCGCCCTACTGGGTGAATACGTCTGGCAATACCGTTCTTGCCGAGCTCATGAAGAGCGCGGACCGCGCACATTTCGAAGCGCTTGACACGCTGCTGCGCGGCGGCACAGTGTCGGCTTTTCTGGAGGAAGGCGTCATCTACAGCGACATCGGCGAAGACCAGGATGCGCTCTACACCATGCTCTGCACGACGGGGTATCTCACGATCGACCATACGGACAGCGTCGCAGGCGAGACCGAGTATGTCCTGCGCTTGCCGAACCGCGAAATGCGGGCGCTGTTTCGCCAGGAAATCGTAAAGCGCTACCAGAAAGGCTTCGGCAAATCCGCGCTTGTTGCCCTCATGCGCGCGCTTCTGCGCGGAGACGCAGATCGCGTGCAATATGGCTTTGAAAGCTACCTGGAAAAACTCGCGAGCTTCTACGACACGGCAAAGGGGAACGAAGCTTTCTATCATGGTTTTGTTCTTGGCATGACGGCCATTCTCATCCCCGCGTACGACGTGCGCTCGAATCGTGAATCCGGTCGTGGTCGTTACGACCTTGCAGCCATGCCACAGGAGCAAGGCCAGCCCGGTTTCCTCCTCGAGTTCAAGACTGCGGAAAGAGCAGAAGAACTCGGAGCCAGAGCCCAAGAAGCCCTGGCACAGATCGAGGAAAAAGACTACCTCGCCGAATTCCGTACCAGAGGCGTCGAAAGCGTCCACCGCTACGGCATCGCGTTCTGCGGGAAAAAGGTGCAGGTGGCGTACCAGGAATGAAACGAAGGAGAACCATGATGAAACTGCGCCCCCCTTTGCGAGGCCGACGCCCCGCGCATGCTCGAATGGATGCATGACCCTGCCGTCAACCGTCATTTCCGCGACGATTTCGCGCACAAGACGCCCGCAGACGTGCAGTCCTTCATCCGCTCTGCTGTATCTGGGGATGCGCGCCACTACGCCATCTGCGACGCGGCCGGCACGTACGAGGGGACGGTCAGCCTCAAGCACATCGACACAGCCTCCGGCAGAGCGGAATACGCCATCGTCTTGCGGCACGACGCGCAGGGCAGGGGATATGCCAGCTTCGCGACGCGCGAGATCCTCCGCATCGCCTTCCAGGAACTCGGCCTGCGCTGCGTCTACCTCAACGTGCGGCAGGAAAACACGCACGCCATCGCCTTCTACGAACACATCGGCTTCCGCCGCCTTCAGGGCGCGAACCCATACCCCGTCCCCGACGACGCCCCGGACGGCTTGCTCTGGTACGACATCGAGAACATGTGAAAACGCTGTTGCAGTGATTGCAGCAGCGTTTTTTATGCGCTTTTTTATAAGCATGTCTTGCTAGGGGGGGGCGGTTGTGCTACTATAATAGATAGATTATACACACGGCAAGCGAGGAACGCCCGATTCGGAAACCAGACGCCCTGTGAATGTAGAAAGAAGCGTGGATATGAATATGGCATCTTATCGAGGCAAGGAAGCATCTGCATCCTATTTCCATATGTTGCGAACGTCGTTTGAACAAATGCAATATGATGCTGGCGGACAGAAATTGTCACAAGAGGCGTTTTTCCAACAACTCATCCATCGGTTCCTCAAGAAACGGACAGAAGGCCATACGGTCTATTTCATTGGAAATGGTGGTAGTGCGGGCATCGCCATGCACATGACGAATGATTTCTTGAAGAATGGCCGTATGAAGACACATAGCATGCATGATGCTGCGACCGTGACATGCCTCGGCAATGATTACAGTTATGACGACATTTTCAGCAAGCAGCTGGAACGCGTGGCTTGTGCTGGCGACCTTCTCGTCGCGATTTCAAGTTCTGGCAATTCCGAGAACATTGTGCGCGCCATCCATTCTGCGCGGAAAAAACAGTGCGAAGTGCTGACGCTCTCAGGCTTTGATGCAGATAATCGGATTCATTCGCTTGGCGATTGGAATCTCTACATCCCTTGCCACGTGTATGGCATTGTCGAGTCCCTGCATAACATGGTTCTCCAGCGGATTGTCGATGGCATGATTGAGCAAATCGGTTCGGATGAGCCGGAAGTGCATGTAGCGGAAAACCGCCGCATCGATTTCATCGTCGAGCATGTGACGGGGCGGGCGAGCAAGATGCTCGGTGCTTTTTTGCAGCGCGGCTATCATGTCCGTCTCTACTTCGTTCCTTGGAAACCTGAGGCTTCGGAGATCCTGCAGGTGATGTATCATTCGGGTGCGGAAATCGTGGAATGCCAGGATGCAAATGATTTGTTCCGGCACTTGCTGGCAACCGATGCCTTTGTCATCCATCATTTCATTCGATGGGGCAATGCCGCGCTGGCACAGGCGATCCTGGAGGCTTGGCCGCACAGGAAACCGCGGTACGTGGTTGAGAATTACGATGTGCAGACCGGAATGTTCCCAGGCTTTCCCGTAGAAAGCCTGCGGATGGAACGCTTTGCTTTCGAACATGCCGACGGCGTGGTCTTCCGCGAGTTTTGCGGAGAATATCTGGAACGCGAGAAGGGGTTCCTGTTCCGGCATCCGACATTTACCTTCCTTGATTATAATTTGGAAGAAGGAGTACAGAACTTTCCGCGACGAAAAAAGGATGAGCCGTTGTCCTTGGTTTATGCCGGCGGTCTCGTGACAGAGGAAGAATATCCGACCATGTCGCAAGCATGTTGGGACGAAGTTGCTGCGCTTTGCGAAGCGCACCATTGCCAGCTGCATGTGTATCCCTCAGCAGATCCGGCACGGAGTACGGAGCCGTTCAAGAAATATATCGAGCGGTCTGTAAGGAGCAAATATTTTCACTTCCACCGAACGGTACCATTCGAAACGTTGTATGAGACGCTTGCGAAATATGATTACGGCATATTCCCCGCTCGGAACGACATCTATACCTTGGAACGGAATGGAATGTTTTTCAAAGCGAAGAACATCTATTCGAGCACGAACAAGTTTTTCGATTATGTCGCCGCTGGACTGCCCATCGTCGCGCCGGCTCCGATGAAACTGGTAGAATATTTCTCAACGCATGGTGCCGCTGTCCTGCCTTGGACAAATGAGAAAATCGATTTTGACTACCTGCTGCAGAATCGCGAGGCTCTGCGCAAACAGACGTTATCCGCTAGAAAATTTTTCACGCTGGATGCCCACATGGATGAATTGATTGCGTTCTATCGTTCGCTTTGAACGTGCGGAAAGGGGCTGAAAATCCTTGCAGACAGACAGCAAGATATGGAAGAAGGAAGAGTTCCCTCCCATCCGGGACCGGCTGAAGGCGGAGGGGAAACGCATCGTCCTTTGTCATGGCGTGTTCGACCTGTTGCATTACGGCCACATCGAGCACCTTACGGATGCGAAAAAACAGGGCGATGTCCTTGTCGTTTCCGTGACAGCGGCAAAATACGTGAACAAGGGTCCCGGACGCCCGTACTTCAGCGACGAGCAGCGGCTGGCCTTCCTCGCGAGCCTGGAAATGGTCGATTACGTCATGCTCTCCGAGGCCGTGACCGTGCATGATATCGTTCGCTATGTTCAGCCGGACATCTACGCGAAGGGCAAAGAGTACGCAACGGCAGAGGACGACCTCACAGGAAACATCGGCAGCGAACAGGAAATCGTCGAGAAGTATGGCGGCCGGATCTACTTCACGGATGGACAAGTCTACAGTTCGACAAAGCTGCTCAACAATTTTTTTGCAGCGCTCCCGGAGGAGGTCTATGAGCTCGCCTATGGGCTCAAGCGCAAATACGATGGCAGAGCCATGGATCAGCTGAAAGAGCGCATCGATGCGTTCCAAAATCTCCGCGTCCTCGTCGTCGGCGATGTCATCATTGACCAATACGTCTTTTGCAACGTGCAGGGCGTGACGATGAAAGATGCGACACTCTCCACGCGTTTTGACTATGAAGAAGATTATGCAGGCGGATCCCTTGCCATCGCGCGTCATCTTGCAAATTTCTCGGATCATGTGACGCTGCTCTCCATGATGGGCGAGGAATCTGACCTCATGGCGCTTGTACAGGAGAAAATGCAGGGCATCCATCTCGAAATCCTCCAGGATGAAGATTTTGTCACGCCGGTGAAGCAACGCTTCCTGCGCCAGCATCCGCAGCGGCAGGAATATGCGAAGCTCTTTTCCATCAACCACCTCATGCGGGCGGCGGAGCAGAAATCGTTTGACTATGGGGCGTTCCATCAGCGCCTTCGCGATACGGTGGCAGACTACGATCTCGTGGTCGTCTGCGACTATGGCCACGGCCTGCTCGATGAGGAATCTCTGCGCATCCTCGAAGAAGAGGCACAGTATCTGGCTGTCAACTGCCAGACGAATTCGTCGAATTACGGCACGAACATCATCACGAAATACCAGCGTGCCGATACCTTCTGCGTGGATGAGCGCGAGCTCCGCCTCGCATTCGGGCAAGCACTCACGCGCCGTACGACGCTGCTGAAAGAGCTCATGCGCAAGCTGCACGCCAAGTGCAGCTGGTGCACGATTGGCTCCGAGGGCGCTATCGGCAGCACGGGCGCGGACAAGGAGCATTGCCCGGCATTGCTGCTGAAAGTCAAAGACACGATTGGTGCGGGGGATGCATTTTATGCTCTCGCGTCGCTCTGCGCCGCAACGGGCATGCCGCTCGATCTCGCGACGCTCGTCGCGAATACTGCAGGTGCATTGAAAACGAATGTCGTCGGCAACAAAGCGCCTGTGCAGAAAGTCGACTTGATGAAATTCCTCAGTACGGTGCTGAATGTCTGAGGGTGAAGAAAATCAGAAGGGGACGATTGTATTGAAATCCATCGTTACCGGCGGTTGCGGATTCATCGGTTCGCATATCGTCGACCGCCTGCTCGCAGAAGGGCAGGATGTCACTGTCATCGATAACTGCAGCACGGGTCGTCTCGAAAACCTTGTGCATCATGAAGGCGACCCGCACCTCACGATTGTAGAGGCCGACATCTGCGACCATGAGAAGATTGCGCCTTTGTTCGAAGGTATCGACTGGGTCTTCCATATGGCGGCGCTTGCCGATATCGTGCCGAGCATCCAGCGGCCGCAGGACTACTTCCATTCGAATGTCGATGGCACGTTCTCCGTTTTGCAGGCAGCGAAAGCGGCGGGTGTCAAAAAGTTCCTGTACACAGCTTCGTCGTCCTGCTACGGTATTCCTGACCATTTCCCGACGGACGAGCATGCCGATATCCGGCCAGAATATCCGTATGCACTGACGAAGCGCCTCGGAGAAGAACTCGCACTCCACTATGCGCAGGTCTACAAGCTCCCCGTCGTCTCGCTCTGCCTCTTCAACGTCTACGGCCCGCGCTCCCGCACGAGTGGCACGTATGGCGCCGTTTTCGGCGTCTTCCTCGGGCAGAAGCTCGCAGGCAA
>OMZR01000111.1 GCA_900315575.1 uncultured Veillonellaceae bacterium
TCCCTCGGAGAGGGAGGCTTTTGGCTAGTGCTGCTTGGAGAGGAAAGCAGGAGAGCGTGGGCCAGAGTCACCGTTCGGCGAGGTAGGCGTGTTCTTTCTGCATCGTCTCGCAGAGGCGGCGGAGGGTCCAGAAGGTGTTGAACGGCGTGACGACCGTCTTGTAGCGGATGGGCGGCTGGACGGCAGCCGCGAGTTTTGCGAGCACTTCGTCGAGGCGCTTGCCCTTGACTTTGTCGAGCAGCAGGACTTCGTGTGGAAAGACGAAGTCTTCTTCGTCGGGGTCTTCGGGCGTCAGACGAAAGCCTTTGCTGCCGATCAGGTAGCCGACTTTCTGGTGATGCGCCTCGGGCGACAGGACGTGCGCGGCGATGCCGAGCTTGTCGAGCGTGCGGCGCACGGCCTGAATGCGTTCTTCGTCGTTGAAACCATAGAGCAAAGCCTGTTCTTTTCGTTTCACAATGGATTTCCCTTTCTTATGCTGCGCTTACTGCGTGATGCCGCGCATCAGGAGGTATGTCACGAGTTCGTCCATCGAGACGCCTTCCTCCTGCTGGCGGCGTTCGAGGTCGCGCTGGAGCGTGCGCGGCAGACGGACGGTCAGGGCGTCGGCCGGTGCGGCCTTGGCGGGCGCTTCGGCTTTTGCAGCTGCCGCCTTTGCTGGCTTCTCCTGCTTCGCCGCTTTTTCCGGCTTGGCCGCAGCTGCCTTTTCCGTCTTGGCGTTCTTGCGACCTTTTGGTTCTTTGGCTGCTTTCGTCGCTTTCGCAGTTTTCTGCAATTCTGAAACGGCGGTCTCCGTCGCCTTGTCGAGCTCCTCGGACTTCGCTTCTTTCGTCGCCTTCGCTGTTTTCGCTGTTTTCGTTGCTTTTGCCGGTTTCTCGGCCTTGGCCGCTTTCGTGCCTTTTCCGGTCTTTGCGACCGGCGCTGCTTTTGCTTCGCCCTTGGCCTCGCCCTTCGCGTTCTTGGCCGTCTTGCCCTTCGCTGTCTTTTCCTGCTTGTCAGCAGATTTTTCCGTCTTGGCCTTTCGCGTCTTCTTCTCGGGCTTTTCGGGCGGATAGCAGAAAAATTCGTCGTAGGCACTGCGCAGCGTCTCGCTGGCCTGCTTCGTGCCGACACCGATGATGTAGGACTTGTCGCCGGAGTTCAGCGCCTCGGCGATTTTCACGAAATCGGAGTCCGTCGTGATGATGAAATAGCGGCGCACGCCGTCTTTGTAGAGCACGAGCGCGGAGTCATAGAGCGCGTTGTCGAGCGAGTTCTTGCCGAGATACGTCCGCGTCACGGGGCGGAACGTGAAGCCCGGGCGGCGGCGCAGGCGTTCCCAGCGCTTCTGGTCTTCAGGAACCTTGTCCCAGTCCGTGACGACGATGATGCGGCACGGCTGGAACCGCCGCGCGATGCCGAGCGTATAGTCGAGCATCTCGAACGGCGCGTTCTCGATGTCGTAAAGAATTGCAACGGTGTCGTTGCTGGAGTCAAATGTCATAAATTTACCTTCTTTGGTTCGTGTTTGTTCTTGCTTTCAGTTCACGGTCTCACAATAATCTTTTTCATTATACCACGACGCGCAAGGACGCGCCATATCGCTCCGTGATTTCTTACTTTTATTTGCCCGTGTGTCTGTTTCCTGTTATACTTGATGTAGTTAAATTGGAGAAAAGAGGTATTTCTTTCTATGATTCTGACGCGGAAATCTGTCGAGCTCCTAGCTCCGGCTGGGACGTGGGACGCGCTTGTCGCGGATGTGGAGTCTGGCGCGGACGCGGTCTATCTCGGCGGCAAGCATTTCAACATGCGCATGCACGAAGGCGATTTCAATTTCACAGACGAGCAGCTGAAAGACGCCATCAAATACTGCCACGCGCATGACGTGCGGCTCTACATCACGCTGAACAACTTGATCAGCGACGAGGAAATCCCGGCGCTGAAAAAATATCTCGCCTATTTGCAGGACATCCAGCCCGACGCCATCCTCGTGCAGGATTTCGCCGTGCTCGAACTCGTGCACGAGATGGGCATCACGATTCCCCTGCACACGTCTGTCATGATGAACACGCACAATGAGCACGCCATCGAAAAGCTCAAGGAATATGGCATCACGCGCATCGTCGTCGGCCGCGAGATGACGCTCTCGGAGCTCACGAATTTCCGGGCGAAGACGGGCATCGAGGTCGAATACTTCATGCACGGCGACATGTGCATCTCGGAGAGCGGCCAGTGCATCCACTCGGGCGTCGTCTTCGGCCAGAGCGGCAACCGCGGCCGCTGCCTGAAGCCGTGCCGCTGGGCGTACGACCTTGTGGACGAGGAAACCGGCGAGCGCGTCGACGAAGGCAGTGCGGGCCCGTACAAGCTCGCGCTCAAAGACATGTGCATGTACCGCGCGATTCCGCAGCTCATCCAGGCGGGCGTGTTCTCGTTCAAAATCGAGGGCCGCATGCGCCCGGCGCCGTTTTTGCGCCGCATCGTCTCGACGTACCGCGCCGCCATCGACGCCTACATCAAAGATCCGACAGGCTATAAAACGGATGAAGAAGGCTGGAAGACGCTTTATGACAACCGCGCGCGCGATTTCACGACGACGTTCGCGTTCGGCCAGCCGACGGCGAAAGATATCGGCTTCACGGGCGAGCGCGAGCCGCGCTTCTTCTCGGACGCTGTCAAAGAAGCGGGCTTCCAGGATGACATCCTGAAGCAGGAACGCGCCATCGAAAAGCCGTTCGCGCCGCAGCCGCGCCTTTCCGTGCGCGTGCAGACGGTGGCTGCGGCGAAAGCCGCCATCGAGCATGGCGCCGATGCCGTCTATGTCGGTGGCGAAGCGTTCCGTCCGAACCGTCCGTGGTCGCTTGCCGACTATCAGGACGTGCTGGCGGCTGCAGACGGCCGTACGAAGGTCATCGTCAACACGCCGCGCACGACGATGCGGCGCGAATGCGGCGAGCTCGAACAGTTCCTGTCTGGGTTAAAAGGCTGGAAACGCCAGCCGGACGGCCTCATGGTCAGCAACCTCGGCGCACTGAAGCTCGCAAAGACGCTGACCGACCTCCCCGTTCAGGCCGATGTCTCGTTCAACCTTTTCAACCACCTCGCGGCGAAATTTTTAAAGGAAAACGGCCTCTCAATGGCCTGCGCCTCGCTCGAGCTCTCGTTCGAGCAGCTACGTGAAATCGTCGAGACGTCGGAGCTCCCGATTGAAGTCATCGTGCACGGCAGCTATGAATCCATGATCTGCGATCATGATTTCATCGGCATGAATCTGCCGCACTACAATCCGCTCGACAACCCCGAGGCGCAGGACCGCCACTACGCGCTCAAGGACCGCGCGGGCGAGCTCCATCGCATCCGCGTCGACCAGTTCGGCCGCGACCACCTCTATTTCGCGAACGACCTCTGCCTCTACCCGTATCTCGCCAAAATGGGCGGCATCGCCTCGTACCGCATCGAAGCGCAGGACTACGACGCCGACCTCACGGCAACCGTGACGTGGATGTATCGCAAGGCGCTGAACGAGCTCGCGGCCGGTCGCGACGTCATGGCGTTCGACGACCAGATGTTTGAGATGGTGAAATCCATGACGCCGAGAAACCTCGGCATCGGCACGTTCCGCTTCCGCGAGTCGCGCAATTCCATTTGAGGAGCTATGATTTATGAGCGAAAAGCATTTTATCGGCCCTGAAGCCATCATCGAGAAGAAGAAAAAATACATCATGCCCTGCCTCGCCCATTTCTACAAGAACCCGCAGGAAATGGTCAAAGGCTCCATGCAGTATCTCTGGGACAGCAACGGCAAGAAGTATCTCGACTGCTATGCCGGTGTCTCTGTCATGAACTGCGGCCACTGCAACCCGGACATCACCCGCCCCATGAAGGCGCAGATCGACGAACTGCAGCATGTCTGCAACATCTACCTCACGGAAAACTTCGTCAACCTCGCGGAGCGGCTGGCCGAGGTCACGCCTGGGGCCTTGCAGAAATGCTTCTTCTGCTCGACGGGCTCCGAGGCGACGGAAGGCGCGCTGCTGCTCGCCGAGGTTTATAACGGCAACAGCGAAATCATCGCGCTGCGGCAAGGCCTCCACGGCCGCACGAAGCTCGGCATGAGCGTCACGGGCCTCACGATGTGGCGCACGGCCCCGACGCCGGTCGGTGGCATCCATTTCGCGCCGAACCCGTACTGCTACCGCTGCCCGCTCGGCAAGAAGCCCGACACCTGCGACCTCGCCTGCGCGAACGCCGTCGAAGACCTCGTCAAGACCGCGACCTCCGGCCATCCCGGCGCATTCATCGCCGAGACCATCCAGGGCAACGCGGGCATCGTCGTGCCGCCGAAAGGCTATTTCAAGCGCGTGAAGGAAATCCTCGCGCAATACGGCACGCTGCTGATTATCGACGAAGTCCAGACGGGCTTCGCACGCACGGGCAAGATGTTCGGCATCGAAAACTTCGACGTCGTGCCGGACATCATGTGCATGGCGAAAGCGCTCGGCAACGGCGCGCCGATTTCGTGCTTCATCTCGACGGCTAAAATCGCCGACACCTACACGCGCCCCGGTGCCTCGACGCTCGGCGGCAACCCCGTCTCCTCGACGGCCGGCCTCGCCGTGCTCGACTACATCGAAAAGCATGACCTCTGCAAAAATGCGGCCGAGCGCGGTGAACAGCTGCGTGCGGGCCTCAGAGACCTCCAGACGCGCCACGGCGTCATCGGCGATGTGCGTGGCCTTGGCCTCATGGATGGCGCCGAATTCATCCACACGGACGGCACGGAAGCGCCGGAGCTGCTCGACGATGTGCTCGAAGAAATGAAAGACCGCGGCTACATCATCGGCAAGAACGGCGCGGGCCGCAACGTCATGGCCTTCCAGCCGCCGCTCGTCATCACGGAGCAGAATGTCAATGATGTGCTCGACGAACTCGACCGCGTGCTGACCGAGAAACATCTTTGATTTGACAAAGGCACGTTGTTCTGCTAAAATATATTTCGTTCACGACGCAAGTCCAGAACTGCCGGTGTGGCGGAATTGGCAGACGCAGCAGACTCAAAATCTGCCGTTGGCAACAACGTGCCGGTTCAAGTCCGGCCACCGGCACCACTGAGAAAATGAAAGGAACCACGGTTTGTGGTTCCTTTTTCTATATCCAGAATAACGAGGTCTTTTCATGACATCACAGATTTCCACCATTGGTCTGATCGCCGAGTACAATCCGTTTCACAACGGCCATGCCTACCAGCTGGCGAAAATCCGGGAGCTTCATCCCGACGCCACGATTGTCGTCTTCATGAGCGGCAGCTTCACGCAGCGCGGCTTGGCGACGGTTGCGGACAAGTGGACGCGGGCGGAATGGGCCGTGCACGGCGGGGCCGATTTGGTGCTCGAACTCCCCTACGCCTTCGCCTGCCGCAGCGCCGAGCACTTTGCGACAGGCGGCGTGCAGTGTCTCGCGGGGCTTGGCTGCATCGATGCTCTGGCATTCGGAGCCGAGGCGGAAACTGTTGAGCCGCTCGAAAAAGCCGCGGCCTGCATGGATGATGCGTTGCTCCAGGCCGCGCTGCATGAGCGGATTCAAAACGGCGCGTCGTATGCTGTCGCGATGAGTGCAGAAGTCGCGGAGCGGACAGGCGTCACGCCAGAGGTACTGCGTGCGCCGAATAATATTCTCGGGATTGAATATCTAAGGGCTGTGCGGAGGTTTGCGCCCAGCATCGAGCCGGTGCTCGTGCAGAGGGTGGGCGCGGATTACCATGATACGGAAATCCACGAAAGCTTTGCCAGTGCGTCAGCGATACGGAAGTTGCTCGAACAGTTGCCCCCCTCTCAGAGGGGGGAGGACCGCGAAGCGGTGGGGGGAGTGGCGAAGGTAGGTCGTGAATCGTTGATGGATTGTGCAGTCGAAGGTTCTCATGGGGAGATTCCTTCGACTACACAATCGAGCTCCCCATACGCCCTACCTTCGACACTCCCCCAGTCAGCCATTCGGCTGACAGCCCCCTCTGGGAAGGGGCCTTTCAAGTTCGATAGTCTCTCTGATTCTATGACAGATGGCAATTTCAATCATTTAAAACGGGTAATGCCGGCAGGGGTGTTCCATGACTTGCAGCAGGCCCTTCCCTCTCGCCTCTCCCACCAAGACTTCCTCCTCCGTCCCCTCCTCTCCCGTCTCCTTCTTCTCGACGCCGCTTCGCTCTCCTCCATCTGCGGCATGGGCGAGGGGCTCGAGCACCGGCTGCTCTCGGTGGCGCGGGAGGCACGGTCGTTCGAGGGGCTTGTCGGCGCGATGGCGACGCGACGGTATCCTCGGAGCCGCATTGCGCGGTTGCTCGTGCATGTCTTGACGGGATTCACAGCCGAGGCGGCGGCTGCGTTCGATGCGACGGGGCCGCGCTATCTGCGCGTGCTCGCGATGAATAGACGCGGCGCAAAACTGCTGCACCAAGCAAAAAAAACGGCCCGCCTTCCGATCATTACGAAGACGAGCCAATTTTTCAAAAGCAAGGATATGCTGCAGGCGTTTTCGGACCTCACGCCGCTCCAGCAGATGCTGCTGTTCGACGTCCGCGCGACGGAACTGCGAGAGATGACCGTGCCGGAGCGCGGGCGTGCGGGCGCCGATTTCCGCACGTCGCCGCTTTACGTGAAGCAGTAGATTTCCACCGCCCCCGGCACGGTTTCGATGTCCATCGGGAGCATGGGGCCCGCTTCGCCGTCGAGGTCGCTTTCGAGCGGGATGTCGGCCTGGATGGTGAAGTGCTTCGCCTGGATGTGGAGAACGGACGGGAGGCCGAGGACGTTGTGTCCGGCCAAGAGGTCGCGGCTGATGCGCATGAGCTGCGGCATGCCCGTCTTCTGGATGGCGAGCAGGTCGAGCTTGCCGTCGTCGATTTCGGCAACGGGCGCGACGTCTTTGAGGCTGGCGACGGTCGCGCTGTTGACGACGAGGAAGAAGTAGGCTTCGGCGTCATGCGGCACGCCGTCAGCGACGATGTGGAACTTCACGGAGCGCATTTTCGGCAGCTCGCCGATGCCGCGCAGGTAGTAGGCGAGCTTGCCGAGCGCGTTCTTCAGGCGCGACGGGACTTCGTGCGCGATGCCCGTCAGCATGCCCGCGCTCGCGACGTTGATGATGTACTCGTCCCCGACTTTGCCGAGGTCGACGCGGCGCGTGCTGCCCGCCGCGATGGCGTCGAAATAGGCGTCGTAGTCGTCGTTGATATGCAGGTACGTCGCGAAATCGTTCGACGTGCCGCTGCCGATAATGCCAACAGGAAGCCGCAAGTCGTTTTTGACGACGAGGTTCACGATTTCATGCACGGTGCCGTCGCCGCCAGCCGCGATGATGCCCGCGGGCTGCACATCGCGAACGAATTCCGCGAAGTGGTGGTTGTGCCGCAGCGTGCGGTACGGGATGATGATGCAGCTGCGCTTCTGGAACTCCTTGATGATCCAGTCGAGCTTCTTCTTGAAGGCCGCATGGCCCGAGACGGGATTGTAAGCGAGCACGAGCCGCTTCATTTCGTTTCTCCCTTCCCTGCCGCAGGGGCAGATGCCGGTTTCTTGAAAACGCCGATGGCGCACAGGACGCGGATGCTGTAGCGGCCGATCATCGGGATTTTCGCCATGTCCTCTTCGAGGATGCCGCCAATCAGCACCATGACGAGGATGTAGACGAAGCAGCCGAAGAACACGGCGCCGAACGTCGAAATCGCGCCGATGGCCCACCAGCCCATCGTGATGTCATAAAAGCCTTTGACGGCGACCGCCATGACGGCCGACGACGCGATGGTCTTGATGAGCTGGCCGAGCTCCATGCGGTAGCCGATGAATTTGTAGATGAAGACGAGGTTGATGATGGCCGCGACGCCCATGTCGGCCGCCGTCGCCCAGGCCGAGCCCATGATGCCGAGCCAGGGGATAGCCGTGAGGTTCCAGTTCAGGATGACTTTCGCCGCCGCTGCCAGAATCATGTTGACCATCGGGATGGTCGGATGGCCGAGTCCCTGCAGGATGGCCGTCGAGACCTGGTGCAGGCCCAAGAGCACGATGGAGAACGCCGAAATCATGACGGCAGGGCCCGCGCCCGGCGCATTATAAATGAGGGAAGCAATCGGCGTCGCGAGCACGAAGACGACAACAAAAGCGGGAAAACAGACGAAGTTCGAGATGCGCACGGACGCCGCCGTCTGCGTGTAGACGCGGCTCATATCCTTGAGCGCGCGCGCCTCGGAGATAATCGGCACGATGCTCATGGCCATCGAGGCCGTCAGGATCGTCGAGAGATTGACGAGCGGCACGGCCATGCCCGTGAGGTAGCCGAAGAGCTCCGTCGCCTCGTTGACGCTGTAGCCCGCGACTTCGAGGCGCTGCGGCACGATCATGAGGTCGAGGTTCGACACGACCGGCAGCATGAGGCTCGACGCCGAGACCGGCAGCGACAGCATGAAGATGCGGCGCATGACGCGCTGCCACGAGACCTGCTCCTCGCCCGGCGGCGGCACGAGCTCCTTGCCATAGTCGCGCTCGATGTCGCGGTCGAGCTTCCAGTGGAAATAGACGAGCACGACGAGGCCCGTGACGGCACCGGCGAGCGCGCCGAGCGACGCACCGGCCGCCGCGTAGTCGAGGCCCCACGGCAGGAAGAGATCGGCGAGCAGGATCATCGTGATGACGCGGAAAATCTGCTCGACAATCTGCGACACGGCCGTCGGCGTCATGCGCTGCCAGCCCTGGAGGTAGCCGCGGCTGCTTGCGAGCAGCGTCACGAAGAACACCGTCGGCGCGAGCACCTGCACGGCCATCTTCGCGCGCGGGTCGCGGATGAACTGGAAATCGATGAGCCAGTCGGCCGCGAAGAACGTCAGCAGCGAAAAGACGATGCCGGTCAGCAGCATGAACGTCATGGAAATGCGGAAGACCCGCTTTGCGCCCCAGATGTCCTTGAGCGCGACGCGCTCGGCCGTGATGATGGAGATAGCGACCGGCACACCGGCCTGCGATACCGTCATGGCGAGAAAATAAATCGGGAACGCCATCTGGTAGAGGCCGATGCCCTCGCCGCCGAGGATGCGCGAAACAAAAATCCAGTTGAGGGAGCCGATGACCTTGACCACGAAGCCCGCGATCGTCAGGATGAATGTCCCCTTGAGGAACGACTCGCCCTTGCTGGAGGATTTCTTCTCTTCTTGGGTACTGATTGGAAAACACCGCCTTGCGCCATGAAATCATGGACTTGGAAAAGTTCGCCGGGCATAGACCCCGACCTTTGAATTATACCATGATGGAGGCAAGGTTTCCAGTAGAAAATAAAAAGGCCCTCCGCGCGGGAGAGCCTGAGAAAACCAAGAGAACATCACATGACGATATGTGCCATGATGAAGCCCATGCAGCAGCCGGAGCCGACGCCGATGAGGCCCGGAATCATGAAGCTGTGGTTCAGGATGTACTTGCCGATGCGCGTCGTGCCCGAGCGGTCGAAACCGATGCAGGCGAGGTCCGACGGGTACGTCGGCAGGAAGAAGTAGCCGTAGCAGGCCGAGATGAACGACATGATGAGCACCGGGTCCATGCCGACCGAAAGTGCCATCGGGACGACAATCGCGATGGCGGCCGCCTGCGAGTTCACGAGCTTCGATGTCAGGAATGCGATGATG
>OMZR01000112.1 GCA_900315575.1 uncultured Veillonellaceae bacterium
ATTTTCATTTTTTACTAAGTTTCATGTTTCGGGACAAAATTCGTCATGAAACGCAAAAAAGGCTCCTTTTCCCGGGGAGTCAGATCCTTCTTCCCGGAAAGGAGCCTTCTTATGCGAGACGTCCCGCCGCTCTGTGCGGTTCGTCCATTCGATGATGTTATCAGCTTTGCCGCTCGAGCGCGCGATGCGCGATGTCGTGGCGGAACATCTTGTCCTTGAAATCAATGACGTTGACGCCCTGGTACGCCTTGTCCACCGCTGCGCGGACATCGGCCGCCTCGGCAACGACGCCGAGCACGCGGCCGCCGGCTGTCACGACAGAACCATCCCTTTCTGCCGTGCCAGCGTGGAAGACGTGGCATCCGAGCTTCTCCGCCTCATCGAGCCCCGTGATCTCATACCCTTTCCGGTACGATTTTGGGTAGCCGCCCGAGGCGAGCACGACGCAGACGGCCGCGCCATCACTCCACGCGATGTCGAGGTCTTTGAGACTGCCATCGCCCTTCGCGCAAGCGACCATGATGTCCACGAGGTCGCTTTTGAGAAGTGGCAGCACGACCTGCGTCTCGGGATCGCCGAAGCGCGCGTTGAACTCGACGACCTTCGGGCCGTCTTTCGTGATCATGAGGCCGGCGTAGAGGCAGCCCTGATACGTGCGGCCTTCCTGCTTCATCGCGGCGATGACGGGCTTCAAGATTTTTTCCTTCGTCGCCTCAATCATGGCGGGCGTCATGACAGGCGCGGGCGCATACGTTCCCATGCCGCCCGTGTTCGGCCCCTTGTCGCCGTCATAGGCGCGTTTGTGATCCTGCGAGGAAATCATCGGGACGATGGTCTCGCCGTCTGTGAAGCAGAGCAGTGACGCTTCCTCGCCTTCCATGAATTCCTCGATGACGACGCGGTTCCCGGCCGCGCCGAATTCCTGATCTTCCATGATGTCTGCGACAGCAGCGAGCGCCTCATCAAGCGTCTCGGCGACGATGACGCCCTTGCCAGCTGCGAGGCCGTCCGCCTTGATGACGATGGGCGCGCCTTCCTGCCTGACATAATCTTTTGCGGCCTCCGCATCCGTGAAGACTTCATACTTCGCCGTCGGGATGCCGTACTTCTTCATGAGCCCTTTCGAGAACGCTTTCGACCCTTCGAGCTCGGCGGCCGCTTTGCGCGGGCCGAACGCAAGGATGCCAGCGGCCTCGAACGCGTCGACGATGCCATTTGTCAGCGGCACTTCCGGGCCGATGACGACGAGGTCGATGGCGTGCTCCTCTGCAAAGGCCACGACAGCTTCATTATCCTCGATGGAGATGCCGCTGACACATTCAGCAACCGCTGCCATGCCGGGGTTGCCCGGGATGGCGTAGAGCTTTGTCGCAGAAGGAGACTGCGCGAGCTTCCAAGCCAGCGTATGCTCGCGGCCGCCGCCGCCGATGACGAGAATATTCATGCCGTCTCCCCTCACTTTTCGAGCTGCTCTTTGAGATAGTTCTGGATCATGTCGTCATAGGCCGCCGTATGCGCAAAGGCTTCCTGCGCGAGCACCATGCGCGTATGGTCGTCGACTTCGCCGTTCTCCTGGACCTGCTTGGCAATCGCGTCATAGCGGCCGGGGTTCGTGACGATCGTGACGAACTTGAAGTTCTTCGCCGCCGCGCGCACCATGGCCGGACCGCCGATGTCGATGTTCTCGATGGCCTCAGCCAGCGTGACGCCCGGCTTCTCGATCGTCGCCTTGAACGGATAGAGATTGACGGCCACGAGGTCGATGCCCGTGATCTTGTGCTCCTTCATCTCGCGGACGTGCTCGGGGTTGTCGCGGACGGCGAGGATGCCGCCGTGGATGTACGGGTTCAGCGTCTTGACGCGGCCGTCCATGATTTCGGGGAAGCCCGTGACATCGCTGACATAGGTGACGGGGATGCCGGCCCCTTTGATGGCCTTCATCGTGCCGCCGGTCGAAACAATCTCGACCCCTGCTTCGTGGAGTGCGCGTGCAAAGTCGACGACGCCGGTCTTGTCGGCCTTCGCAGTACCATTCGATGACCTGCGGATAGAGCTTGTGCTCTTCTGCAAGCACGCGGGCGCCGAGCGTGTCCTCCGTATCGTCGTCGAGCACGGGCACGGCGGCCTGCGCGATGATCGGGCCGCTGTCCGTGCCTTCATCGACGAAATGGATCGTGCAGCCGCTGACCTTGACGCCATAGGCGAGAACGTCGCGATGCGCATGCGCGCCGGGGAAGCTCGGCAGCAGCGCCGGGTGGATGTTGAGGATGCGGCCTTTGTAATGACGTACGAAGAGCGGCGTCAGGATGCGCATGAAACCGGCGAGCACGACGAGCATCACGCCTTTTTCCTCGAGTGCAGCAATCAGCGCCTCTTCGAAGGGCTCGCGGCCGTCATACTGCTTGCGGTCGATGCAGAGCGCCGGGATGCCGGCTTTCTTCGCGCGTTCGAGCGCATAGGCATCCGGCTTGTCGGAGAGGACGACGCCGATCTTTGCATGCACCTCTCCCCTGTGGACTGCGTCGATGATGGACTGAAGATCCGTGCCGCGGCCCGAAGCGAGGACGCCGAGAACCTGCTGCGTTTTCTCAGCCATGGAACACGCCGCCTTTGATCGTGACATCGTGGTTGCCGCGGACGACACGGCCGACTTCGTAGACCGTCTCGCCTTCGCCCTTGAGATGCGCCGAAATCTTTGCGGCCTCATCCGGGGATGCGATGAGAATCATGCCGATGCCCATGTTGAACGTGCGATACATCTCGGGCCAGTCAACGTTGCCCCATTTCTGCAGCAGCGCGAAAATCGGCGGCATCTCCCATGCGTCGTCATTGATGAGGGCTGCGAGGCCGTCTGGCAGCGCGCGCGGGATGTTGTCGTAGAAGCCGCCGCCCGTGATGTGCACCATGCCGTGGATGTCAAACTTTTCAATGAGCGGCAGGCAGGTCTTCGGATAGAGGCGCGTCGGCGTCAGCAGCGCTTCGCCAATCGTCGTACCGAGCTCATCGATATGCTCCGAGCCTTTCATGCCCTGGCGCTCGAAGACAATCTTGCGCACGAGCGAGAAGCCGTTCGAATGAACACCCGTCGACGGCAGACCCAGGAGGACGTCGCCCTCTTTGACTTTGTCCGCCGTGATGAGCTTCGATTTCTCGACGGCGCCGACGCAGAAGCCCGCGATGTCGTACTCGCCATCTGGATAGAAGCCTGCCATCTCGGCCGTCTCGCCGCCGATCAGCGCGCAACCCGATTCCTTGCAGGCATTCGCAACGCCCTTGACGACGTCGGCGACCTGCTCGGGGTCGAGCTTGCCGACCGCGAGGTAATCGAGGAAGAACAGCGGCTCCGCGCCCTGCACGAGGATGTCGTTGACGCACATGGCGACGGCATCCTGGCCGACCGTGTCATGCTTGCCGAGCAAAAAGGCGATCTTGAGCTTCGTGCCGACGCCATCCGTGCCGGAGACGAGGACGGGCTCTTTGTACTTGCCCGCATTCAGCGCAAACAGGCCGCCGAAGCCGCCGAGGTCGCCGAGGACTTCCGGGCGATATGTCGCGCGCACGCTGTCCTTGATGAGCTTGACGGAAGCATTGCCCGCATCGATGTTGACGCCCGCGTCCTTATAGGTCATTTTTTCTGCCATAGTGTTTTAGGATTCCTCCAAAGTAAATGATGCTCGGGAAAAACGAATGTCAGCACTTGCGGCGCTGCTCGAAAACATACTTGCTGTCGCCCTGCGGCTTTTCGCCCTGCGCGACCGGATACGCCTGGTTGAAGCAGGCATAGCACATCGCGTCAGCCGAAACGGCACTCACAGACTTTTTGAGCCCCTCGAGGCTCAGGAAGTGCAGGCCGTCGGCACCGATGTACTCGCGAATCTCCTCGACGGATTTCGTCGCAGCGATGAGTTCCTTGCGGACGCTCGTGTCGATGCCGTAGTAGCAGGGATAGCCGATGGGGGGAGAACTCACGCACATGTAGACAGCCTTCGCGCCAGCGTTCCGCAGCATCTTGACAATCTTGCCGCTCGTCGTGCCGCGCACGATGGAGTCATCGACCATGATGACGCGCTTGCCCTCGACGACGGAACGAATCGGGTTGAGCTTGAGTTTGACGGCCGTATCGCGCGCCTTCTGCGTCGGCTGGATGAACGTGCGGCCGATGTAGCGGTTCTTGATCAGGCCCTCGACGAACGGCAGGCCAGCCTCGTAGGCGTAGCCCGTCGCGGCCGTCGTACCGGAGTCCGGCACGGAGATGACGATATCGCCCTCGAACTTCGACTCGCGCGCGAGGATGCGGCCCATCTCGAAGCGGGCGGCATGGACGCTCTGGCCGTCGATGACGGAGTCCGGACGTGCGAAATAGATGTATTCGAAAATGCAGGAAGCGAGCTTCTCGCCCTGACGGAACTTGTACGACTTCAGGCCGCTGTCGTCGATGACGACCATCTCGCCCGGCGCGACGTCGCGGACGAACTCGGCGCCGTTGACATCGAGGCCGCAGGTCTCGGACGACAGAATCCACGTGCCGTCATCGAGCTTGCCGATGCAGAGCGGGCGGAAGCCGTGTGGGTCGCGCGCGCCGATGAGCTTGTCTTCCGTCATGATGGTCAGGCAGTACGCGCCCTGGATTTTCTGGAGGCTTTCGAGCACTTTTTCCTCGATGGTCTCCTTGCGCGAGCGCGCGATGAGGTTCACGAAGACCTCGGAATCGATGGAGGTCTGGAAGATTGTGCCCTCCTGCTCGAGCTGGTGACGAATCTCGGCGGCGTTCGTGAGGTTGCCGTTATGCGCGAGCGCAATCTTGCCGCCTGCGTAGTTGACCATGAGCGGCTGCGTGTTCGCCAAGAGGCTCGAGCCCGTCGTCGAGTAGCGCACATGGCCGATGGCGATGTACTGGTTCTCCATGTGCGGCAGCTGATGGCGGAAGACTTCGTTGACGAGGCCCATGCCGCGCGTGACGTCCATCCACGCGCCATCCGTCAGCGCGATGCCGGCGCTCTCCTGCCCGCGATGCTGCAGGGCATAGAGGCCGAAGTACGTCATTTCCGAGACATCTTCCGTCCGCGAATAGACGCCGTAGACGCCGCACTCCTCTTTCCATTTGTTTGCGATATCATACATCACTGGTTGCTTTTTCCCTCTCCTATCTAAAAGAAACAAAGGCAGCTCAGAGCTGGGCTTTCACGCGCGCGGCCTTCTTGTCGACGCTCTGCACCATCTCGCCGCGGTAGTCGGCGAGCTTCTTCGCGAGGTCCTTGTCCGACACAGCGAAAATCTGCACGGCGAAGATAGCGGCGTTCTTCGCGCCATTGATGGCCATCGTGGCCACGGGGACGCCCGACGGCATCTGCACCGTCGAGAGGAGCGCATCCATGCCGTTGAGCGCCGTCGCATTGATCGGGACGCCGATGACCGGCAGCGTCGTGTAGCTCGCGACAACGCCGGCGAGATGCGCGGCAGCACCGGCCGCGACGATGAAGGCGCCGACGCCCTGGCCGGGCGCAGCCAGCACGAAATCGCGGACTTTGGCCGGCGTGCGGTGTGCCGAGGCGACCTCAACCTCTGCCTGGATGCCGAACTGCTTCAGAAGCTCCACGGCCGGCTTCAGAATCGGCCAATCAGAATCGCTTCCCATGAGGACTGCTACTTTCATGGAATCATCTTCCTCCCCGTAAGTGTTCACAAGAATTTTCACAAATCACAGTTCCATGATAGCTGGAAACGCGCCCGGTGTCAACAAAAAGAGACAATTGTCCTTGCAATCTCCGTCTGCTTCGTCTCTTACACCTGCACGGTCTCGACGCCGAGGCGCGCCGCCTCCTTGAGGAACGCGCGGTCGGCAGCATGATCCGTCACGATGGCATCGACATCCTTGAGGTCGCAGACCTTGAGGAACGACGTGCCGCCAATCTTCGTGTGGTCGATGGCCAGCACCTTCTTGCGCGCGCGTTCGAGGAGCGCCTTCTTGAGCGCCTGCTCGTAAAACACCGCACTCATGACGCCGTCCTCCGCACTGACGGCCGTGACGCCGAAGAACGCGATGTCGATGCGGAACTGGCGGATCATGCGGACGGCGAGGTCGCCGAAAAAACCTTTCGCCGAAGGCTCGTAGACGCCCGGAATCGAGATGAGCTGGATGTTCTTCGCATTCGAAAGGATGTTGAGCACTGGAAGAGAATGCGAGAGCACGGCGATGTTCTGCTTGCCGAGGAGCGCATCGGCGATCTCGACCGTCGTCGAGCCGTTGTCGAGGTAGACGGCGCTGCCCTCGGGGATGCGGCGCGCGCAGTATTCGGCGATGGCGCTCTTTTCGCGCCGCATCTGCCGTTCGCGCACGGAAAGCGCCGGCAGGTACGCGCTTCCCTCATTGTAGACCGCGCCGCCATGCACGAGCGTCACGACATCATCGTCCGCGAGGCGCCGGAGATCGCGGCGGATTGTCATCGTCGAGACGTCGAGCTCGCTTGCCAGCCCCTCGATCGTGACGCGCCGCTCTTCCATGAGCTTCTGGAGGACACGGTCTCTCCGTTCCTTTGTCTTCAAATCATTTGCCTCCCTGATGTTTCACAAAATGCTGTGAATTTTACATTTACAACGTTACTATTTCACAAAACTGACAAAAAACCTCTTTTTTCTTGAAAAAAATCACAAGTAGCCTCTTGCAGAAATCGTTTTCCTTCGCTAGAATAAAAGCTGTCAAAGGGAAAAACAAAAGAGAAGCACCCCCAAGCATCCAGCCGTTGAACCCCTCCTCGAATGGATGTTCGCTTCTCACAATCCTCCATCCCCCTGTAACTTTTGATTCTATTGTGTGTGTGAAAGACCGCCGCAGGTTCCCCCCTGCGGCGGTCTTTCTATGTATTTTTTGTATTTTCAGCGCCGCAGCATCTGCGCGAGCAGGCAGGCGGCGAAGACGATGACGATGGCTGGCAGGGCGAAGATCAAGAGCGAAGATGCCAAAAAGACGAGGGCGCAGATGACGACAACGGCTCCTGCAATGCCGGCGCCGAGCTTCCATTTCCACCAGCGGCCGAGCAGGTGCTCGAGGACCGTATTGCGAAGACCCTTAGCATCCATGCGTTCGAATGTGATGTGGGGGCCGTCGCCGCTGCTGTGCTCGAAGACAACGTGCGGGCCGGTGGCGCTATACGAGCGGTCAGACGTTGCGCCCGCATCATCCGCTTCGTACGTCTCCCCGCCCGGCCCCTGCTCGAGCGTGACGCCGTCGTAGCTCTCGCGCTCGCGGTCGGTCATCACGCGGACGTTGCCCGTTTCCTTCCCTTCTCTCTCTTCCATCATTTTTCGTTCCTGCCTTTCCAAATCTCTTAGAATCGCGTATACTAGTAGTTAGTTCCACGCAAATTCCAGAGGTGTTTTCGTACCATGAATTTACCACTTTCAACTGAAAAGATGCTGGCAATCCTCATCGCATCGTTCTCGCTCGGGATTGCCGTCATCGGCGGTGTCTCCGTCTCCGTTTCAAACCACGATCGCGTCATTATGGGCGTCCAGTCAGACGGACAGACACTCGCAGGTATGACGGAGAGCGAGGTGCGCCATTTTTTCACGGAAAAGGCACGTGCAAAACTCAAGAAAGATGCCGTCCTCGTCACGGCCGGCCAGAAGCAGTGGAAGATTGCACCAAAAGACATTGACCTCGCGCCTGACGTTGAAGGCGCCGTGCAGGAAGCCTACGGCACGGGGCGCAACCATTCTTTTTTCCGCAACATGGCTGATCAGATGAAGCTCGCGCTCGTTGGGCAGGACGTCAAACTCTCGGCTACCTATGATGAGGCAAAACTTCAAGCAAAATGCGATGAAATCGCGGGAGAACTCGCGGCCACGCCGCAAAACGCGAGCCTTTCGCTCGCTCCAAACGGCGCGATCGAACGTCATGCAGCGACGATCGGACGCAAGGCCGATGCCGATGCTGTCGTCGCCGAGGCAGGTCCAAAGCTTCAGGAGCTCGCTCTGACCGTACACGCCGAGATTCCCATCGAAGAAGCACAGCCGCCAATCACAGATGCTGACCTTGCGAGCATCGACAGCGTGCTTTCGAGTTATTCGACACATTACTACCCTGGCGCACGCGGACAGAATATCGCTATCGCAGCAGGAAAGCTCAGCGGCGCTTTCATCAAGAGCACGGGCACATTCTCATTCAATGACACAGTCGGCGCGCGCACACGGGATGCCGGCTATCAGACAGCGGGCGTCATCCTCGACGGACGTCCGGCTCAGGACATTGGCGGTGGCGTCTGCCAGGTCAGCTCAACCCTTTACAATGCCGTACTGCTTGCCGGGCTCAAGCCGACCGTGCGCACGTCGCATGCACTCCCTTCGACCTACTGCCCGCCGGGACGTGACGCAACCGTCGCTGACGGCCTCCTCGACTTTCAGTTCCAGAACCAGCTCGCGCATGGCGTCTACCTGCTCGCGAGCGCAAACGGCAGCGACCTGACGATCTACGTGCTCGGCACGAAGGCCGACCTCGGCGGCAAGACCGTGCAGCTTGAAAGCGACGGCAGCCGCCTGCACCCAAGCGTCTACCGCCTCTACCTCGCAGGCGGACAAGTTGTGGAAAAGGAATTTCTTCATACGGACAGCTATTCGACGTAAATCGGCAGCCAAGTGGCCGCCCCGTCTTAGAAAAGACGCGGGCGGCCATTTGGCTGCTGTCAGCTGTTCAGTTCGCGATAGATGTCCTTCTCTTCCTTGCCGATGACCCATCCAAGGGCCTTAGCCTCGGCATAGACCATCGAAATCTGCTCGTGGTCGACGTTGTCCATCGACCGGAGGTTCTTGTACTGCTCGCACTTCTGATGGTAGCGCGCCGTCGTCTCCTGGACGCTGCGCGGCTTGCCGTAGTTGCGCATGTTGTAATGTGCGACGATGTCTTTCATTTCCTGCTCGTTCATGAAATGTCAGATCCTTTCTTTCTTACCCATATACTTTCCCTTTCAAAAACTCCCGTACCGTCCGATAGTAAAGTTCGTGATCCTGCTGACTGGCAGCGGAATGGATGGCGCCCTCCACAAGCAGGAGCTTTTTCTCCGTCGTGCAGGCGGCATAAAGTTCCTCGGCCATGACCGGCGGGACGAGCGTGTCCTTCGTGCCGTGGATGAAGAGGATCGGCACGCGGGAGCGGCGGACGGCCTCAGCAGGTGCCGCTTCGTGAAGCGAAAAGCCCGCACGCTTTTCGCAGCGCCAATCGAGAAGGTTCATGCCCGGAAAGGACGGCAGACGGAACGATTCCTCCATCTGATACGCGAGAAGGTCGTAGGCGCTCGTATAGCCGCAATCCTCGACCGTTGCGACAACAGCGGACGGCAGGTCACTCGCAGCGCTCGCCATCATGACGGTTGCCGCGCCCATCGAGACGCCGTGCAGCACGATGCGCGCGCCCGGCTGCGCATCTGCGATGCGCCGTGCCCAGCGGACGATGTCCTCGCTCTCCTTGAGTCCCATCGTGACGAACGTCCCCTGGCTCTGCCCCGAGCTCCGCAGGTCGGGTGTCAGCACATCGTATCCCATCGCGAGATAATTCGTGGCGATGTAGTAGGAATTTTCCTGCGTGCAGCCGTAGCCGTGCGCGACGATGACCCAGTTGCCTGTTGGATGTTCTGGCGTGAAATGTGTCGCAACGAGGCGCAGGCCGTCATCCGACTCAAGAGCCCATTCCTCGCTCGGAGCATCGGGGCGCGTGTAACTCCAGGTGCCTGGCGGCATCAGGAGCGCATAGGCGCGCGGCGGCGCCATCGGATTCTCCGCCGTCCCGCGCACGAGGCCGAAACCGACAAGGTAGTTGCCGAGGTAGTACCCGGCCGCGAGAATGCAGCCCGAGACCGCAAAGAACGCCGTCAGCACAAACGTCGCAAGCACCTTCTTCATTTCATCGCCATCCTTTCAATCTCCCATTATAAACAAACAGAATGAAAGAATGAAGAAAAAACGCGTGGAATCCTCTGCCTCCAAAGACAGGAAACCGCGCGCTTCTCTTATGAAAAATGAACAAAAATCAGAGCCCGCTGCCAAAGAGCGACGTTGCAACGAGATATGAAATCGCACCCATGACAGCCGTGCAAGGTATCGTCATGACCCAGGCCGTCACCATCGAGCGCGCGACGTCCCAGTGGACGGCCTTGACACGCTGTGCCGACCCCACGCCCATAATCGAACCCGAGACGACATGCGTTGTCGAAACCGGCAAGTGCAGCATCGTCGCCGTCAAGATGACGACGGCCGAATTGAGGTCGGCCGCAAAGCCGTGAATCGGATGCATCTTGAAAATCTTGCCGCCGACCGTGCGGATGATTTTCCAGCCGCCGACACTCGTGCCGAGCGCCATCGCCGCTGCACAGAGAAGCTTCACGACTGTCGGCACCTCGAGTGTCCCGATGACGCCGCCCGAGACGAGCGCGAGCGTGATGATACCCATCGACTTCTGCGCGTCATTCGAACCATGCGAAAACGCCATGAGCGCTGCCGAGATAATCTGCAACCGGTTCGCCGCCAGGTTGACACGCGCGGGCTTGTACGAATGGCAGATGGCAAAAATCAACTTCATGATGATGAAGCCCACCAGCATGGCTGAAATCGGTGACAGAATCAGCGACAGCACGATCTTGACAATGCCCCAGTCATTGAGCGCCGCTGCGCCCGCCGAAATAACGACAGCCCCGATCATGCCGCCAATCAGCGCATGCGACGAGCTCGACGGCATACCGAACCACCACGTTATGAGGTTCCAGATGATAGCTCCAATGAGACCAGAAATAATCACCATTTCATTAACGAGATCGGGGCTCATGACGATGTCGCCGCCAATCGTCTTTGCGACGCCCGTCGAAATCATGGCGCCGACGAAATTCAGGATGGCCGTGCCGACGATGGCAACGCCCGGTCGGATCGCGCGCGTCGAAACGCATGTCGCAATCGCATTCGCCGTGTCGTGGAACCCGTTGATGAAATCGAACGTCAACGCGAGAATGATGACGACGAGGATGAGAGACATGTCAGGCATATTTCATCGTCACCTCTTTGATGATGTTGCCGAGTGCCTCGACCTCGTCCGCCGTGTCCTCAAGTGTGCCAAGAATGTCCTTCCAGCGAATCACATCGAAAAGATCCTGCGTACCATCGAACAGCCGCGAAATCTCCATGCGGTACAGCTTGTCCACGTCAGACTCCTGATGACTCAGATGGTCAGCCCGCTCGATCAGATGTCCCTCATTGCGGCTGATGTCCTTCAGCAGTGAAAAGATTTCTTTGAGCTCCCCTGCCATCTCGACAATCTTGTCCATGATGTCCACAGACGCCTGCAATGGCTCGTGGATATGGTACATGTCGAGACGCATGAGTGCGCCATGCAGGTAGTCGATGCAGCTTTCCAGCTGGCATGAAAGACGATAGAAATCCTCACGGTCAATCGGCGTAATGAAAATGACCGACAGCTTGCGGATGACCTCGCCATTCGTCGTGTCGGCCTCATGCTCCAAGTT
>OMZR01000114.1 GCA_900315575.1 uncultured Veillonellaceae bacterium
CAGCATGAACTTGCTGTCGTCCGTGAGGTCCGTGCCCTGCACGCCGATCATCACCATCTGGCCGACCTTCTCCGTCAGCGACATCTCGCGGACGATGGCATCCGCCTGTTCGTCGAGCGTCTGCGGTGCCTTCGCCACGCCGCTACCCGATGAAGAAGCCAGATCGCAGCCGCCAGCACTGCAGGCCGCTACCAAGAGGCTGCCCGCCAGCAATGCCGCCCCTGCGAAAAATCTGCAAATCCATTTCATCCAGCAATCCTTCCTCACGCAACATCATGTAAAATCATCGATATCATCGAAAACATCTTTGACACGCACATAGAAATCTTCATAGAGCAACACAGGGATCTCCATGTGCACATCCGCACGTTCGTCATCGTCCATGTGTGCGAGTTCCCAGTCATCGTAATCCGTGTAAACGGCATCGAGGAAAAAACGCCCGTCCTGATTCCGATAGACTTCGACAGTCTTCCCGATTGGCGTGACGATCCAATATTCTTTCACCCCTGCTGCCGCATAGTGCAGCATTTTCGCCCCGCGGTCATTCTTCGTTGTCGATGGTGAGAGCACTTCAACAACGAGATCAGGAGCGCCGTGGATACCGTCACGATGGATTTTGGAACGATCGCAGACGATCATGACATCGGGGACATAACGGTTTTCGTTGTCGAGAAAAACATCCGAGCCATCCGCAATGGCCTTGCATGGCTTTCCTGCCAAATAGTTCGCAAAAATACGATAAATATTTGATGCTGTGAAATTATGTCCCATCCGCGGACGCGGTGACATGAGATAGACCTTCCCCTCGATGATCTCCGTCACAGGCGGAATGTCTCTTGCAAGATTTTCCATGGAAAAACACTTCCTCTCACTCCATAGTTTTCCTCTCAGCAACGCCATACGTTTACAGTCCTTTTCTTGATTATACCATCCGCAAAATTCCGCGTCCATGCTTCCCCCGCCCTTCCCACCCCAAGAAAAAAGCACAAGCACGACAGACGCCAATGCTTGCGCGTAACTTTAAATCATTCGTCTGCTGTTGCGATTCTGACCTTTAATCTGCTCCGCTCGGATTCCCCAGCCCAGCATTCATTATGACAACTTTTCCATAAGCGGATTAACAAGGCGAATATTTCCCAATGCAATTTCTTTTTCTGGGATATGTGCCGATGCCATGCCAGCCAGTGTCACCATCAAAGCAGTGACCATCGCCAGAATCCATACCGATTTCTTCATGCCTTTTCTCCTCAAAGATGCAGACGAAATTTCTCTTTTGCCTCGCGGATCATCTTCTCCCGCTGCATGCGCTCAATGCCCCCATGGCAATTTTGCAAAGACCTTTTGCAAAATCTCCTCATCCGTGATTTCAGACGCGAACTTCCTGCTTCTTTCCCGCAGACTCCCGCAACCGTCTCTGCTGCTCCATCCACACCATGAGCACAGACACATCGGCTGGCGAGACGCCGCTGATGCGGCTGGCCTGGCCGAGGCTTTCGGGGCGGATGTTCTGGAGCTTTTCGCGGGCTTCGTCGCGGAGGCTCGGAACATTATTGTAATTTATATTTTCTGGAATATGTTTGGCCTCGAGTTTCTCCATATGTGCAACCTGTTCCATTTGTTTTTTGATGTAACCTTCGTAGCGGCTCTGGATCTCGACCTGGTCGCGGACTTCTTTTGCGAGCGCGGGCAGGTCGGGCAGTGCCGTGCGGAGGCTGTCGTAGGTGACTTCCGTGCGCTTCAGCAGGTCATACGCCGTCGTGGCGCTGTGGATGGGGGCGATGCCGGCTTCTTCGAGCGCGGCGTTCTGGGCGGCGCTCGGCGTGAGCGTCGTTTCGTGGAGCAGCTTCAGCGCGTCATCGATAGCGGCTTTTTTCTGGAGGAAGCGGTCCCAGCGCGCATCGCTGACGAGGCCGATGCGGCGGCCGATCGGCGTCAGGCGCATGTCGGCGTTGTCCTGCCGCAGCAGCAGCCGGTACTCGGCGCGGCTCGTCATCATTCGGTAGGGCTCGTGCGTGCCCTTCGTGACGAGGTCGTCGATGAGCACGCCGATGTAGGCGTCGGAACGGCGCAGGACGACGGGTGCCTCGCCTTTCACGAACTGCGCGGCGTTGATGCCCGCGATGATGCCCTGCGCGGCGGCTTCTTCGTAGCCCGACGTGCCGTTCGCCTGCCCGGCCGAGAAGAAGCCGCGTACGGCCTTGAACTCGAGGCTCGGTTTCAGCTGTGTCGGGTCGATGCAGTCGTACTCGATGGCATAGCCCGCGCGCATGACGTGGCAGTGCTCGAGACCTGGGATGGTATGGAGGAACGCGAGCTGGACGTCCATCGGCATGGACGTGCTCATGCCCTGCACGTAGACTTCGTTCGTATGCAGGCCCTCGGGCTCGAGGAAGAGCTGGTGGCGGTCCTTGTCGGGAAAGCGCAGGATCTTCGTCTCGATGGACGGGCAATAGCGCGGGCCGACGCCCTCGATGATACCGTTCGCCATCGGGGCGCGGTCCATGTTGTCGCGCAGGATCTTGTGCGTCGCCTCGTTTGTGTATGTGAGGTAGCACGGTACCTGCTCGCGCGTCGTGATGTCGCTCATGAAAGAGAAATTGCGCGCCTCGTCGTCGCCGGGCTGCAGCTGCATTTTGTCGTAATCGAGCGTCCGCGCATCGACGCGGGCGGGCGTGCCGGTCTTGAAGCGCATGAGGCGGATGCCGGCCGCGGCGAGGGAATCCGAGAATTTCATCGCGGGGCGCTGGCCGTTCGGCCCGCCGCTGTACGTGTGCTCGCCGATGATGATGCGGCCTTTGAGGTACGTGCCCGTCGCCATGACGATGGCAGGCGCGAGATAGACCTCGCCCGTCTCGACGACGACACCGCGGGCGCGCTTTTTCGGCGCGTTTTCCGCCGCGCCGCCCGCATCCTCTGACGCGGGCACGTCCTCGAGCAGCAGATCAGTGATGAGGATCTGCTTGACGTCGAGGTTCTCCGTATTCTCGCACGTCTCCTTCATCGTGAACTGGTAGAGCTTCTTGTCGGCCTGCGCGCGCAGAGCGTGGACGGCCGGGCCCTTGCCCGTGTTGAGCATGCGGAACTGGATGCACGTCTTGTCCGCGTTCACGCCCATCTCGCCGCCGAGGGCGTCCACCTCGCGCACGAGATGGCCTTTGGCGGGGCCGCCGACGGACGGATTGCACGGCATGAGGGCGATATTGTCCATGGAAAGCGTCGCAAGCAGCGTCCGGCACCCAAGCCGCGCCGCCGCCAGCGCCGCCTCCACGCCCGCATGGCCTGCGCCGATGACGATGACATCATACGTTCCAGCTGTAAATTGCATGGTTGTCCTCCCTACAGAAAAAGCCCGCTCTCCCGAGCGGGCTTGAAAGTTCGGTGGCCCCATGGTATCATGAAGATGCCGACGGAGCCGGTTTCTTCCTTCGAACGGAAGGAGGCGATCCGCATGAGCCCTTATGAAAAGCTAGCGCTGTTACTGGCAATTCTGAAACTCTTGCACGATTACCTCAATAAGTGAGAATAGAAACTTATTGGTAACTGTCCAGCTTTCTGCGACTCAAAATCCATGAAGGGAGCTGGCGATACCACCCGTCGGCACCCTTTTATTCTGAGATGTTCGAAAAGCTGTCTCTTGCATAGCCTTATTATACCAAAGGCCGCCTGATGTTTCAAGCGGCCGTTTCTGCATCTATCCCATCAAATATCTCAAACATCGACATCTTCGAAAATCTCTTCCACGCTGACGCGGAAATCATTGTAGAGCGACACAGGGATTTCCTTGCGGATGGCGTCGCGCTCGTCGTCGGTCATACGTGCGAGATCCCAATCCTCGTGCTCCGTGTAAACCGCATCCAGAACGAACTGGCCGCTCTGATTGAGATAGACCTCGACAGACTTCTCAAGCGGCAGAACAATCCAATATTCCTTGACACCTGCCGCTGCATAATGGCGCATCTTCGTGCCGCGGTCATTCTGCGCGGTCGAGGGCGAAAGCACTTCGACAACGAGGTCAGGAGCACCGTGGACACCATCATACTTGATTTTTTTGCGGTCGCAGACAATCATGACATCTGGTACGTAGCGGTTTTCGTTGTCGAGAAAGAGATCCATGCCATCCATGATGGCCCTGCATGTCTTCCCTCTCAAATGATCCGCAAAAATACGATAGATATTCGCCGCGATGAAATTATGGCTCGCCCGTGGCCGCGGCGACATCAAATACGTCTTCCCCTCGATGAGCTCCGTAATCGGCGGATCGCTGTATGCAAGATTATCCATGCCAAACGCTCCCTTCTCTGCTTTTTCTCTTATTCTACCGTGAAACGGCGCAGACCACAAGAACGCCTGCTCCATCCGGGCAGACATCTTTTCATTTTCCGATGCAGAACCGCGAGAAGATCTCGTCGATGATGTCTTCGCCAACGGTCTCGCCGGTGATTTCGCCGAGCTTTTCCCAGGCGGAGCGGAGGTCGATGGAGATGAAGTCGGCGGAGAGGCCTTTGCCGATGGTTTCGAGGGCGGCGCGCAGGTGGTCATCGGCGGCGCGGAGCAGGGCGGCGTCGCGTTCGCCGGAGACGTAGCTTTCCTCGGGCGTCTCGGTGATGCCAGCGATGCGCGTGATGGCGGTGGTCAGTTCGTCGAAACCGCGCTCGTCTTTTGTGGAAATGGAAAGGATGGGGATGTTGTCGATAGCATCATCCAATCGAGAGCCTCGCTGCGGCGCCACCCTCTCTGCCCCTTCGGGGCACCTCCCCCAATGGGGGAGGCTGGAAATTGCCGAGCAGATTTCCTTTTTTGTAACCACTTCTCCGAGATCGGCTTTGTTGAGGAGCACAATGGCCTGCCTGCCCTCGATGAGCGAAAGGATTTCGCGGTCCTCATCCGTAAGCGGCTGGCTGCCGTCGAAGAGGGCGAGGACGAGGGCGGCGCAGCTGGCGTAATCGCGCGCTTTTTCGACGCCGATGCGCTCGACGGCATCCGTGGCTTCGCGGATGCCAGCCGTGTCGATGATCCGGAGCGGCACGCCGCCGATGTCGGCTGTCTCCTCGATGCTGTCGCGCGTCGTGCCAGGGATGTCGGTGACGATGGCACGGTCTTCGCGCAGCAGGGCGTTGAGGAGGCTCGATTTGCCGACGTTCGGCTTGCCGATGATGGCGGTCAGGAGCCCGTCGCGCAGGATGCGGCCCGTGTGAGCCGTCGCGAGGAGCTTGCGGATGTCGGCACGGATGTCTGTGACGCCGCGCTCGACTTCGTCGATGGCGACGTCGTCGATGTCGTCTTCGGGAAAGTCGATGGCGGCTTCGAGGTGGGCGATCATGGCGAGGCAGCGGTCGCGCATGGCCTGGATGCGGCCGGAGAAATGGCCCGCGAGGTGGCTTTCGGCGACGGAAAGCGCGCGGTCGGTGCGAGCGCTGACGACGTCCATGACGGCCTGCGCCTGCGAGAGGTCGAGGCGGCCGGAGAGGAAGGCGCGCTTCGTGAATTCGCCGCGCTCGGCAAGGCGGGCGCCGTGCGCGAGGACGAGACCGAGCACGCGGCGCAGGACGGTGCTGCCGCCATGGCACTGGAGCTCGACGACGTCTTCGCGCGTGTAGGAGTGCGGCGCGCGCATGACGAGGGCGATGGCTTCGTCGATGGTCTCGGCAGCGTCGCCAATGATGCGGCCATAAACGGCGCGTCCGCCCGGAGTCTTCGCGAGCGGCGTGCCAGAGGCGGCGGCAAAGACGCGGTCGGAGACGGCGAGCGCCTCCGCGCCGCTGACGCGGATGATGCCGATGCCCGCCGCGCCCGGGGCTGTCGCAATGGCGGCGATGGTGTCTGATGACATAAAGATCCTCCCATTGATAACGATTCGTCCATTGATTATAATAAGAATGCCACGGCCCAACCAAGCCGATTCCGGCAACGAAGGGAGGGCAAGCCAATGACTACCTCATTCATTCTGCTGAATCTGGCGATCAGCACCGCCGGCAGCCTCATTGCCGCGCTGATTCTCCAGGCGCTGAAACGGCACAAGCAACCGTAGCACGTGGCATCCAGCGCAGGTGCGGCCCAAAAACAGCCGTACAAGAAAACGCCCCGACAGTAACCAGCTGCCGGGGCGTTTTCATTGGGTCAAGCATGACTACCTCATCGTGCTTATTGACACTTTCATTATAAGGCGGCCGAATAGAAAAATCAAGCGGCCTTTTCTCATTCTTCTTCCACGCGCTCGGCGCTTTCTGCGTTCCGTTCCCTTCTCGGACGGTAGCGGCGCTTCTTCTTCGGGGCGATGACGACGCAACGGTAGGGCTCGTCGCCGTCGCTGTACGTCGAGACGCGGGAGCTCCCCTGGAGCGCCATGTGGATGATCTTGCGCTCGTGGCGGTTCATGGGCTCGAGGCGGACTTCGGCGTGGATGCGGCAGGCTTTCTCGGCGAGATGACCTGCAAGGCGGCGCAGCGTCTCTTCGCGGCGGCTGCGATAATCCATGGCGTCAAGGATGACATGGATACGGCCGTCTTCGCGGCCTTTGTTCGCGGCGAGGTTCGTGAGGTACTGCAGGGCATCGAGCGTCTGGCCGTGCTTGCCGATGAGGATGCCGAGGCCGTCGCCCTGGAGGTTGTAGACGGAGCCTTCGTCGGTCTCCTGGAGCGTCATGGCGACTTCAAGTCCCATGCAGTGGAAGACCTCGCAGAGGAATTTCTCAGCGCGCTGGCGCGGCGTGAGATCGCTCTCGGCGACGCCTTCATAGTCGGGCGTGACGGGGACGGGCGGCTCTGCCGGCGCTTTTGGCGCGGCGGCTCCCCTTTCGTCCTCGGAAAAGCTGTCGCGGCGCTCGTCGTCATCGTAGCGGCGACGGCGCGGACGGCGATGGCTGCGGCGGTCGTCACGATCGTCGCGGCGGCTGCTCCAGCGCTCTTTATGGCCTTCGCCAAAGGGCTTGGCATCGGGCGGCGTCGTGGCCGTGACGCCATAGGAGCGCTGCTCGCTGTACGGCGTATCGATGGCGCCGCTTTCGTCGGGCGGCATCCATGGGCGGTCGGAGGGACTGGTGCTTTCCGCGCGCTCGGCAGGTTCCGAGGCTGTGCTTTCCGCATGGTCGGCGCGTTCCGCCGCTTTCGTCGGCTGTCCCTCGCGCACGGCGGGCGCTTCCGCGCTGTCGTTTTTCGGCATGGCGGGCTGCTGCTTCGGACGCGCAGCAGGGGCTGCGGCCGTCGCTTTTTCCCTGCGGGGCGCGGCCGTCTGGGAGGCTGGTGCCTCTTTCTTCGTCACGCGCACTTTCGCGGGGTGTGCGCCGAAGATACCGAAAAAGCCTTTCGACGGGGCTTCGAGGACTTCGACGGTCGCCTCGTCGCGCGTGCAGCCGAGGAGGGCGAGGGCTTTTCTGGCTGCTTCTTCGACGGTCTTTCCCGTCGCTTCCTGCGCTGCCATTTATGCCTCCTCCTTCTTCGCGTCCGCCTTCTTGGCGTTCGGCTTTTCCTTGCCGCGGTACATCCACCACTGCTGCACGATCTGGCAGCAGTTCATGGCGACCCAGTAGAGGACGAGGCCCGAGGCGAAGCTCCAGCTGATGAAGCCGATGAAGAGCGGCATCATATAGGCCATCATCTTCATCTGCGTGTTGCTCATGTCGGATGTCTGGCGCGTCTGGAGATACGTCGTGAGGGCCGCGAGAACCGGCAGGATGTGGAGCGGATCGGCCTCCGACATCGACGGCAGCCAGAGGAACTCGGCCGCTTCCGGCGTCGGATACTGGAAGTTGAACAGGGCGTAGTACATGCCCATGAGGATCGGCATCTGGATGAGGAGCGGCAGGCAGCCCGCGAGCGGGTTGACGCCGGCGTCCTTGTAGAGCGCGCCGATCTTCTGCTGCATGACCTGCGGATTGTCCTTGTACTTCTCCTGGATCTTCTTCATCTTCGGCGAGAGTTCCTGCATCGCCTTCATGGACTTGATCTGCTTCACCGTCAGCGGGTAGAGGCACATCTTGACGAGGATCGTGAGCAGGATAATGGCCGCGCCGTAGCTGCCGAAGCCTGCGACATCCGTCAGGTCATAGAGGAGCTGCAGGATGAAGCCGAGGATCGACTCGATGGGAGCGAACACGGAGGAAAAGAATTCTTGCAATTCATCACGTCCATTTCTGGTGTTTCAAAAAATCATTTTCGAGCTTACGGAGTCTTGTCTTTCAAGGCACCGGGTCATAGCCGCCCTTGTGGAACGGATGGCAGCGCAGGATTCTCTTGAGGGCGAGCCAGCCGCCCTTTGCTGCGCCATATTTCCCGATGGCCTCCATCGCATACTGCGAGCACGTCGGCACATAGCGGCACGACGGCGGGAAGAGCGGCGAGATCGCCGCACGGTAAAAACGGATGAGGAGCAGAAGCGCCGTCTTCATGGCCGCGTCCCCTTGAGGATTCCGGCGCGGCGGCAGAGCGAGAGATAGCACTTCTCGACCTCCTGCCGCCTGGCCGTGACGGCGGCCTTCCGCCCGACGAGGACGAGGGCGAGGTGCTCCACGAGCTCCTCCTGGTGCAGGCGGTAGCACTCCCGCAGCAGCCGCTTGACGCGCACGCGGCGGACGGCGCAGCCGAGCTTCTTGCCGGCCGCAAAGCCGACTTCGCCCTTGAGCTTTCGCTCGCCCGCGCGCACGCGGAACACATAGAGCACGAGATGGCGTCCGGCGTAGGACTTCCCGAGGCGATAGACTCTCTGGAACGAGGCCGCGCGCTTCAGCATGCGGCTGCGCGCCAGCGTCCTTTTCGGCATGGACTTCTTTTCCAAACGTTCCGAACGGTCCAAACGGCCCATCTCCTGCTCATTTCATTTCATCATTCCCGGGTCGCCCCGGGACTCTTGCAAAAACTTCTGCAAAAATGGAAAAAGGCCACCGCGGGGTGACCTGGTCCATCTTATGCGGAAATCTTCTTCCGGCCACGCTGGCGTCTTCTCTTCAGGACGAGACGGCCGCCTTTCGTCTTCATGCGCTCGCGGAAGCCGTGCGTCATCTTGCGCCAATGGTTGTTCGGCTGATACGTCTGCTTCAAATCGTTCACCTCCCTGGAAATCATGTTCTGCAAGCGGCGGTTTTGCCCGCACGCATTGTTAGCTATTCCAGATTATAAAGCAAGGAACCGCGCGATGTCAAGCCGTTTTCCACGGAAATCAGTGGATAACGCCGCGCGATCTGTGGACAATTCCTGTGGAAAAGGCCGCGCGTGCGCGAAAAGCTGTTGATAACTCCCGCTTCATCTGCTAAAATATTCCTTGATTCTACGACACGGTTTTCCACATTTCCACAGGGTTATCCACCGGCCGCGGTGCATTCCTTCTCCGTCGTGTGTGGGAGCAGGAATGCACCGCGGCCGGTGG
>OMZR01000067.1 GCA_900315575.1 uncultured Veillonellaceae bacterium
TGGCGCGGCATCACCTGGTATGCATCTCCGAAATATCCTTCTTCATAGGAAAAGCGCAGCGGCACGCGGCGAAGGATACTCGGATCGACTTGTTCGGGCGGGATGCCCCACTGCTTTGCCGTGTAAAGGCTGTAATCTTTTTCGAAAAGCAGTCTTCCGTACGCACGCACAAGCTCATCCGAGCTCTCCATGACTTCGACGACGGTTGCCGTCTTCCGTCCTTGAAAGGCTTTTTCAATATGTTCTTTCAGACGTTCGGCATCCTTTGGAGCGTACAGCTGGTCGATCGTCTTGAAATTGAATGGCGTCGGCGTAAAGTATCCATCGATTTTTGCACCGCAATGCAGGCGATAGGGGATCCATTCCTCGAACCGGCACATATAGTCGTAGAGTTCTTTTTCTTTTGTATGGAATGTATGCGGGCCATACTTCTGCACGAGAATACCATGTTCGTCTCGGCAGTCGTACATGTTGCCAGCAATATGGCTTCTCCGATCCCAGACCCGGACGCATTTTCCCGCTTCTGCCAGCTGGCGTGCAATGACGCTGCCAGTGAGCCCTGCCCCGATGACGAGGACATCAGCCTTGAATTCTCCCATTTCAGAATGCCCCATATTTCTCGACAAATTCCCGGAACGTCGGCAGGTTCTTATCCTTGTCAGACAAGATCAGCTTTTCACGTCCACCGATTTTCTCGAGCGGCCAATCGATGCCGATGTCCGGGTCATCCCAACGGATGCCGCCATCGTATTCGCCATAGAATTTTTCTGAGCACTTATAGGAGACGATTGATGGCTCCAGGACGAGGTATCCATGCGCACAACCAGCAGGAACGAGGATCTCGTTGTGCTGCTCACCTACGAGATCAAAATCAAGCCATTTTCGAAAGGTCTTGCTATTCTTTCGCAGATCCACGACGACATCATAGACATGCCCATAGATGCATCGCACGAGCTTGGGCTGCTGTCTGACTCGCTGAAAATGGAGCGCCCGAATCACTCCCTTGTGCGACGTCGTGTAAAAGACTTCCTGCAAATCGTACGGAATGCCATTTTGCTCGAACACTTCTTTGGAATAATCCTTGGTAAAGCATCCACGCACATCGTCAGCATTGAAGGGCGTCACTTCTATGAGCCCTTTTATAGCAGTCTCCTTGAAATCAAACTTTGTTACCATGAAGCCACTCCTTCATCTCCTGAACGCCATCCTCGAACGTATACCGTGGAGAAAATCCAAGCTCCTTGAGACCATCATCGTGAAACCATGCCGCATCATAACGCACGCCATCATCCTCGCGCTGCCCGATTGCAACGTCTCCGCCCAGCATGCTGGCAACGCTCATGAGATAATCTACAAGTTTCCGGCATTCTCCGTTGCTGACAAAATACGTCTGCTTGGGAAGATTCCCTGCTTCTCCAAGAATCTGGAATGCTGCAATAACATCATCGATATACGTGAAGTTGATCGGCTGCTGGCACGGGCCATACGTCGGAACGCGGCCTGCGGCAAGCTCTTTCACCGTGTAGGAAAGAAGATTTCCTGTCTCATCGCCCCGGCCATAAATATTTCCAAGCTGCGCCCAGACATAATCCATGCCCTCACGAGATGCAAGAATGCTGAGCAGTTTGTGCGCATAGAGTTTCGACAAGCCATATACCAAGTGGCCTGCGACATAATGACGCTTCAGCGCATCAGCAGCAATGCGTTCCGTGATCGTTCCTGCCACGAGGAACCTGCGACATCCCAAGCGTTTCGACGCCAGAGCTGCATCGCAGACGAAGCGCGCGTTCGCGGACTGTACAGCATAATCAGCTCGTGCCGCACGCTTCGTGCCAGCCCACGCCAAATGGCAGAAAACATCGTACGTATTTTCCGGTATGCGATCCTCGAGCAGGCCATATTCTTCCATCGGACAGACAACCGCTTTGACATGAGGCATTGCATCAAACAGGCGGCCCGATGATGCATGATGCATCACGGCAACGACCTCATGATCCCGGGAAAGATGACTGATGAGATTTCTTCCAATAAATCCTGTCGCACCCGTGACAATCCACTTTTTCATGCCACTCTCGCTTTCTCAAAAACGAGATTCCATGAAAAAGCTTTGTCTGTGGTTACCTTACGGCAAAGTACCCCCCCCCCGAGGACATCTGTTTCTCTATCATCCAATCTCTCGTTCGCTTTGTTCCCTCTGCAAACGAAATATTTGCGCGAAATCCCGTATCGCGCTGTGTCTCACCTACATCGAATGCGGAAAGAGGAAGATTTGTGCCTGTAAAGGGAAGATCTCCGAAAACGAAATCCATATCTGGCGCAATCGCCGCTTTCATTTCCAGCAGGAACTCACGAAGTGGGCGTGCTGTCCCGCTACCGATAAGGTAGCTATAAAACGGCTTCCCTTTTTCCCCAATGAGGCGGAATGCCCGGGCAACGTCATCGATATAGACGAAATCATAATTCTGTGTTCCTGCCGTGAACTGTGGCGGTTCTCCAGCAAGCACTTTGCGGATCGTCGTGTTTACCATGCGCGGACTGACCTCGCCGATGCCATATGCATTCGTGATCTGCGTCCAGACAAGTCCGATTCCGAGATTTGCAGCCACCGACATGCAGAGCATATGCGCGGCTGCCTTACTGCCTCCATAAATGTAGCCTAAGCCCGGACGGCTGCCCTGTGTGCGGACAGCTGTCTGCACCTCTTGCTCCATGATGCTGCCTGCGCCGACAAAGCGACGGCAGCCGATGTCATGCGCAAGCTTCAGTGCCTCTACAGTCCACTGCACATTCGCCAGCTGCAATCGCGGATCTGATCGCGAAGCACCTGCCGATCCTTTCCAGGCAAAATGATAAAACGCATCGTAATCAGAGTCTGTCAAGGGTGCTCGCAAATCTGCTATGGCTTCGAGGCGCATCGGCAGGATCGTGAGAGCGTCCGATTCCTCTGGCAAGCGGTCGCAATGATTACCATGAACGAGTGCTACGACTTGGATGCCATGTGCCAGAAGTTCCCGCACGACAGCGCTGCCGACGAATCCATTCGCCCCCGTCACGATTGCCTTCTTCATGATGACGCCTCCATGAACCTTTGAATCTCTCTCTGCATTTCTTTTGCAGCGCATGTGCCCGTGATTTGTGATTTTGCAAATAAAACGGTCTGTTCGACAGCTTCTGCGATGTGCCATGTCGGCCGCCATCCGAAAACGTCTTTGATCTTCGAGCTGTCCAGCTTCAAAAATCCAGCCTCGTGCGGCCCTCCATCTTCATGAACTTCTGTATGCATGCCATTACCCCAAAACGTACAGAACATCTCTGCCAATGCTTTTGTCGTCACGCAATCACATTCATCCGGACCCACATTGTACCATCCAGCAAGACTTCCATCTTCATACTGGCGTGCGGCAATGAGCAGATATGCAAAGAGAGGTTCCAAGACATGCTGATACGGCCTCGTCGACGAAGGGTGCCGCAGGACGACTGGCTTCCCCTCTCTCGCCGCGCAAATGCAGTCGGGAAGGATGCGGTCAGCTGCATAGTCCCCGCCACCAATCACGTTGCCGGCTCTCGCCGTTGAGACGGCTACATGCCGCTCTGCGAAGAAACTGTTCTGATAGCTATGCGTCACCAGCTCCGAACAACTCTTGCTATTCGAATATGGATCATAACCATCGAGCGGATCGTTTTCTCGATACCCCCATGCCCATTCGTTATTGTGATATACCTTATCCGTTGTCACATTCAATACGGAACGTACGCTCTCACACTGGCGGACACATTCCAACAGGTGTACTGTTCCCATCACATTCGTTGCATACGTCCCGACCGGATCTCGATAGCTTTCTCGCACGATCGGCTGCGCTGCAAGATGTAGCACAATCTCCGGACGTGATGCATCAAACGCTTTTTTCATTGCCGCAAAGTCGCGCACGTCTCCGCGGATGCTCTGCATCGCACCGAGATCCGCCTGGGAAAAAAGATTTGGCTGAGTCGGCGGCTCGAGGCTATACCCCGTAACCTCTGCCCCTGCATCGATCAGGATGCGACAAAGCCAGCTCCCCTTGAACCCTGTATGGCCTGTCACAAAGACGCGTTTTCCGCAATAAAAGTCCAGAACTTGTTGCTTCTTCATGCATCCCACACTTTCCACGGAGCTTTGCCCGCTGAGAGAAGCGTTTCCAGCTTTTTGCGGTCACGCAGCGTATCCATGCACTGCCAGAATCCATTGTGACGATAGGCCATCATCTGCCCTTCCTCTGCAAGGGATTCAAACGGTTCGCTCTCCAACGTGATCGCATCTCCATCGATATAATCAAAAATTTGCGGCTGGCAGACCATATAGCCCCCATTGATATATCCGACATCTGCAGGGTTCTTCTCCCGAAACGACTGCACATGATCGCCATCAAGATCGAGGATGCCGAAACGTCCTTCCGGCTTGACTGCTGTAATTGTAAGAATCCGCCCATGCTGCTGATGAAATGCTACCAGCTTGTCCATTGGCACATCGCAGACGCCATCGCCATACGTCAGCAGGAAGGGTTCGTCCCCGATATATGGCTGGATTCTCTTGACGCGCCCGCCCGTCATCGTGTCAAGCCCTGTATCGACCACGGTGACTTTCCATGGTTCATATGTGCTCGCATGAATCTCCCTGTGATCCTTTTCCTTCGTCACGCGAAAATCAAAGGAAATATCACTTGCCTGCAAGAAATAGTGAGCAAAATAGTTCTTGATGTACTCCTGCTTGTATCCTGCACAAATGATGAATTCATCGAATCCATAGTACAGGTACTCCTTCATGATATGCCAGAGGATCGGCCGTCCACCAATCTCGATCATGGGCTTTGGCCGAAACTGCGATTCCTCGCTGATCCGCGTCCCATAGCCGCCAGCCAGAATCACAACTTTCATCTTGCAACGCCACCCATATGCTGGTTTCTTCTCTCAGCATCCATCCATGCTGCAGAAACCATGCTTCTTTTTTTCATATCACAAAAACACGCCATCACGGCCATCTCCGTTCTCTTCGGATGAAAAGGACGGAAACGGCCACGATGGCGTGTTCGGTATGTGATTTTGAGTGAGAATTCAGCTGTGGAAAAGGAGCGTTTTAAAGGAGCGCTCTTACCCCCCCCTATTTCATATAACATATTGACGCTATGCATATATTCTCACCCCATAAACTATCCTCTACCGATACCAGTATCATACCATATGTTTTAAGGAACGACAACCGCAACCGCAGAATTTTTACCTTGCTTCTTCATAATACATTTCTGTCAGGGGAATAGTACGGATTGCCTCTTCTTCTTGATGCTCCATTACCCAATCAGAAAAGCCGCTCTTCGAGAACAGCAGGTATCCGACAATGCGGTACCGATGATCGATGAGCCCGTTCCGTTCCTGCAGCTGCTCGAAAACATGTTTGTCCACGGGTTCGTTCTTGAATTTGCATTCTCCAATCATTGCCGTCTTCTGCACGTCATCAATGCCGACAACATCGATATCTGTCTCTTCGCGCTTTCTCGGATTCGTCCCCCACCAGCGGCCGACGCGTGTCACAAAGCATGGGAGTTCCCCATCCAATCCTGCACGCAATGTATATGCACGACACATGTCCTCAAAAACTTCGCCCATATAGTCCGAAAGATGCGGCTGGACGATACGCTTATAGTAGGCATCGCCACGCCCCATTCCAATGGCATCAATTCCTCTGGGAACGAACCGATACCAGAAGCGGAACATGTGATCAGCAAGTTCGTAACGGACTTTCCGCTTGTTGCGTTCATCCGTGATTGCATATTCTTTCCGCAGGATGCCCGTCTCGAAAAGATTTTTCGAGGCATGTGCTACCGTTGTCGCATCGAGATGCGTGAGGTCTGCGATTTCCGAAAGCTTCGTCCGTCCAGATGCCACGGCTTCAATGATGGCACTATACGTCGAGAGATTTCGAAATTCCTGGATGAGCAGGTTTCCTGTTTCCTCATAGAGATAACCGTCGCTCGAAAAAAACAGGTCGATGAGGTTTTCATCCAGCGATTTCCGTTCGTCCAGCAGGGAAAGATATTTTGCAACACCGCCCGTCACGCCATAGCAGATGGCCTTTTCCTCTGGCGTGTACGATGGCACGAATTTTGCGGCGTCAAGATACGAAAACGGCTGCAAGTGCATCTGCGCCGTGCGACGCCCGAAGAGCGGGCTCTTTTCGCTGAGCACCTCATTTTCCATGAAACTGATGGAAGACCCGCAGAGAATCAGGAACATCTGACCTGACTGCCATTCCGTATCGATAGCTTTCTGCAGGATGGACAGGATGGCAGGTTCCTGTTCTACGAGATATGGCAGCTCGTCGATGACGAAAATGATATGTTCTTCTGATGACACCTTGCCGAGTGACGAGAACAAGTCTTCATACGAGGAGAATGTAACACCACTCATACCAGGCAATAACGCTTCAATGACGCGCTGGCTCAGGAGTTCCAAATTTCGCTGTGCCCCGCTACGGATCGCCGTATAAAAAACAGCCTTTTTCCCAGCAACGAATTTCTGCAAGAGCGTCGATTTCCCCACGCGTCGCCGCCCATACATCACGAGCATCTGAAACCCTTCCATCGTATTTCGTTTTTCCAGTGCGGCAAGTTCTTGTTCCCGTCCGATAAATTTCTGCATGATGAGCTCCTTATTGAATCATGTTTCATTGAATCGTCTTTCAATGAAGTCTCTTTCCATGAAATTATATCACAAAACGGCCGCTTCAGCACCATGCGAAGCGGCCGTTTCCCGATGTTCAGGTTTTAGAATTTCAATAAAAAGCTTCGTTCACTCTCCAAGCGGATCCTTGCCAAAGCGATTCTCTCCCTTGACGCCTTTCATGAACATGAGGCAGACGAGGAAGATGATGACGCAGGTCGAGAGAATCTGGTAGGCGTAGATGGGCATGCTGCCGGGCTCGAAGTTGTCCGTCAGGTAGTTCATGACGATCGTCTGCGTGAGGCCGTAGACGAGGTAGACGACGGCGAGCACCTTGCTGTAGCCGAGGTCGTGGAGGCGGCGCGCAATCAGCGTGTAGACGATGAAGGCTTCGACGACGGAGATCGAGATGGCGATGCCGTCGGCGATATCCTTGCTGCCCGTGCCGTTGTAAAGCGCCGCATAGACGATGAAGGCAAAGACGCCGAGCGAGATGGAGACGCCAAAGAAGCGCATGATGAATGCTTTGCGGTTCAGGCGTCCTTCCGTCGTGAAGAAGTTCTGCCGCAGGCTCTCCTTGTCAAAACTGAAATTTCCCATATCATTCTTCCCTTTCGTCATCTTCTGCGCTATCCTGGCGCTCTGCCATCTGTGCGGCAAACGTTTCGACGGCCGCCCGCGCAGCGTCCACGGCGAAGCCTTTCTGATAGAGGTTCGCCATCATCTTGCGCGAATCGGCAGGCTTCCGGTATTTGAGCGCGAGCACGCGGAGGGCCGCGTCTTTCTCGCGCTCATATGTATCGGACGGAATGCAGTCACGGATCATCGAGCTCTCGAAGCCGCGCTGCAACAGCTTCGCCATGATCTGCCGCACAGAGCTGCGGCTCTCCTCATAGAGAAACTCGAACTGCCGCTGACAGGCACCGGCGTCATCAAGATAATGCAATTCCATGAGACGCTGAAGCGCGGCTTCCGTCTCTTCTTCGCCATAGCCTTTGCGCTTAAGTTTTTCGCGGAGCTTTGCGCTGCTCTGCTCCTGCCGTGCAAGCAGGTCGACGGCATACATCAATGCCGTCTTCGGCCCTTTCGCCTTCTTTGCCTTTCCGCCGACCTCATCTTCGGACGGCAGTTCCATGCGCTGCGTCATGCATCAGCACCTGCAGGAGCTTCGGCAGCAGCGTGGTTTGCCGCTGCGTCCTTCGCGTCCTTGCTTTTGGCGTCCTTGGCATCATTCTTTTCCTTGTCGTCCGCGTTCTCGCTGTTCATGAGCTTGTCGCGGACTTTCTGCTCGAGTTCTTCCTGCATGCCCGGCGTCTCGGCGATGGTCTTTTTCGCATTTTCCTTGCCCTGGCCGAGACGCGTGCCGCCATAGGAGAACCAGGCACCGCTCTTGTCGACGATGTCGAGGTCGACGGCCATGTCGAGGACGCATGAGAGCTTCGAGACGCCCTCGCCGTACATAATGTCGAACTCCGCCTGCTTGAATGGCGGCGCGACCTTGTTTTTGACGACCTTGACACGCGTGCGGTTGCCGATGAACTCCTGCCCCTGCTTGATGCCCTCGGCACGGCGCACGTCAAGGCGCACGGACGCATAGAACTTCAGCGCGCGGCCGCCCGTCGTCGTCTCGGGGTTGCCGAACATGACGCCGACCTTCTCACGAATCTGGTTGATGAAGACGACCGCTGTCCGCATCTTGCTCATGATGCCCGTGAGCTTGCGCATGGCCTTGCTCATGAGACGGGCATGCAAGCCGACATTGTTGTCGCCCATCTCGCCCTCAATCTCGGCTTTCGGCACGAGCGCTGCGACAGAGTCAACGACGATGAGGTCGATGGCGCCGCTGCGGACGAGCGCCTCGACAATGTCAAGCGCTTGCTCGCCGCTGTCCGGCTGCGAAATCAGCAGGTTGTCGATGTCGACGCCGAGGTGCTGTGCATACACAGGATCGAGCGCATGCTCCGCATCGATGAATGCCGCGATGCCGCCATTCTTCTGCGCTTCGGCAATCATGTGCAGCGTGACCGTCGTCTTGCCCGACGACTCGGGGCCATAGATTTCAATGATACGTCCGCGCGGGATGCCGCCGACGCCGAGTGCGATGTCGAGTGGCAGGATGCCCGTCGGGATGACCTCAACATTCATGTTCGCCTTCGCATCGCCGAGGCGCATGATCGCACCTTTGCCGAAATCTTTCTCAATGCCCTTGAGCGCTTTGTCAAGGGCTTCTTTTCTTTCATTCTGATCCATGAAGGTTCCTTTCTTGCTTATGAGCTTTCTGTCAGAAAAAAGCGGGCGGCAAGCCGTCCGCTTCGGGAAATGTTCGCATCAGAGATACCGCAGCCAGACATAAGCGCTCGAGATGATGATCGTCAGAATCATGATCGGGAACGCGATCTTCATGAACTCGATGAACGAGATGGCCTTGCCGCGACGCGCCGCCATCGAGGCGACGACGACGTTGGCGCTCGCACCGATCAGCGTGCCGTTGCCGCCGAGGCAGGCACCGAGCGCGAGGCTCCACCACATCGGGTCGAGGTTCGTGAGGCCCATCTGGCCCATGTCCTTGATGAGCGGGATCAGCGTCGCGACGAACGGGATGTTGTCGATGAACGCAGATGCAATCGCGCTCATCCAGAGAATCAGCATGGCCGTCGCATTGACGCTGCCATTCGTAATCTTGATGGCCTCGGCTGCGAGCATCTTGATGACGCCCGTCTCGACGAGCGCGCCGACGAGCACGAACAGGCCGGCAAAGAAGAAGATCGCGAGCCACTCGACTTTCGAGAGGACTTTGCCGATCATGGCCTCGTTGCGCGTGTACGTGATGAGGAGCAAGAGGCCCGCGCCCGACAGTGCGCACGTCGCCGTATCGAGGCCGAGCGTGCCATGCAGCACGAACATGCCAATCGTCAGGAAGATGACGGCGAGGCAACGCTTCAAAAGCGAAGCGTCCTTGATTTCTTTGCTTGCATCCATCTTCATGACTTCTGCCTGGAGCTCGGGCTGCGTCTTGAGCTCGCTGTGATAGAGCGCAATCAGCACGAGCTCAACGACGATGAAGATGATGAACGCGATGCCCGTGAGGTTTGCGACGAAATCCATGAAGTTCAAGCCGACGGCACTGCCGATCATGATATTCGGCGGGTCGCCGATCAGCGTCGCCGTGCCGCCGATGTTCGACGCGAGGATCTGGGAAATGAGGTATGGCTTGACGTCGACCTTGAGCTGCGACGTGATGCCGAACGTGATCGGCACGGTCAGCAGCACCGTCGTGACGTTGTCGAGAAGTCCGGAGCAGACCATCGTCAGGAGGGAAAGCGCAACGAGAAGCTTGATCGGCTGCGCTTCGACCTTCTTGGCCGCCCAGACAGCGAGGAAATTGAAGAGACCTGTTTCGCTCGTGATGTTCACGATGATCATCATGCCCATGAGCAGGCCGAGCGTATTGAAATCGATATGACTGATGGCCGTCGCCTGGTCGATGACGCCGCAGAGAATCATGAGCGACGCCCCGACGATGCCGACGATGGTACGATGGACTTTTTCGGAAATAATCAGTGCATAGGCTGCAACAAAGATAATGACCGCAATGGTCGTTGTACTCATCTCATATCCACTCTTTTCTTATCTCATACACATAAAAACAAGGACTCCTTTTCATCCATTCTATTCCATCAATACAGCTCGTCAGAGCGTGTATTTTGGTGCGATGACGATCTTTGTGCCGTCATTCTTCACCTTGTATGTGATGTCCTTTGCGCCTTTGAGCGTGAGCTGCATCTTGAGCTCCGTCAGCGCTTTGCCGAGCTCCTCGGTGAACTGGCGCGAAAATCCTGCACGCGCAAGCTCTGCTGGCGGTTCGATGCCCGCTCGTTCACGGCGCCTCTTGTCCTCGATCTTTTCCGCACGGAGGAACTTGTCTTCGACCGTTTCTTCCTCGACCCAGTTCTTCAGCATGTCCTTGTCCGTGAGGTTTTTCGGGATCTTTGACATCCGTCCTCACCTCCTTCCTGTGGTTTCAGCGTGTGGTTGCCATCAGCCTTTGGCTTTTGCCTTTGCCCAGCTGTCGCGCAGGCCGACGACACGATTGAAGACGAGGTGCTCCGGCGTCGTGTCCTTGTCCACGACGAAATAGCCTTCGCGCAGGAATTGGTAATGCGTCTCGGGTGCCGCATAGCGCACGGACGGCTCGATGAAAGCGTGCTCGACGACTTCCATCGAGTTCTTGTTCAGTGCTGCGATGAAGTCTTTCGGCACGTTGCCCTCTTCATCCGTCTCGATCAAATAATCGTAGAGACGGACTTCGGCGTCGAGCGCCGTCTTTTCGGCGACCCAGTGAATCGTGCCCTTGATCTTGCGGTTCGCCGTCTTGCCGCCCGTCTTCGAATCCGGGTCGATGGAGCAGTGAAGTTCTTTGATGCTGCCATCCTCGTTCTTGACGACCTCGTCGCACTTGATGATGTAGGCGTGTTTGAGGCGCACTTCTCCGCCCGGCTTCAGGCGGAAGAACTTCTTCGGCGGTTCTTCCATGAAGTCTTCCTGCTCGATATAGATGACGCGCGAGAACGGCACATAGCGGTGGCCGCCATGCATCGGGTTGTTGTCGGCGACGAGCAGCTCCTCATAGTCTTCCGGCACGTTCGTCAGCACGACCTTCAGCGGATGCAGCACGGCCATGATGCGATCGGCATGCTCGTTGAGGTCTTCGCGCACGGCGTGCTCGAGCATCGCGACATCGACGAGGCTGTTCGCCTTCGCAACGCCGATTTCCTCGCAGAACGATTTGATGGCCGCCGGCGTGTAGCCGCGACGGCGCAGACCCGAGATGGTCGGCATGCGCGGGTCGTCCCAGCCGCGCACATAGCCCTCTTCGACGAGCTGGCGGAGCTTTCTTTTGCTCGTGACCGTATTCGTGAGGTTCAGGCGCGCGAACTCGATCTGGCGCGGGCGCGTCATCGGGTCGAAATCGAGGGAATCGAGCAGCCAATCGTAGAACGGACGATGCTCCTCGAACTCGAGCGTGCAGACGGAATGCGTGATGCCCTCGATGGCATCGGACAGCGGATGCGCGAAGTCGTACATCGGATAGATGCACCACTTGTCCCCTGTGCGATGGTGCGTCGCATGCGCGATACGGTAGATGACCGTGTCACGCATGACCATGTTTGGCGACGCCATGTCGATTTTCGCGCGCAGGACTTTCGCGCCGTCTGCGAACTCACCGGCCTTCATGCGGCGGAAGAGATCGAGGTTTTCTTCAACCGAACGATTCCTGTACGGGCTTTCCTTGCCCGGCTCCGTCAGCGTGCCGCGATATGCCTTGATTTCCTCAGCCGAGAGGTCATCGACATAGGCGAGGCCCTTCTTGATGAGCTGCTCGGCGTAGTCATAGAGCTTGTCGAAGTAGTCCGATGCGTAGAACTTGCGGTTGCCCCAGCTGAAGCCGAGCCAGCGGATGTCCTCCTGGATGGAATCGACGTACTCGACATCTTCCTTCGTCGGGTTTGTGTCGTCGAAACGCAGGTTGCAGAGACCGTTATTCTTTTCGGCGAGGCCGAAGTTCAGGCAGATGGACTTCGCATGGCCGACATGCAGATAGCCATTCGGCTCGGGTGGGAATCGCGTGTGGATTCCCGTCGTATATTTGCCTTTTTTGAGGTCTTCGTCAATCTCATTCTGGATGAAGTTCGCCATAGTGTTCTCCCCTTATTTCTTTATAAAAAATCCGCAAGCTTGTCCTGCTCTGCGCATTTCTTTGCAACATAAGATTTGAGTTTTTCAAAACCGATCGTGAGTTCGCGCCCATGCGGCAGCGCATGAATCACGCGGTCGATGTAGCCGCGCTCGACGATTTTGCGCATCGTCCACGCGAAGTTGATGTCATAGACCCACAGGAGCCGCACGACCTTGCGGTCACCATGCGTGCGGATGGCGTGGTAATCCGCCTGATGCCCCTCCACAAGTGCTTTCGTGAAAGATTCCGTTACCTGCTGGCTCTTGAGCCCTGCCATGAACTTCGGCGCCTCGTCGGCATGACTCTCGTCGAGGAACGGCGCGAGCACGCGGTAGATGTCGAGCTTGTCCGCATCGCGCAGCATCTTCGCAAAAAGAAGGCGGCGCTTGTCGTCCGTCGGCTCGATTTCTTTCTTGTTGTGATTGCCTATGGCAAAGCGCACGAGTGCCTCGTCCTCAGGCGCGAGCTTTTTCATGAACGGCAGCTCCGAGAGCACTGTGAGCGCAAGCGCCGCATGGTCCTCCGACTGCGCGTCGTTGAATGTCTTGTAGAGCATATACTGGCGGAAGCGCCCGACATCATGAAACAGCCCCATGATCTCGGCAAGCGCCCGGTCATGCGCGGAGAGCCCGAGCTCCTCTGCGAGCGCGGTCATATGCCCCGTCACGTAGCCCGTATGGACTTCCTTGATCCGGATGCCCTGCATGACTTCTTCGTCGGCCGTGTAAAACGACTTCATGTAGGCCGTCATCCAGACATGCATTTCCCGTAGCAAATCTGCAAAATCTGTCAAATAGAAAACGTCCCTTCTCTTTCTTGTAAACCTATACACGCTATTTTACCACGTCTGTCCTTTTGCGTCTACTCTCCTGTCACATTTTTCGAACAAAACAAGACAAAAGCGACGCAATTACGCATCGCTTTTGTCTTGCAGCATCTATGATTCTTTACTCTTTATGTGCCAGGAACCCCGTTCCCTGCTGGTTTGCGAGGATGACAACGTCGCTGACCTGCATGCGGCGCGGCGTATCGACGACGTAGGCAATCGTATCGGCGATGTCCTCCGGCGTCAACGCCTCGATGCCCTTGTAAACATTCGCCGCCCGCGCCTTGTCGCCGTGGAAGCGGACTTCCGAGAACGGCGTCTCGACCATGCCCGGCTGGATCGTCGTGACCTTGATGTCCGTCGCCATGAGGTCGATGCGGATGCCGTCGGAGAACGTCTTGACGGCGGCCTTTGACGCGCAATAGACGGCCGCGCCAGCGTATGCATAGAGCCCTGCCGTCGAGCCGAGGTTCACAATATGGCCGGAATTGCGCTGGACCATTGCGGGCAGGAAGTCGTGCGTGACGAGGAAGAGCCCCTTGATGTTCGTATCAATCATCTCGAGAATATCCTCTTCCTCCGTCTCCGCATACGGCTCGAGGCCGCGCGCGAGGCCTGCATCATTGACGAGCACGTCCGGTGCGCCGAATTTTTCGAGCACGACCTCCGTCGTCTGATGGATGGCCGCCGTGTCCGTGACGTCGAGCACGATGGGCGTCACGGTGACATGCTCCGCCGCCTCGACCTCCTTCTTCACGGCTTCGAGCTTTTCGAGGCTGCGGCTCGCGATGACGAGGTCATAGCCCTTCTTTGCCAGCGCGAACGCTGTCGCGCGCCCGATGCCGCTTGACGCGCCCGTAATCAATGCATACTTTGCCATGAAATCCTGTCTCCCTTCACATATTCTTTTTTGCCCTGTCAGACCTTGAACTTCTTCGTTGCATCCTGCAGTTGCTGCGCGAGTTTCGCGAGCGACTGCGAAGCCGTGGCGATTTCCGTTGCAGAAGCGCTCTGCTCCTCGGCCGCCGCGCTGATCGTCTGCGTGTGCTCCGACGTCTGGCGGCTGATTT
>OMZR01000118.1 GCA_900315575.1 uncultured Veillonellaceae bacterium
TGACGATGAATACTTCTTTTTGAAACTCATCGACATGAGCCGCCATTGACCTGTTACGCATCGTTCATCCCACAGGAAAAATGATTGAACCAGAAATATTGCTGAAATATTTAGGAGGGAGAGATTCTCATGTTTACGAGCAAGTTATTTAAGAGAATGAGTTTGGCAGGCTATGAAACCTTATTTATAAAGAAGCGTAGGTGATCAAAATGAAAAAGATATGGCTGACTTTTTTAACAGCTTTCTTGCTGGCTGTCGCGATGTCATCATCTGCACTTGCCGCAGGCTGGCTGCCAATGAGTGATGTTGCTCTCGGCGGCATCACATTGGAGATGACGCAAGACGCTGTTGAAAACATCTATGGGCAGCCGACGAAATCAACCGATCGTGGAATCCTTCGGTACGACGGTTGTCATCACGTTGTGTGGCAATATGGGGATTCTTTCGTCATCGATTTCGCAGACGGTTATGTCGATAGTATTAAGACTTTTGGGATTAACGGAATCAAAACACCAGCCGGCATTCATGTCGCCAGCGCTGAAATCGATATTTTGAACACTTACGGAGAACCGTGGCTCAGAAACAGCAACGGACGGCATCTGATTTATTGGTATCATACCGAAAAAGATCGGAAGCTCTTCATTGATGTCTTGTACGGCAGGGTTGCAAGTATTGTGGTAGCGTACGAATAACTGTCTAGAATCAAATAGGCGTCACACGAGAAAAGACACTCCCTCGTGCGGCGCTCATTTTTTCGATCATCTCAGATTGCATTCCTTCAACACCTCTGCCGCCTGCTCGTTGTCTTTGTTCAGCTGGAGCGCCTTTTCGGCGTCTTTGCGGGCGTTATCTTTGTCTCCGATCTTCTGGTAGGCCTTTGCGCGGCAGCCGTAAGCTTCATCAAAGTTTGGGTTGATCTGGATGGCATGGTTGAGATCACGAAGTGCTTCGTCGTATTTCCCGAGATCGAGATACACGAGGCCGCGACCACTATACGCTTGATCGTATTCCGGATTCAGCGAAAGTGCTTTGTTGAAATCCGCGAGCGCCAAATCGTATTTGCCCATTTCTTCATAGAGCTCGCCCCGGTTGTTATACGTCTTTTCGTATTTGGAGTTCAGGGAGATCGCCTTGTCGTAATCGGCAAGAGACTGATCGTACTGCTTGAGATGCTGATAAGCAATGCCACGATTGTTGTAGGCTTCGAGGTAATCCGGCTTCAACGAAAGCGCTTTCGTGTAGTCGCTGACAGCGGCATCATATTGCTTCATATCACGTGCAAAAGCATTGCCTCTGCTGTAATACATGATGGCCGCATCGGGCTTCAGTGCAATCGCTTTGTCGTAGTCTGCCATCGCAAGGTCATACTGCTTCAAATTGGCATAAGCAAGGCCCCGGTTCATATAAATGGTCGCATTGTCCGGTGCGATCGCCAGCGCTTTCTCGTAATTGGCGATGGCTGATTTGTAATCGCCTTTCGATGCATAGGCCACTCCCTTGTACATCAGTGCCTGCGCATTCTTGGGTTCGAGACTGAGGATGCTGTTGAATTCCTGGAGGGCCAAATCATATTTTTTCAAATTGCCATAGAGCCGTCCCAAGAGAGTACGCGCTTTCACATCTTTCGGATTCAGAGAAATCGCTTTCTGAAGATCGGCAATTGCGTTGTCAAAATCTTTTTGCTCGCAGTAAAGGGCGCCGCGCATCCGATAGAGCAGGGCGGACTTGTCATCGAGCGCAAGTGCTTTCGTGCAGAGATCGATGGCACTGCTCCAGTTCTTGGCATGGATGGCCTCGCTGATCTGCTTCTGATATGGCTGAGCAGCCGCATTCATCTGCGCTTCTGCCTGCACGATGGGCATCGATGCATAGAAATAGCTTGCTGGCCCGAACAGGCCCACGCTGAATGCACCGATGAATGCCAAATCCCTGGTCAATTTCCGTAAACTCATGATTTTTCCCGCTCCTTTTCTTTTCCAAATTCCTTTTGTTCTCATTGTATCGCATCCCCTCTTCCTTCGCAACCGCATCCCCCCCCAATCCCTCCCCGCGTCGAATAGGTCTCTTTAGGATGATTTTGGACGAATATTGAAGGAAGGCAACATATATGGCAAGCGAGAAAATCTTATTCATCAGCGAGGGCAAGTCGCTCATCATCCACGCGCTGCAGCGCAATCTGACGAAGAACGGCTACGAGCTCATCTCCTGTTCGCTCGACGTCGAGGCGCTGCATGCGCACGAACGCGATGCCGAGCTCATCCTCATGTATCTCTCTGGCGACGAGGACAGCAAGACGGACGCGCTGATCTATCTCAAGGATCTCTGCACGGAAAAGAACAAGCTGCTGATCCTCCTGGGCAATCCGACGGACATCAAGTCGGTCGAGGAATCCATCCCAGAGCCGATCATTTCAGCGGTGTTCGAGCGCCCTGTGAACACGGAAGCACTCCTCGAGCGTCTCGCGTATCTGACGGATGTCAACGCGACGCAGGACCGGCTGAAGCACATCCTCATCGTCGATGACGACGAGACGTTCCTCAAAACGGTCAAGAACTGGCTCTCGCGCCAGTACCGCGTGACCATCGTAACGAGCGGCGCGCAAGCGATGATGTATGTCGCGGACAACCAGCCCGACCTCATCCTGCTCGATTACGAGATGCCCGTGACGAGCGGCCCGCAGGTGCTCGAGATGCTCCGCAGCGAGCCGAAGACGGCGAAGATTCCTGTCATCTTCCTCACGGGCAAGGGCGACCGAGACAGCGTCGTGCAGGTGCTCGCGCTGAAGCCGGAGGGTTATATCCTGAAATCTTCCGGCCGCGACAAGCTCGTCGAGAGCGTCGGCTCCTTCTTCATGAAGCAGCTCTACGACAAGCTGCACGACTAACCCTGGAAGCAACCTTGGGGAGGGCATTCCCATGAAATGGAAACAATCGCTGCCGCACCTTATCCTCGCCGCTGCACTCGTCGCGCTTATCGCCTATGTGCATCTCTTTTTCACGACAGAGATGGAGCAGCAGCAACCGATCAAGATAGGGCTCATCCTGCCGGAAAACCAAGCCTCCGAACCCTGGTACCGCATTGCAGGCCAGGGACTCGCTGACGCGGCGGATGCCATGGGAGCGGAATACCTCATCGAGGCGGATGTCCCCGACAGCCCCGCCGGCATGGAGGCCATCGACCGCCTGCACGCGCAGGGCGCGAACATCATCGTATCCGCGACGTATGGCTACGGCGACCTGTTCCAGACGGCGGGGCAGAAATATCTTGATACGAATTTTTACACGATCATCCCGTCGCACTACACGGGAAATGTCCGCACGTACTTCGTGCGCATCTACCAGCTGCGCTACCTCCAGGGCATCCTCGCAGGGCTGAAGACGAAGACGGGGCAGATTGGCTTCATCAGCTATGACCTCGTGCCGGACAATTTGCAGAAACTCAACGCCTTTGCACTCGGCGTGCAGCGCGTGAATCCCGACGCCCATGTGCTCGCAGCTTTCCAGACGCTCGCAGAGGGAACGGACGAAAACGCGTGCCGCCTCGCGGCCCGCATGGTGAAGGACGCGCATGTCGATGTCCTCGCGTCCCATCGGTCAAACGACGCCGTGGCGGCCTATGCCGTCGAGCACGGCATCTACGGCCTCGCCTGCTACGACGAAGTCCCGGATGACCCGCTGCTCCTCGCGCGCACAATCATCAACTGGAAGAAAGTCTGGTCTTCGCTCCTCAAAGACAACGTGCGGAACTCGAACCCGCTGGCATTTTACTGGTTTGATTTCAATGAAGCGGATATGGCGCTCGCAATCACATCGCCCGACGTCACGGACGCGGAACGCGCACAGATTGCACAGGCGGAAGACGAACTTCGGAATGGCTTCGAGCCGTTTTCCGGCGACATCCGTGACAATGAAGGCACGATCCGCTGCCGCACGGGCGAATACATCGACGATGTGACGCTCCGCCAAAAGATGGATTGGTTCGTCGAGGGGGTGCTCCTCTATGAATGACCGTCTGCGCCGTCTCTTGAAAAAATATCTCTTCTGCACGGAGCAGCGCCGCCTCGTCGTGCTGCTCATCTTCGCGCTCTGCTGCTTCTGCCTGATCGGCCACAGCATCCAGCATCAGCTGAACGTGATGCTGCACGAATACATGGAGGATCAGCTGGCCGAAAACATCACCATGATGTCGCAGATGGACAACGAGATCATCAACCGCCGTCTGCGCTCGCTGGAAAATTACAGCAAGGCCATCGAAAAATCTCCGGAGGAACTGGACTTCTTCGTGCAGATGATGCGGCAACAGGGCCTCGAGGGCGACATCGGCATCCTGCGCTTTGATGGCACGCACGTCTACGGCAACGATGATGTTTCCTTTGAAACCTTCCCCCGCCTTATCGGCATCCAGCACGGCCAGCCGATGCTCATCGTCAACGACACGGGCTCCGCTTACCTCATTGCCGCCCCCATCCACGAACAGGGGAACGGCAATGTCGACGCCATCCTCTATTGCAAGGCTGATCCCGACGCCATCATCGGGCAGCTTCTCAACACGAAGGAGGTCAAAGGCGCGACCTTCTGGCTCGTCAGTCGCGACCTCCATGCCATCAGCCAGCCGAGCAACCCCGCGAATGAAGAGCGCCAGGCATGCTTTGATACGCTCATGGCGAGCGGCCGCCTCGAACGGATGATGCAGGAGATCGACAAGAGCGCCATCGTCGTCCACAGTGCGGATGACAGCAAGGAGGCGCAAGAGACGAAATCTTTCGTCACGCTTGCGGAAATCCGCCCCGACCTCTACCTCGTCGGCTATATCGAAAGCACAGCGCTCGTGAAACCCGTCGAGGACATCGCGGGCTTCCTGCGCCACGGCTATGCACTGTTCGTGCTGTTCGTCGTGCTCATGCTCATCTACATCTTTATCCGCGAAACGCAGCTCCTGCTCCAGGGCCAAGCGGAGACCGAAGACGCGCTGCACGCGACGGAAGTCGCCAAAGCACACGCGGAAGAAGCGAAAGCACAAGCCGAAGAGGCGCGGACGCACGCCGAGGAAGCGAAAGAACAGGCCGAGCACGCGAACCAGGCCAAGAGCCTGTTCCTCTCCAATATGTCGCACGAAATCCGCACGCCGATCCATGCCATCATCGGCATGGACGAAATGATCTTGCGCGAGAGCCGCGAGCCCGCGATCGAAGGCTACGCAGCCGACCTTCGCGGCTCGGCGCTCCACCTCCTCGGCCTCGTCAACGACATTCTCGATTTCTCGAAGATCGAGGCGGGCAAGATGGAGCTCGTGCCGGTCGAGTACGGCCTCGGCTCGCTGCTCAATGACCTCGTGAACATGACGGAGATCCGCGCGAAAAACAAGAATCTGCAATTCATCCTGAAGGCTGACCCGAAGCTCCCGACCGTGCTCTACGGCGACGAAGTGCGCGTGAAGCAGGTCGCGATGAACATCCTCACGAATGCCGTGAAGTACACGCATCAGGGCAGCGTGACGCTCTCCGTCACATTCCGCAAGCTTTCAGACAAAAAGGTCGTACTGCGCTTCACCGTCAAGGACACGGGCATCGGCATCAAGCCCGAAGACCTACCAAAACTCGGAAAGGCATTCCAGCGCATCGAAGAAGCGCGCAACGCGACGATCGAGGGCACGGGGCTCGGCATGAACATCACGCAACGCCTGCTCGCCATGATGCACAGCCACCTCGAAGTCGACAGCGTCTACGGCCAGGGCTCGACGTTCGCCTTCGAAGTCGGGCAGGATGTCATCAACTGGGCGGAGCTCGGGGACTTCGAAAACCAGGTGCGCCGCCTCGTGCCAACAGAAAGCGAAGGCGCACTCCTCAAGGCGCCGACGGCCGATGTGCTCGTCGTCGACGATGTCGAGATGAACATCAAAGTATTCTGTGGACTCCTCAAGCGCACGGAAATCCACGTTGATTCCGCGCTTTCGGGCGCCGTCGCACTCGAAATGGTGAAGAAGAAAACATATGACATGATCTTCCTCGACCACCGCATGCCGGAAATGGACGGCATCGAGACGCTGCAGCGCATGCATGCGATGGAGCATGTCTGCAAGGGCAAGCCCGTCATCGCACTGACGGCCAACGCCATCTCCGGCGCGCGCAAAGAGTACATCGACGCGGGCTTCACCGATTACCTGACGAAGCCGATCGACAGCCACAAGCTCGAACAGATGCTCAAAAAATACCTTCCGCCCGAAAAGGTGCAGGAGGTCACAGCAAAAGATGCAAAAGCCAGGGACACGGCAGACGCTGAATCGCTGCCTGACTGGCTCAAGTCGCAAACGCTCCTCGACACAAAGAGCGGCCTCACGAACTGCGGCTCGCCCGAAGACTACGTCGAAACGCTGCGCCTCTTTGCTGAAGCCTACAAAGAAAACGCTGCAACGATCCAGAGGTTCTTCGACGCCGCCGACTGGAAGAACTACACGATCCGTGTCCACGCTCTCAAGAGCTCGGCGCGCATCATCGGCGCAAACGAGCTCTCGGACCTCGCCGCCACGCTCGAGCAGGCAGGCAACGCAGGTGATGCTGCGACCATCCAGCAGGGTACGCCGCGCCTCTTCGAGCTCTATGCGGAATGCGAAGACATGCTGAAACCCGTCCTGCCAGCGACGGCTGCTGACAGCAATGCCGCAGACGGCGGGAACGCCAAAGAACCGATGACGGCGGAAGAGCTTCAGGAAGTTTACGAAACGTTCAAAGAGCTCGCAGCCACGTTCGATTACGACAGCGTGCAGTTCGTCCTCGAAGACCTTGCTGGGAAAGAGCCGCCGGCCAGCGAAAAAGAACATTATGAAGCTGTCTGCAAGGCGGCAAAAAAGCCCGACTGGATGGAGCTGCAGAAACTGCTGGAATGAAAAATGAGCCGAAGGCAACTTGCCTTCGACTCAACTTTTCTGCAAATAATCAAAGCCGTACCTTCGACACTCCCCCTGCCGCAAGCGGCTCTCCCCCCTCTGAGAGGGGGGCTTTTTTTGTTTCGCGTGATTTGTCTGCCTGGTGCTGCAGGTAGACGCGATATTTGACGTACCAGATTTCGAGGAGCAGGAAGTATGGCATCATCGACTGGAACGGCGGACGCGTGTCGCCTTCTTCGTAGAGCTGGAAGCGCGCGGGCGAGACGTAGAGGTTCACGGTCGAGAGGCTCGCGAGCGTGTTGTCGTGGAGCTTCGTGATGGAGATGAGCGGCACGTCGCGGAGCTGGAGCTGCTGCGCAAAGTCCGTGACGTTCGCGGATTCGCCGGAGAACGAAACGAAGATGAAGAGGTCGTCTTTCGTGACGGTCTGCATGACGGCGTTGAATTCCTCGCGGCCGCGGATTTCGAAAATCAGGACGTTGTCATAGAAGAACAGACGCTTGAGCTCCTGCACGACGTTGCTCTGGACGTAGCCCGAAGCGTAGGCGTAGACGCGGTTCGCCTCGTGGATGAGCTTGCTCGCGGCGTCGAAGTTGCGCGCCATGAGCTTCTTGCCCGTCTTGATGTAGAAATCGCCGAGGTCTTTGAGGACGTCGTCGTGATAGACCTCGCCTGTCGGCTCCTCCATCTTGAGGATGGCCTTGAGCTCGCCGAAACCGTCGAGGCCGAGCTTCTGTGCGAAGCGCACGATGGTCGTCGAGGAGACGGCGCAGTCGCGCGCGAGCTCGTGGATGGAGATGTGGCGCACGTTCGCGCGATGCGTGACGATATACTTCCAGATGACCATGTCCGTGGCGTTGAGGTCGGATTTGTGCTTGTTGATGATTTCATCCAGCTGCATGATAATCAAAGCTCCTTCAAATAACGACCAAGGGCGTCCTGCCAAGTCGGCAGGTGATGGAAGCCAGCGCGGTCGAGGGAGGCTTTCGACATGCGCGAGTTCTTCGGGCGCGCGGCTTTCGTCGGGTACTCTGTCGAAGGCACGGGCGTGACGGTGACGTCTTTGCCCGCCTGGCGGAAGATTTCTTTCGCGAAGTCCGCCCACGAGCAGAAGCCTTCGTTTGTCGCATGATAAACACCGTATTTTTCCGTCTCGACCATGTCGGCGAGGAGCTCGGCGAGGTCGGCCGTGTACGTCGGCGAGCCAATCTGGTCATCGACGACGGTCAGCTTGTCGTGCGTCTCGGCGAGCTTCAGCATCGTCTTGATGAAATTCTTGCCATTACTGCCGAAAACCCACGAGATGCGGACGATGAAGTATTTTGTCAGCAGTTCCTGCACAGCTTCCTCGCCCGCGAGCTTCGAGAGGCCGTAAGCGTTTGTCGGGCCTTTCGGCGCATCGACGTCGTAAGCGGTTTCCCCAATGCCCGGGAACACGTAATCCGTCGAGATATAGACGAACTTCGCGCCGATATCCCGCGCGACAGCCGCGAGATTGCGCGTCGCACCGCCATTGACGATCATGCACTGGTCTTTCTCGTCCTCGGCTTTGTCGACGGCCGTGTAGGCCGCGCAGTGGATGATGGCGTCAGGCTTGACGTTTTCGACAAAGGCACGCGCGGCGTCAAAATCCGTCAGAGAGAATTCTTTTCGCGAGGCACCGATGGCTTCGTGACCGCGCGCAGCAAGCGCTTTCATGACATCGTGGCCGAGCTGGCCTGTAATGCCGGTTACGAGGATTTTCATTCTAACACCCTTTCTTGACGTCACTCGATGTTGGACAGATTGCGGAACTTCGTGAATTCCTTCTGGAAGAAGAGCTCGACCGAGCCGATCGGGCCGTTGCGGTGCTTGGAAATGAGGACTTCCGTGATGTTCTTCCGCTCCGTCTCCTGATCGTAGTAGTCCTCGCGATAGAGGAACATGACGATGTCGGCATCCTGCTCGAGCGAGCCGGATTCGCGCAGGTCGGACAGCATCGGCTTCTTGACCGTGCGGCTCTCGACAGAACGCGAGAGCTGCGACAGCGCGACGACGGGGACGTCGAGTTCGCGCGCGAGCGCCTTGAGCGAGCGGGAAATCTCGGAAATCTCCTGCTGGCGGCTGTTATCGCCGCCTTTCGAGCGGCCCTGCATGAGCTGCAGGTAGTCGATGACGATGAGGTCGAGGCCATGCTCGGCCTTGAGGCGGCGGGCTTTCGAGCGCAGTTCCATGACGCTGATGCCCGCCGTGTCGTCGATGAAGAGCTTCGCCTTCGAGACTTTGTCGGCCGTATTGATGAGCTCCTGCCATTCCTGGTCGTCGAGCTTGCCCGTGCGCAGGCGCTGCGAGTCGATGCCGCCTTCGGAGCAGAGCATGCGCTGCACGAGCTGCTCCTTGCTCATTTCGAGCGAGAA
>OMZR01000064.1 GCA_900315575.1 uncultured Veillonellaceae bacterium
CGGTGGTGGGAGTGTCGAAGGTAGGTCCTAGCAATCGATTCGATTGTATCTGCGAAGGTACGTCTTCGCGGATACAATCCTACAATACATTTTGCCCTACCTTCGACACTCCCTCAGTCAGCTTCGCTGACAGCTCCCTCTGGGAGGGAGCCTTTCAAAACACGATACGTTCGCAACAGCCAAAAGATAACACAAAAAACGACCAGAACCAGCTCTGGGGGAAAGAGCTGGTTCTGGTCGTTTCGTGTATGTGGATGTTCAAGGGAAGGGATTTTCAGGAAACTTTGGTGATCGCAATTTTCGGGAGGAGGGCCTGCACCGTCTCAGGGGTGACGCTGCCGCTTTCTTCTTCCATCGCATTGGCCGTGCCGCAGGCGGCAGCGAGGCGCAGAGCCTCTTGGGGGGATTTGCCGCTTGCGAGCGCTGCCGCGAAGCCGCCGACGAAGCTGTCGCCGGAGCCGACGGGGTTCTTGCAGTCGATATGGGGAACTTTGACGCGGTAGAGCTGCGGCGAATCGTCCGGCGTCTCTGCCGCGACGCCGAGCAGCGATCCGTCCGCACCGAGCGAGACACAGGCCAGGGGAAGACCTGCGTCGAGCAGTGCGCAGATGGCATGCTGGGCGTCTTCTTCGGTTTCGGCACGCCGTCCTGTGAGGTCGGCAACCTCCGCCTGGTTCGGCTTGATGAAGTCGGGCTTGGCTTCAAATGCCGTGCGGAGCGCTTCGCCGCTCGTATCGAGCAGGAATCGCTTGCCCGCATCATGCGCCTCGCGGATGAGGTCGGCGTAGATGCTTTTCGGCACGCCCTGCGGGATGCTGCCAGAACCGACGACGAGATTGGCGCCCCTCAGGAGCTCGCGATATTTCGCGCGGAACGCGGCGAGCTCGTCCGCCGTGACCATCGGGCCGGGTTCAAGAATCTCCGTCTGCTCGCCCGCCGCCGTCAGGATGGCGAGGCACGAGCGCGTCTCGTCCGCGACATGCGTGAAATCGCCTGCGAGGCCGCGCTCTGCCATGCGCTCTTCGATGAACTCGCCAGCCTTGCCACCGAGGAAGCCTGTCGTGACGGCGTCGGCGCCGAGCGCATGCAGCACGTTCGCAACATGGAGTCCCTTGCCGCCCGCCGTGTTCTCAACGGAACGGGCGCGCATGACCTCGCCTTTCTCGAACGTGTCGAGCATGTAGCGCCGGTCGACGGAGGCATTGAGGTTGAGTACCAGAATCATCGTACGTCCTTTCCGCACATCAGGCGCGGCCTGCGCTGCCGCAGACGGCGATCTTGTGCTTGACGACTTCCTTCATGGCGGCCTTGCCCGGCGTCATGTACTTGCGCGGGTCGTTCGCTTCGGGGTGCTCCTTGAAGAAGGCTTTGACGGCATTGGCAAACGGAATCTTGAGGTCCGTCGCGATGTTGACCTTCGTGATGCCGAGCGAGATGGCTTTCTCGACGAGCTCGTCCGGCACATCGGACGCGCCGTGAAGCACGAGCGGAATCGAGACGCGCTTGCGGATTTCAGCGAGGCGGTCGAAGTCGAGCTTCGGACGGCCTTTGTAGAGGCCATGCGCCGTGCCGATGGCCACAGCGAGGCTGTCAATGCCCGTCTCTTCGACGTAGCGGACGGCGTCATCCGGATTCGTGTAGGCTTTGTCGGCCTCTGTCGTCACGACGTTGTCCTCCTGCCCGACGAGGCGGCCGAGCTCCGCCTCGACCGTCGCGTGGCAGGTGTGCGAGAAGGCGACGACTTTCTGCACCTTTTTGACATTGTCCTCATACGGCAGCTTCGACGCGTCAATCATAACAGAACGGCAGCCCGCCGCGACCGTGTCCTCGATGTCGGCGACATCCTCGTGATGGTCGAGGTGGAAGCTCATCGGGATGTTGTATTTCTCCATCGCCGTGCCGACGAGCGCGATGAGGTAATCCTTGCCCGCGTAGGCGACCGTCGACGGCGTCGCCGCGATGATGACCGGGGAGCGCAGCTCCGATGCCGTCTCGACGACGGTCGAGAGCGTCTCGAGGTTGTGGATATTGAATGCCGGAACCGCGTAGTGGTTCTTCTGGGCATCGAGCAGCATGTCTTTCGTGTTGTGCAGCTTCATGATAAATATATCTCCTTTGAAATAGAATGTTCAAAACCGTCAGTTTTCATCGGATGCGCTCTTCGTCGTCCGCGTGTGGATGGCGTTGAGCGTCAGCATGATGCGGCGCTCGGCGAGGTCGCGGAGCCAGTCGGCGCTCTTCTTGGGGAAGCGCTTCCCCGTCGCGTAATCGACGTAAAACAGGCCGTATCGTTTGTCATAGCCATTCGTCCACGAAAGGCCATCAATCAGCGACCAGACGAAGAGGCCGCGCACGTCCACGCCATCCTCCATCGCATCGAGCACGGTCGCGATGTGCTGCCGCAGGTAGTCGATGCGGTCGTCATCCTCGAGCACGCTGCCCACCGGGTGCTCATGCAAGCCAAGCCCCGTCTCCGTGATGTAGATCGGGATTGCACGATATTCCTCGTGCAGGCGCAGCAGCATTTCGTAGAGGCCGCGCGGGAAAATGTTCCAGTCCCAGTCCGTCGTCGGCACGTCCTCGCGCGACAGGCGGCGGCTGATACCCGCAATCTCGTAGGCGCTCGTGCCGCGCTCGCCCGCGCCGTTGTGCGTGATACGGCTCGTGCCATCCGTCGGCTCCGTGCAGAAATGGCTCGCGTAGTAGTTGACGCCGAAGAAATCGAGCGCCGCCGCTGCGCGGCCGAGTACTTCGAGCTCCTCGTCATTCGTCGCGAACGATTCGCCCTCGGGCAGAATCTCGTCGAGCAACGAGCGCGTGCGCAGGCTCATCCGCCCCGCGAGCACGATGTCGAGCAACATCCGGTTCGTCAGCACATCGTCGCGCCGCGCGGCCTGGAGGTCGGCTTTCGTCTCGCGCAGGGGATAGACGCCCTCGGCGCGGTGCGCGATGCCGATGCTGCCGCCGAGGTTCAGGCTCTTGTACAGCAGCACGGCCTGTGCATGCGCGACGAGCATCTTGTAGAGCGCCTGCATGGCACGACCGAGCGCGAAGCGCTGCCCCGGCGGGAACAGCCCCGTGATGTAGCCCTGCGTGATTTCCGTCACGGGGTCTTTCATCGTGAGGAAATGGCGCACGCGGTCGCCGAAATGCTGAAACACGACGCGCGCATAGCGGAGATACGCCTCCGTCGTGCCCGGCGCGAGCCAGCCCTCGCGGGCGTAGGCATCGGGCAGGTCGAAATGATAGAGCGCAACGAACGGCTCGACACCATGCGCGCGGCAGGCGTCAATCACGTGGTCATAGAACGCGAGGCCGTCCGGATTCACCGTGCCATCGGCACGCAGAATGCGGCTCCACGAAAGCGACAGCGTCAGCGCCCGCAGGCCATGCGCGGCCGCGGCCGCGATGTCTTCCTCAAAGTGGTGGTAGAAATCGCTCGCGGCTCGGCCATCATAACCACTCCCGGGCCGCGCGAGCCAGGCATCCCAGACAGACGGTTCCCGGCCGTCCGCCCCGGCAGCGCCCTCCATCTGATACGCGGAGAGCGCCGCCCCAAGCAGGAAATCCTGCGGCACCTTTCGAATCATTCGCTTTCCCTCCTTCTGCTGTCCATTATACGAGGGAGGCGCGGACGTTTGTTTTCATGTTTTGAAAAGGTTTTCAAAGGAAAAGAAAAAGAGGAGCCGCCGAAGCAAAAAGCTCCGACGACTCCTCGTGCCGTGGATTCAGGAAATCAATAGCAATGATAGTCGCTGACAGTATACCCCCATCCGATTACATTCATGCAATAGTCGAAGACACCATTGCCCGGCATCACAACCGTTGTATGTCTGCCATCCATGGTGCTCGTTTCATAACGCCACATATCCGATTTGAACTTGCTGAACTTCCAGTCGATCGTGCGCAGCAGCCTCCCATCCCGGACTTTCTTTGTAACGACATTGAACCAGCGCCCCGTGGAGCTTGTTCCATACTGCAACGTATCGTTCATCACATAGATATCTACGTTCTCATCATTCCAATGCGCTACCCAGACATCTGTTGCTTCACACTTACTCACTGGCACAGCCATGCAGAACGCCGCCAGCACCATGACGATGCCGAAAAAGAACTTTTTCATCACAATCCCTCCTGAATTTTTCTACAGATTCTCTTTTGCTGTTCAATGTATCGCAAACGCCTTGGTCAACGACATGTCATCGATAATCGTGTAGTTCTTGGGAGAACATTCATAAATGTTGTCATCCGTCGGGAAATAATTGATGATGAAATAGCCACCATCGATCTTCCAGCACATCACATACTCCATGATCTGGAGCGTTTCTCCTTCATCAAGCGTGAAAATATCCAATTTGGGCTTAACGGAAAAGAACTGATTGTCTCCGCAGTAGCCACGGATGAAATCACCAACCGTCTCATAGGATTCATCATGCGGCCAGCCTGCCACGACGCGAATCTTATTGTTTTGGAGTCCCAGGGCCAGAGAGCGGCCATTTTCCAAAAGGAGTGCATCACGAAGCCCTTGGTCAGACATGATTCCAAAATCTGCCAACCCTGCCTCGCCTTCCCGCAAGCTGTCATTTGACAATCCGCGTTGCCGCATGACAGCATTGACATCCTGTCCCAGATATGCAGACTTCCAATGAACGACAGGATAGGCAGCGTTTGCGTCATTTTTCGCAGATGATTGTGACGATGCATCTGCTTCCTTCTCGTTTGTCGAATCCAACTTCAAATTTGGCAGCAATTCCAAAGCATCTATGAGCACGATGTTCGCCATATCCACGTTTTTCGCCTCGAACAGCGGCGTCTGATAATGGCTTGGTGTCAGCCCGTAGCCTGTCGTGAGCCTGCCAGGAACCACCTTCCCGCTATCATCAACATCGAAAAGCGCATATATCGGGATTTTATGCGTATCCCCTTCCCACAACACCAGCTTTCTCGTCTTGGTCTCTGCTGTCTTTGGGGATTGTATACGTCGCAATCACCACGCGCATAAGGCTTTTCGGAGCTGTCCCCTGCTTGATTTTCTGCAACATATCGACTGGCGTGACGTAAGCCATGCGCTGGTTCTTCTTGTCGATGACGACAATTCGGTCTGGCGTTTCACTCTCTGCGATGAGGTAGCCGTCCTTCCCTTCTTGGAACGTCGTCGCAAAGACCTCGCCATCAAACCCGACAGCCTTGGCATCTTCCTTTGCGAGTTCTTGCACCGTCGGCTGCACACTGCTTTCACTCGCACCGCTGGAACTGGACGAATCCTTGCTACATCCAGATAACGCAACGAGGAAGATAACGGCCATCACAAAGGCAAGAACCATCCGAGTTTTCCGCATCATGCTCCATCACCACCTACTGAATAGAAATCCACGTTTCATCCGCATATCATAGCCATCAGCCATGGTAGTTCCAGCGGTTCAGCTTTTTGTCCCACCAAACAGCGATTCCGATATTCTTATTTGGATTTCCAGGATTCTCGTACAAAACGCTAAAGGTGTCAGGATTGCCAGATTTAGAAGGTTTCAATTCGACTTGGCGACGATGGCTCCATGAATCATTCACGCGAATATCATGAAACGTTCCATCTTTCATCTTGGCAAATAGCCAGCCATCACGAACTACCCCATCTGGGTCTTCGAATGTCACATAAAAGACCATGTCACCTGTCACATCGTCTTTCGCCGCTTTCACAGACATCTCCAGATAATCTGTCCTCGCCCCTGCATCGTCTCCATAGTACGGAACGCCGTTGATTGTAAAAGATACGCCGCCCGTCCGTGCGAACGTAATCGTAGAGCCATCTGTCACCTTCGCTTGAATCTTATCACCATAGACTGGCTTGTAAAACTGCATCTTCGCATCCGCAGACGGAGCAATCATCAACGAACCCAGGCCGACCATCGCGGCCACCATCACTTTCTGGAACACACTCTTTTTCATCGTCATTCCCTCCCATCGGAATCACGCATCGCAGTTGCAATACGCGCAACACATTTACAACCTTCTTAAAGTATCATATTCGCGATACACGATAAAAATCCTGCCGAAAGCGACGTGTTTCAGCAGGATTCATAAGTTTTATGGCGAAATCTTTTATCAAAGGCAAATCTATAGGAGGTGCAAAACAAATGGGGATTTTCGATTCCATGAAAAGCAATGGCAAATCCTCTTCTGACGAAATGCGTCCGAGCCCCGTACGAGAATTTCTGGGGCAAGAACTTTTCGCGATTGACTGCCGTGGCTCGAATCTCTATGTACATGAAAACGCTGTCGTCATCGACAAGACCGGCGGCGGGCTCTGGAACGTCGGTGACAACAATTTCAAGGTCATCCCATTCAAATCGATTGTCGCCGTCCAAGCAAAACTGAAATCCACGCTCTTGAGCGGCTACATCGAATTTGAAACAGCGAACAGCCCGCTCAGCGTCGGGAGCGACAAAGCCGAACGCAGCAGCGAAAACAGCGTCATCCTCAGCGGAACGGATGAACGCTATGCGCAGGCAAAAGAAGCACTCCAGTACATCTTCGACCACATCTGCAAATAAGCAAGAAACGCGAAGTCCTCCAAGGCACAAGCCGTGGAGGACTTCCCTTATTTTCAGTTGCAACCGTTCACACATACAGCGCAAACACTCACTGCACAGGCTGGAGATTCTGCGACTTCAAGAAGGTCTTAATCCGTTCCAACGTCCATCCTGTAGCGGCGGCCATGGTAGAAAGTTTCTCTCCGGCTTTCTGCAATCGGAGAATCGTTTTCTTCTGCTCCTTTTCAACAATTCCCTCACTCAAATTGCACATGGTGTCCAGCTCCTCTCCCATTTCGTCTGTAAGTTTCATATCATATTCCTGTTCGAGCAACTTCCTTTTCTCTATACCGCTCATTTCCTGCTTGAAGATCAGACGCAGGAGGTTCAGCAGATTGTCGCCGGTGTGATGATCGCCGACGTAGACGACGATCGCATTCACCAGCTGGTAGTTCTCCGGCGTCTCATGATAGTCTCCGAGGATGCGTTTCTCCGTTGTCCCGTAGAAGTTGATGCCGCTGCCATACCCTTCGGGCGGCTCGAAGCAGAGCCAGATGGTGTAGACCTTGCAGATGCTTCCATAGTCGCTTTTCTCGAACTCGCGTTCTTTCTGAGAGGAAACCAGCCGGCAGCCGTAGAACATGACCCGCTTCATGAGCGGATAGTCTGTCGGCATGGCTTTCTGCGCTTCAAGGTTGATGATGAACTTGACGAGTTCGCCGCTCTTCGGCAGCGTCGCGTAAAACAGGACGTCGAACGTGACGGTTCCTTCTTTGTCGTCGCTCTGCTCTTGCGCTGCACCGCGAATTTCAGACGGGAACGCATGATTCGTGAGCCCTGGCTCGACAGAGACTGTGCCGACGAGCGGATCGCCGGCGATGTATCTTTCCTCGATGTCCTGCTGGCTGACCTGCTGAAATTCTGGAACCAGATGATGCAGGATGCGGGCGAGCAGTTCCATTATACCAGATGCCGCACGCTGATTCCATCGACATCCTCTGTTTCTCTTTCCTTCATTATCGACAAACGGTTGCACGAACCCCTGCGATGACCTAAAATAAAGGTAACATCCCATCTCGTCGCAAAGGAGGCGTATCGATATGAAACGGAAACTTCGCAAGCTCATGACGCCGTTTGAGGCGTTCTTGACGTGGGAGGCGGGGAGCGGCGTGATCTTGCTCGCGAGCGCCATTGTCGCGCTCGTCATCGCGAATTCACCGCTCGGGCCTGCGTATGAGCATCTGCTGCACACGGAGCTCGGCATCGGCAGTGGGGACTGGCGGCTTTCCATGAGCCTCGTCCACTGGGTCAACGACGGGCTCATGACGGTGTTCTTCTTCGTCATCGGGCTCGAGATCAAGCGCGAGTTCCTCTATGGCGAGCTGCGCACGAAGTCGGCCATGGTGCTGCCGGTCTGCGCGGCGCTCGGCGGCATGATCGTGCCGGCGCTTCTGTACTCGCTCATCAACCTCGGTGCGCCGACCGCTGGCGGCTGGGGCATCCCGATGGCAACGGACATCGCGTTCGCGCTCGGCATCATGACGCTCGCGGCGGGCAGTGCGCCCGTCGGCCTCGTCGTGTTCCTGACGGCGCTCGCCATCGTCGACGACCTCGGCGCCATCATCGTCATCGCGTTGTTCTATAGCAGCGATGTCTCGCTTGCCGCGCTCGGCATCGGCCTCGCATTCCTCGCGGGCGCGTTCGTGCTGTCGCGCTTGCGCGTGCAGGCACTCCCCGCCTATCTCGTGCTCGGCCTCGGCGCGTGGCTCGCGTTCCTCGCGTCCGGCATCCATCCGACAATCGCTGGCGTCGTGCTCGGTTGCGCCATCCCCGCGACGGCCAGCCTCGACGACGACGTCCTGCACGATGAAGCGCATCCAAAAGAAGCAGGCCATCATGGCTCGCTGCTGCACCGCCTCGAAGAAGCGCTCGAACCCTGGTCGGCCTATGTCATCATGCCAATCTTCGCGCTCGGAAATGCGGGCGTCAGCATCTCTGGCGCGAGCCTCGACTTCACGTCGCCGCTCTTTCTCGGCATCGCCGCCGGCCTCGTCATCGGCAAGCCGCTCGGCATCTACGGCAGTGTCCGAATCCTCACGAAAATCACCGGCGCGCCTCTGCCAGGCGGGGCAAGCCCCGGGCAGGCGCTCTCTGCCGGGACGCTCGGCGGAATCGGTTTTACGATGAGCATCTTTATTGCGACGCTGGCGTTTCCTGAGGCAGAAACACTCGCAGCGGCGAAATTGAGTATCTTGGTTTCGTCGGTGGTGGCAGGAGTGCTTGGAGCTGTGATGTTTCAGGTGGTGAAGAAGTAGGCTCATATTGCTTTTTTCTTTCGCACCCGCGGAAGTACAGCCCTGCTCCTTGTATTGTCATGCAGGGGACTCCCCCCGCCCTTCGGGCCCGTCCCCCCTCTAGAAGGGGGCTCCGTATAAGATAGGCTCCGTTCCGATTGTTGCGCTGATTTATGAAGCAACGCCTTATGAAGCAACTTCGAACATCGTCTTAGAACTTGCTACCGTTTTCAAGTCCATTCGATTGCCGCGTCAACCACGAAGAAACTTTCGCGAAAGATGGCCTGACTTCGGGCGGGAAAGGGAATGCATAAGGAACCCGTTAAGGAATCGTCCGTGGGTTCCGTTGCATCCCCTTTCCCGCCCGCGACCACGCATTTCCTTCGCGTGCTACTCCCCCCCAATGCGACCACTATTTTTAAGGAGGTCTTCCTTTTGTCCGATTTCCTCATTCGCGTCGCTCGTCCGCAGGACGCGCGGCAGATTGCTGCGATTTATGCTCCTTATGTCGAGCAGACCGCCATCTCTTTCGAGACCGTCCCGCCGACGGCGACGGCCATGCTGCGGCGCATGGACGATGTCCTGCACCGCTATCCCTATCTCGTTGCCGAGCGGGACGGGCGCGTGCTCGGCTTTGCCTATGCCCATCCTTTCGTCGGCCGCGCGGCCTATGACTGGTCGGCCGAGATGACGATCTACCTCGCGATGGACGAGCGCCACCACGGCCTCGGCGGCGCACTCTACCGCAAGCTCGAAGACATCCTGCGCGCGCAGGGCGTGCTGAATCTCAACGCCTGCATCGGCTGCCCGAAAGAAGACAAGGGCGACGAATACCTGACCTACAACAGCGTCGATTTCCACAAGCATCTGGGCTACGAATGGGTCGGCCTGTTCCACGACAGCGGCTACAAGTTCGGCCGCTGGTACGATATGTGCTGGATGGAGAAAATCCTCGGCGAGCACACGGCGCCTGCGGCGCCCATCAAAACGTTCCCCGAAGTCCGCAAGGATTTCGGCCTCTAACCCACCCTCAGGCCCCCTCATTGAGGGGGCTGTCAGCCGAATGGCTGACTGGGGGAGTCCCCTGTACACCAGAACAATAAAAAAGACGTGACGTCCGCGGGTGCGACCACACCCGCGCAAACGTCACGTCTTTTCTATATCGTTTCTTTAGAATTTGAACCTTGCCGATTCCTTCTGCAGATGCTCTGCCATCTGCGCGAGGTTCTGGCTCGATGCGGCGATTTCCTGCATCGAGGCCGACTGCTCTTCCGTCGCGGCCGAGATGGAGGAGATATTTTCGGCGACTTTCTCCGTCGCCTGCTCGACTTCCTCCGAACCCTTCAGCACGGCGCGGCCGGCATCGGCGACAGCGGCGGCCCGCTTGGCCGATTCCTTGACGAGTTCGTCCACCTTCGCAACGTGTTCCGCGATTTCCTGGAACTTCGTGCCGGCCTGGTTCACGACCTCGCTGCCGGAGCGGACTTCTTCGACGCCCGCCTGCATCGACTCGACGGCGCGGCTCGTCACGCCCTGCACGTTCTTGATGGTCTCCGAGATTTCCGACGCTGCCTCGCTCGACTGCTCGGCGAGCTTGCGCACCTCGTCGGCGACGACCGAGAAGCCGCGGCCGGCCTCGCCTGCGCGCGCTGCCTCGATGGCCGCGTTGAGCGCGAGGAGGTTCGTCTGCTCCGCAATGCTCTGGATGGTCGAGATGATTTCGCCGATATGCTCCGAGTTCCGGCCGAGGTCGGCGACGGCTTCGGCCGACTGCTCCGACGTATCGCGGATTTTCTGCATCTCGCGCACGGCGTCCTGGATGGCTTTGACGCCATCCGATGCCGCTTCGCCCGCGAGACTCGACGACTGGCTGATCGTCTCCGACGTCTCCGCGATGCCGCGCACATCGCCCGCCATCTGGCGGATGTTCGCGACGACGTCATTGAGCGTCTTCGACTGCTCGTCCGACGACTCCGCGATGTCCGAGACGCGCTCGGCGACATGCGTGATCGTCTGCGCGACCTGTTCGACGCCCTGCGACATCTGCTCCGAGGCCTCCGAGACCTCGTCCGAGCTGCCCTTGATCTGTTTCAGCAACGTGCGCAGATGCTCTGTCATCGTATGGAACGACGTCGCGAGATGGCCGATTTCGTCATCCGTCTCGATTTCGAGCGCCGTCTCGCGCAGGTCGCCATCCGCGATGCCCTCGGCCGCCGTCTCGAGGCCGCGCAGCGGATGCACGATGAGGTTCGAGAGGCCAAGCGTCGCAAAGAAGACCAGCACAAGTGCCACGACGAGGCCGATGATCAGCGCAATGCGGATGTGGTTCGCACTCGCGAGCACCTGCGAGCGGTCCACAATCGTCAGATACTGGTAGCCCGTCTTGTCCGACGCATAGACGCTGACGAATTTCGACGTGCCGTCGAGATCGATTTCCTGCAGGCCCTTCTTGCCGAGGTCGAGCGAGGAAAGCTCGCCGAGGTCCGCTTCGCTGAGCTTCGTGAAATCCTTGTCCGGGTGCTTCGGGTCGGCGACGATGACACCGTTCTTATCGAGCACCATGAAATAGCCCGTCTCGCCAATCTGAATCTGGCTGATGCGGTCCGTCATGACCGGCAGGTCGATGTTGAGGCCGAGCACGCCGCGCGGCTCGCCGCTGTCGCTCTTGACGACGGCGAAAATACCGACGGTCGGCGTGCCTTTCGACGTCTTGAACGGATCCGTGATACGGACGGCATTCGTGTCCTTCATGCTGTCCGTGAACCAGTCGCGCTTGCGCGAATCATAGCCCGTCTTGCGCTTGACTGCTGGATACTGCAGGTAGCCGCCGTCCACCGTGCCATAGCTCACGACGGAGACCGTGCTCTTGTTCGCCTGGCCGAAGCGCTCGAACAGCGCATACGCCTGCGCCTCGAAACCGCCCTTCGCGGCCGGATCCATCGCAATCATGCCGTCGCTGCCCGGTGTGCCCGCCGAAGCGTCGAAATACTTCGTGATGTCGCCGCCCTGCTTCAGCACGGGGTCTTCGCCATATTGACGAGGCCGTCGCGCAGGCCGTTCAGGAACGTGTCCATCGACGCGTCCACCTGCTCCGCCTGCAGCCGCGAATCCGATGCGAACGTATCCATCTGCGTGTTCGTGACGACCTTGTTGAGTACGAATCCCAGCACGACCAGCACGACGATGAAGATGGCCGAAACGCAGACCATGATCTTCTGCTTGACGCCGAGACGCCCCAAGAAATCCTCCATTTGCTACCGCTTCCTTTCTTGTTTCATCGTATTGTTTTCCGTAGCCCCCATTGAATATTCATATTCCCTAGTATTTTCTATTTTAACACAGAATTTTCCTGCTGAAAAGGAAGCTTGTCATTTTTCGGAAACGTTTTCATCAAAAAAATTTAACAGGAAGCAGTCTCCCGCCTCATGCACGCACATATTTGTGCCAGACGACCAGGCTCAGGAGCACCATGATGCTGCCTGCGACATAGAACACGGCATGCATGCCGATGCACGTCGCGACGACGCCGCCGAGAATCGGCCCCGCCATCGAACCGACCTGCTGCGCCGAAAAGAGATAGCCAAAGATACGGCCTTTGATTTCCGTCGAGGAATTTTCCGCGAGCACGGCATTGATGGCGGGATGGATGCCCGAGAGGAACATGCCGCAGGTGAACTGCATGATGGCGAACGGCACGAGCGTGTCCGGGATACCCTGGACGAAGAGCCCGATGCCTGCGCAGACCATCGCGAGCGCCATGACGCGGAAGAACCCTTGCCGCTGCCCGAGCTTGCCCCAGAGGGGCGCCGTGATGGCACCCGCGATACCGCCGAGCGAGAACACGAGGCCCGCGACGAAGACAAGGTTCGGGATGTCGCCCGCAAGCGCCGCGATGTACGTTGTGAGCACGGGCTGGAGGATCATGATGATCATCGAGACGAGCGTGCCGCAGAGCAGCATGTTCCGCAGGAGCGGCATGCGCCAGATCTTCGGCGAGGCCGCTCTGTCGCCGTTTTCGGCCTGCCGTTTCCGCTTTGCCATCGCCTGCACAGACGCCGGCGGTTCCTTGATGAGGAACACGAACATCAGGAAATTCACGAACAGCGCCCCTGCCGCGAGGAAGAACGACATCCGCATGCCGAACGCTGTCGCAAGCACGCCGCCAAACAAAGGTCCGACCACGCCGCCCGCCGTCATGACGCCCTGCATGATGCCGAGGCAGAGGCCGAGCTTTTTGGGCGGCGCATAGAGCGTCATGATGGCGAGATCCATCGGCCAGAGGCCCGAGGCAAAGCCCTGGAACATCCGCATGCCGACGAGCTGTTCCGGGCTTTGCACGATGCCGCCGAGGAAATAGCTCACAGCGAGAAGGAAGCTCGCGCGCATCGCCATGAGCCGCTTGCCGCGCGTGTCCGCCATGCGGCCCCAGATCGGCGCCATAACCGCCGACACGACAAATGACGCTGAAAACACGACGCCCGACCAGAGATTCACATGTTCCGGTGCCGCGCCGAGCTCCGACGAGAGATAGAGCGGCAGGAACGGGATGATCATCGTGTAGCTTGACGACATGAACAGGATATTGCAGACGAGGATGGCCAGCACGACCTTCCAGCTGCGATTTCCCTTCACTTCTTCTATCATATCTTGCAAATGTCCTCCGTTTTTCATTCTCTCGAAATCATACCACCAATGGCCCGCACCTCGCAATATCCGATTCCATCGCTGCGTCCCAAGCTTGACTTTTGTGAAACATTTTCTTTTCATCCACACGGTTTCGTGATAAACTGTAGCTATCGGAAAAGGCACGAAAAGCCTCCGGAATACCAGATCATGCAGGGGGATGACGGATGAGAGCACATCAATGCTATGAACTCGCGCAGGAGGCGCTGAAGCTTTCCGAGCGACGCGATCCGCTCGAAATCGCCGAAAGCCTCGGCATCCATGTGCTTTTCGAGGATGATTACAAGGATCTGCTCGGCATGTACTACGCCAACTGGGGCAATCGCTTCATCTTCCTCAACAACCGCCTCGACGACATCTGGATGCCCATGGTGCTCGCACACGAAATCGGCCATGACCAGCTCCACCGCGATCTCGCAAGCCAGACACTGCAAGAATTCAACCTCTTCCAGATGAATAACCGCACGGAGTACGAAGCCAACGCTTTCGCCGCGCACCTGCTGCTCGAAAACGATGAGGTCTACGACCGCCTGCGCGAAGGCTGCGACATCCCGACGCTCGCCAAAGAGATGAACGTCAACATCAACCTCATGCTTATCAAACTGCAGGAAATGGCCGCGCTCGGCTATGATCTCCGCGTCTCCGACTGCGGCGACAGCCATTTTTTCAAAAACATCCATACATAACACAGCCCGTCCGAAATGGCACCGAAATGACACGAACGGAGGAACCATCATGGAAAACAAAGAAAATGCGACCACGACGGCGCCTGCAGAAGAGCAGAGCCACGAAGAAACCATCCAGAAATACGTGACGCAGTCCGTCGACTTCTTCTGCAAGACGCGCAGCACGGGCGACCTCGAAACGCTCCGCCGCGAGCTGCCCGGCCTTGCCGTCGAATATTTCCACAAGCTCCGCGAGGCCTGCGCGCCCGCGACGAAGCCTGAAGAAGATTTTGACAAATGGTACTCCTTCATGGCGCGCTACTCCGCCGCCGAATTCCTCAAGCTCCTCGAGCAAACGGGTGCCTACGCGGGCGAACTCGCGGACGCCGCGCACGAGGACGTCGAAAACCTCTTCTCCGAATTTGTCCGCGTCAACATGCGCCAGCTCATCGAAAGCGCCGAAAGCGTCGCGAAAGAACTGTACCAAAAAGAGGAAGAAGCAGAAAAATCTCACGGGCCCGCCACATCCTACGAAATGTCCTGAGCCGCCGAAAACTGCATTCCATCAACAGAAAGCCCTTGGCAACCGCATTGCCAAGGGCTTTCCTGCTATTCTTTTTGGGCTCTTCACCCGTAAGTGTGGGTGAAAATTTAGTATCAACAGTGTCTCAAGCCGCATGAATTGCGGTTCGAGGACGATTCGGCAATGGTACGACAATG
>OMZR01000103.1 GCA_900315575.1 uncultured Veillonellaceae bacterium
ATTCGGATCTTTTTCGATCCGTTCCGCCTCGAGCATCGCAGCGATGGTTTCCTCGTTCGGTTCCTCGTGAAGGGAAATCTCGAACGGGATGCGCCCCTCGCGCAGGGACTGGCGTACAAAGACGTTGAACGCCGTGGACAGGTTCATGCCGAGTTCTCCGAAAAACGCATCGGCTCGCGCCTTCAAGTCGGAATCCATGCGGATGCTGATATTCGTCGTTGCAGCAGCCATGAAAATCATCTCCTTTGCCTTATCATACAGCAAATGCGCATAAAATACAATGAATTGCACGAAAAATACTCTTTGATTCATTGCTTTTGCACGACGCTCACGACCACAATCTCCGGCGCAGGCCCGACGCGGTACTGCCCGCCCCAGGCGTCGTCACGCGCCGCACGCGGTGATAATGACCCTTCCAGATGCCGATGGCCATCCAGACGACAAGCACGGCGGCCGCCAGCCAGACGCAGCTGCGCAGAAGCGGCACGACGAAGAGCCACGGCAGCACGAGGAACGCCGCCGCCGCGCACGAAATCAAACGTCGTGCGCGGTGCCTGTTTTATGCCGTCGGCGCGGCCGGAAATGCCTCTTTCAGAAACGCAATCAGCGTCCGCTGGTCCTGCGTCATCTGGCGGCCGGTCTTTGTGAAAACGGCGGGGTGCTGGACGAGGCCGTCGATGGGGATGGCGGTGAGGGCGCTTTCGGGGAGGACGGCACTGCCTGTGATGATGCCGCAGGCGATGCCGCGCGTGACGAGGTTCCAGATGGTCGAGAGGTGCGGCGTGTAGTGCAGGACGTCGAGCGTGCGGCCGGCTTTCGCCGCGATGTCATGCAGGCGGCGCGTGATGGTGTAGCTGTCGTCGAGCAGCACGAGCGGCTGCGCGGCCGCCTCGTCGAACGACACCTGCGTGCGCGCGGCAAGCGGATGGTCGCGCCGCACGCAGAGGCAGAACGGCCACGGCGGCAGGTGGCGCGCCGTGAGCGCCAGGCGCGGCAGGCCGTCATGCACGACGGCGACGTCGGCCTCCTCGTGCTCGACGAGGTCGAGCGATGCCGTGCCCGACGCCTCGATGATGTCGAGCCGGATCTCGGGATGCGCCTTGCGGAACTGCCCGAGCAGCAGCGGCATCAGCACCGTGCCGACCTGCATCGGCAGCGCGAGCCTGAGATCCTGATGCCGCCGCGCGAGTTCCGCGACATGGCTGTCAAACCGCGCGACTTCCTTGAGCATCCGCGCGACCTCGGCATAGAGCGCCTGCCCATCCGCCGTCAGCACGATGCCGCGCCCGACGTGGCGCAAAAGATTCAGCCCTGTCTCCTGTTCGAGCGTCTGCATCGCGAGCGAGAGTGTCGGCTGCGAGATATGCAGCTCGTCGGCGGCCCGCGTGATGTTCTGATGGCGGCCGACGGCCTCGAAATACGTCATCTGCTGAATCGTCATCGTACAGCCCTCCCTCTCCCAGTATAGCAGAAGTATCAAGAAATTCATAGACTGCACCAATCTATAGATTGCAAAGCAGTATTTTTCATTTCCCCGCCGTCATGCTAAGATAGAATTGTCCGAAAAAACAATCGTTTGCTGATGAAGGAGGTTTGATTCATCATGAAGAACGAAGCCACGCAGAAATCCCTGTTCGGCCGGATGGCCGACACCGCAGCGCGCTGGGCAGCCAACATGATGCAGTGTGCGGGCGAGGAGGTCCGCTGCTACGAAGAGGCGTGCCAGAAGCTCGGCGGTGAATCCGCGCCCTATGAAAAGGCTCGCAACGCCCGCCTCGACAGGACGGGCAGCCTCTACGACGCCTACTTCCCCGAGCTCGGCGAAGTGCTCTGAAGCATCCCCGAATACGCAAAAAGCCGATAAAGCATCACGTTTCAACACAAACGTCTCGATGCCTTATCGGCTTCTTTATTTTTGTCCGGCTATCGCATCTTACTACTCCCACCACCGCTTCGCGGTCCCCCTCCCTCTAGAGGGAGGCTGCCTGACAAGCGACTTCTCAAAAACATTTCCCCGCCTCCCGGCAGGAACCCATCCCCCCTTTGGCGAATACATAAGTAACAAATTCCATGCTTTCACGAGCAAACAAGAAATGGAGTGATACTATGCCATCCGCCCCCATGCCATTCAACGACAACGGTTTCCACAGCATCAAGCTCAAGATGTGCCTGATCCTGCTGCCGGCCATCCTCATCGGCCTCATCGTCATCACGGGCGTCGCCGCCTACAGCAGCTACAGCGACATTTCCGAGCTCTCCACGAGCAGCATGCAGCAGACGCTGAAAACGAACAGCGCCGAAATCCATGAAATGCTGAACCAGATGGAAATCGCCTGCAACCACATGGCCTACAACGCCGGCTATGACTACAAGGACGAGAGCGAGGAGGATCTCGCCAAAGACATCGTCGATGAACTCGACGAGCAGTCCCTCGCCAACGGCGGCGGCCTCTGGTTCGAGCCCTACGCCTACCGCGCGGACAAGGAGCTCGTCTGCCCGTTCACGTTCCGCGAAAACGGCAAGCTCAAGACCGATTTCAACTACGTGCAGGAAAGCGGCTCCTACCTCCAGGAAGACTGGTACACCGGCGGCAAGAACGCCAGCAAGGGCAAGCCGTTTTTGACAGCCCCCTACTTTGACGCCGCTGCCAAGACCGTGATGGTCACATTCGCATCGCCCATCACGGCCGAAACCGAGGGCGGCGGCGAACGCACCATCGGCGTCGCCACCGTCGACATCTCGCTGAAGCAGATTGCCGACATCATCGATAACATCAAAGTCGGCGAAACGGGTCATGCCTACCTCGTCACGGACAAGGGCGTCTACATCGCCGGCGTCCCGCAGGACCAGCTCGAAAAAGGCGCGAACGCCACCGAGGAACAAAACGCCTCCCTCGCCGCGGCCATGAAGGAAGCCATCACGAAGGATTCCGGCGTCACCAGCTACAAAGATGACAACGGTGAAACGCAGGTGCTCACCTACGCCACGATGAAAGACACGGGCTGGAGCCTCGTCCTCGTGCAGTCGCAGTCCGAGCTCTACGCTGGGGCGCGCGGCCTCGTCTGGCGCCTCATCGCCATCGCCGTCATCGTCCTCGTGCTGCTGATGCTCGCTGCCTACCGCACGATCGCGAGCTACGTCACGCGCATCGCCGTCAACCAGAAATTCGCCGAAGACCTCGCGCAAGGCAACTACGCCCGCGAAGGCAACCAGCCGAAGAGCAACGACGAAATCGGCCTGCTCGGCCACGCCATGAACGAGATGTTCGAGAACACGCGCGGCGTCCTCCACAATATCTCGGGTCAGGCCGACAACATGGCCTCGTCGAGCCAGACGCTCGGCACGTCCGCCGACCAGCTCAAGCAGGGCTTCACCTCCATCGAGGAAAAAATGACCTCCATCAGCGAAGCCATGATGAACGCCAGCTCCGCCACGGAGGAAGTCAATGCCTCCGTCGAGCACGTTTCGAACGCCATCCATTCCCTTTCGGACGAAGCCCGTGCCAGCCTGCAGCAGGCCGACGACATCAAGAACCGCGCGCAGAACGTCCAGGCGAAATCCACGGAAGCCAGCCGCTCCGCGGAAAAGCTCTCGCAGGAATTCAGCAACAAGCTCGCCGTCTCCATCGAGCAGGCCAAGACCGTCGAGCAGATCGGCACGATGGCGACCGCCATTTCCGGCATCGCCGAGCAGATCAACCTGCTCTCGCTCAACGCCTCCATCGAGGCCGCGCGCGCCGGCGAATCGGGCCGCGGCTTTGCCGTCGTCGCCTCGGAAATCGGCAAGCTCGCGCAGGAAACGGCCGAGACCGTCGAAAAGATCCAGCAGACCATCCAGGCCGTGCAGACGGCGTTCGCCGGCCTCTCGGGCGATGCGAAAGCCATCCTCGGCTTCCTCAACGACACGGTTGCGCCGCAGTACGACACGTTCGTCAAGGTCGCCGAGCAGTACGGCACGGACGCCGAGACGTTCCGCAAAGTCGCCGAGCACATCGCCACGACGAGCCAGCAGGTCAACGAGACCATGGAGCAGGTCAGCGCCGCCATCGAGCAGATCGCGAACTCCGCGCAGGACACGGCAGAGCTCTCCTCGCAGGTGTCGGATGCCGTGAACCAGGTCTCCGACTCCGTGCAGGAAGTCAACGCCATGAGCCAGCAGCAGTCCGCCGCGGCCAAAGACCTCCACGAAGTCGTCAGCCACTTCCGGCTGAAAAAATAACCCCGCGACCCTGCACGCACCGGCGATAAGAAACAATGTGCGAACCGCCACGCCATACAGGCGACTCCCCCCTGAACCTGCGAGCCGCTCCGCGTCTCGCCTGGTTCTGTCCCCCCTCTAGGAATGGGGCTATGTATAAGCCCCGCTCCGTTCCTCCCGTCCCTTCATCTGTCATCGATACTTTCTTATACGCAGCCCCCTCTCAATTGGAACGGAGCCCTTCTTACACACAGCCCCCCTCCAGAGGGGGGACGGGCCGCGGGAGCGGCGGGGGGAGTCCCCTGCAGGCCACGACAACCAGCACATCGCAATCTTCCGCGGGTGCGAGTATGAACAGCAACGCCCGCGCATGCATCTCTTTCGATGTTTGCGCGGGCGTTGCTTGTTTTTTATTCCTTTTCCGTTGCCCTCAAAAAATCAATACAGACGTTCGAGTACGCTGTCATCCATTTTGAACGCATGCGCGTCGTCGGGGAACGTGCCGTTCTTGACGGCTTCGTCGTAGGCCTGGAAGGCCGCCTGCATCTCCCCGCCGAGGTTCGCGAAGTGCTGGACGAATTTCGGCGTGTAGTCGGAGAACAGGCCGAGCATGTCCTGATAGACGAGAATCTGGCCGTCGCAGCCGTCACCGGCGCCGATGCCGATCGTCGGGATGCGGAGCTCTTTCGAGATGAGTGCGGCGAGCGGTTTCGGGACACATTCGAGCGTGAGGGCGAAAGCGCCGGCTTCCTGGACTTTCTTCGCGTCCTCGAGGAGCTCTTTCGCGCGCGCCTCATTCTTGCCCTGCACTTTGTTGCCGCCGAAAGCATTGATGGACTGTGGTGTGAGGCCGATATGGGCCATGACGGGGATGCCGCAGGCCGTGATGGCCTGGATCTGCGGGCAGACGGCGGCGCCGCCTTCGAGCTTGACGGCATTGGCGCGGCCTTCCTTCATGAGGCGGCCAGCGTTGTGCACGGCGAGCTCGATGGATTCCTGATACGACATGAACGGCATGTCGATGACGACCATCGTGTCATGGCAGGCGCGCGCGACGGAGCTGCCGTAGGTGATCATGTGCTCCATCGTGACGGAGAGCGTATCGGGCAGCCCGAGCATGACATTGCCGAGGGAGTCGCCGACGAGGATGCCGTTGATGCCCGCGGCTTCTTCGAGCTTGGCTGTCGAGTAGTCGTAGCAGGTCAGCATCGAGATTTTCTCGCCGTTCTCCTTCATTTTCTGGAACGTGGCAACGGTGTTTTTCATGACTTTGTACCATCCTTTTCTTGTGGGGAAGCGATGGTGAAAGACGGTCGTCCAGATTGGCGCAGATTTTCTGTTCCTATCTAGGAGACAAACCGCAGGCGTAGCAGAGCTACGTCGAGGATTTGCCGACGACGAGAGGACAGAAAAGATGCGTCAAGATGGGCGGGCGGATTTCATCAGTGCTTCCCTTAAACATCTTGGGAAACAAGTTCTTCGATGGCGGCAAAGTCTCGTTCACTGTGCTTTGCTTTCGCGATGCGGAGCAGCCGTTTCGTGAGCAGCCGGTAGAGCGCGCGGTCGTCTTCGTCTCCGATTTCTGCGAAGGCTGCGAGGTGCTTTTCGACCGTCGCCGCGTCGCCGCGTTCGACGGGGCCCGTGAGGGCCTTTTCGGGGCCAGCTTCTGCGACGTGCCGGGCGTTGCCGAGGAAGAGCGGCGCGAGCGCTGCGCGAGCCGCAGTTTCGTCAAAACCGCAGGCTTCGAGCATGTCCATGGCCTCGGCGAAGAGGGCGACGACGTGGTTGCTGGCGACGACGGCAGCGGCGTGGTAAAGGCGCTTTCTGCTGCCGTCAATTCTCTGCGCATGGAGCCCGATCGAGCGGAGCCACGCTGTCATCCGCGGCAGGCACGCGGGAGTGCCTTCGACCGCAAAAAAAACATCCACGAGTTCGCGGTAAGCGTTTTTGTCGCTGACCGCGAAGAGTGGATGGACAGAGCAGCCGGAGCCGCCGTATGTTTCGATATCGGGGAACGCTTCTTTTGCCGTGAGCGCGCCCGAAGCATGGCAGAGGATTTTTCCGCGCAGGAGTTCCTTTGGCAGGGCGTCATACACCGTGCGGATGGCGCCGTCGGGAACCGTGAGGAACAGCACGTCGGAGGCCGCGAGGACGTCACGCGCGGTTTCAAAAACGCGCGAGCCCGTGAAGGCGGCGGCTTCGCTGGCGGATGAAATGCTGCGGCTGTAGTAGCCTGCAACTTCCACAGAATGCTCCGCGAAGTATCTGCCGAGGGTCGTGCCCACTTTTCCTGCTCCTAAAAAACCTATTTTTTTCATAGTACAGTTTCCTCTCTGAGAAATACCGTCCATCATTTAGTAGGATAGCACGGATGCGGGGCGATGTAAAGGTCGATGGAAAGGATGTTCCACGTGGAACATTTCAGCGGACGATGCCTTCGAGTTCGGGATGCGCCTCAAGATACTGCTTCATGATGGCGCTCCAATCGTAGCCGATCGCGCTGTTGTGAAGTTCTTCGTTCGGACGCTCGACGATGGTGCCGTCCTTGCGGATGCCGTAGTTCAGCGGGCCCTGGTAGTCGGCCGGACGGTCGGCCTCGATGAGGTGGACGATGCCGTGGTCGCGATGGTAGGCCGCGAGGCCGTCTTCGAGCGAGGTCTTCTTCTGGATGTTGCCGAGCGCGGTCTTCGTCTCAGCTTCGTCCTGCGTGCCGAGCATCTTCTGGACGAGCGAGAGGTCCTGCGACTGGCGGTTCATTTCCTTCATGTAGCTGTAGACGGCCATGGATTGGCTGAAATAGGCGGACGGCGCGAGCGACGATGTCGCGTCCTGGAGCTCGGGCAGGTCGGGGATCGTCTGGTCGATGTCCTGCCGGAAATATTCGCTCTTCCAGTCGATGTCGATGCAGCGCTGGACGGAGCCGACGAGGGAGCGGAGCTTGTTCACCATGGCACTCTGATGGCCGCTGTCGATCATGTCGAAGCGGTCCTGGATGCTCTGGAGATACGTGTCCTTGCCGGAGAGGATGGCGTCGTGCTGCTTGTGGCTGTAGGCGTTGAGCGCCTTGCCGAGATTCCCGACGTTCCACGAATCCCACGTATTTTTCGGGTCATCCAGAAAACCCGAAATATACCGCTCGATGGTCTCCATGTTGCAGGCCAGCGAATCGACTTCGGCCCAGTTGTCGTCCGTGAGGAAGAAGATGGGGCCTTCGTTCGGCGTCGGCTCGTAGATCTTGTCGTACTGGATCTCGATGCTTTCCGCCGTCGCTCCCATGAGGCTGTCCTGGATGGCGGACGGCGATTGCTTCTCGATGGCCAGCCGCTGACGTCCGGCGTTGCTGATTTCCACACCATACGCCGCCGTGAGTAAGCCTCCCTCTTTGAGGGAGGACAGGCGCGGCAGCGCCAGGTGGGAGTCGCCTGCAGGTCTTGACAATTTGTACGTTGTTTCTTATCGTCGGTACGCGCACGCCCTCAGACGTTGCTTTTGATTCGCACCCGCGGAAGAGAGCAATGTGCTGATTGTTTTTCTGTACAGGGGACTCCCACCACCGCTTCGCGGTCCCCCTCCCTCAAAGAGGGAGGCTGAAGATTGTGTGTTCTTTCTGTTTATACTGTGAACCCCTGCGTCGAGACGCGGCGCAAGGCCTCGATTTTCTTCTGTTTTTCTGCTTCGGCGTCTTCGGCGTTTCTAGCTCCTGCTTTGTCCGCGCCCCCATGCAGCAGTTCTAGGATGCGTTCGAGGTCTTCGTCGCCGTAGTAGTCGATTTCGATCTTGCCTTTCTTCTTGCCGCGCTTGATCTTGACCTGCGTGCCGAAATACTGCGTCAGGCGGTCTACCGTCGCACGGAGCTCGGGCGTGCCGCCGTCTGCAGACGCAGCGGTCTGTGGACCGCCGTTTTCGCCCTCCGCCGCGTCGAGCAACGTCGGGTCTTCGGCAAGCTTTCGCACGAGGGCTTCGCAGCCGCGCGCCGTGAGCTCGTGCTCCTGGATGTAGTCGGCGGCTTTGCGCTGGAGCTCGTGGCTTTCGAGCGCGACGAGCGGGCGCGCCTGGCCCATCGAGAGCGTGCCGCTCGCGACGTAGTCCTGCACCTTCTCGTCGAGCTTCTGCAGGCGCAGGAAGTTCGCGATATGCGAGCGGCTGCGGCCGACTTTTTTCGAAATCTCGTCCTGCGTCAGGCCGAAGCTGCCGATGAGGCTCTGGTACGCGCGCGCTTCTTCCATCGGGTTGAGGTCTTCGCGCTGGAGGTTCTCGATGAGAGCGATCTCGCTCGTCTCGGCGTCGCTGTATTCGCGCACGATGGCCGGGACTTTCGCAAGGCCCGCGAGCTTTGCCGCGCGCAGACGACGCTCGCCTGCGATGAGCTCATACTGCCCCTCCCCTTCAGATGCCGGCAGCCGCCGCACGATCACGGGCTGGAGCACGCCATACGCCTCGACCGAAGCCTTGAGGTCTTCGAGCGCCGCCTCGTCAAAATCCTTGCGCGGCTGGTAGCGGTTCGCGCGGATGTCCGCGACGGCGAGCTCCTGCACGCGGTCTTTTTCCGGCACAGCCGCGCCCGCCGCGACATGCGCATTGCCGCCAAAGAGTGCCCCGAGGCCCTGTCCCCCGAGGCCGCCATGCTTAGTGCTCACGTTTCAAGACCTCCTTTGCCAGGTCCTTGTAGACCTGGGCGCCTTTCGAATGCTTGTCATAATAGATGATGGGCTGGCCGTATGACGGCGCCTCCGAGAGCCGCACGTTGCGCGGGATCAGCGTCTTGTAGACGATGTCGCCAAAATTCTTCCTGACCTCGCCGACGACATCCTGCGCGAGCTTCGTACGGCCATCGTACATCGTCATGACGACGCCATCGACGCCGAGCTCTGGATTCAGGTTGTCACGCACGAGCTGGATCGTGTTCATGAGCTGCGCGACGCCCTCGAGCGCGTAAAACTCGCACTGGATCGGCATCAGCACGGCATCAGCGGCTGCGAGCGCGTTGAGCGTCAGCAGGCCGAGCGACGGCGGGCAGTCGATGAGGATAAAATCATAGCCCTCCTTCACGGCATCGAGCGCCTTTTTGAGCCGCGTCTCGCGCGACATGGCCGAGACGAGCTCGATTTCCGCGCCTGCGAGGTTGATGTTCGCGGGCACGACATCAACTTTGAACTCCGTATGCTGCACCGCCTCCTCGACCGTCTTGCCGCCGAGCAGCACGTCATAGATCGTCGCATCGAGCTCCGATTTCTGGATGCCGAAACCGCTCGACGCGTTCCCCTGCGGGTCGCAGTCCACGAGCAGCACGCGCTGCTTCTTCGCCGCGAGACACGCCGCGAGATTCACCGACGTCGTCGTCTTCCCCACGCCGCCCTTCTGGTTCGCGATTGCCAAAATCTTTGCCAAAAAGGTCACCCCTTTGAAAATATCTGTATCGTGTGTCCGATGATACAGAAACACTTGAATTTCCCTCCTAGACTTGGTAACATAGTTGTTACCTTGTAACAACGAACAAAAATTTCTCTACCTATTATCATAGGCGATTGCAACAAAAAAATCCACTCCCCGGCAAAGAAAATGTTCCACGTGGAACAATGGGGAGAAAAGGAGTGCGATTCCATGCCTGTCTACCATGCACCGCTCTTGCAGATTGACCCAAAAGAAACCCGCCGCTACGCGGGCCTCATGAAAGCGAAAGACTTCGACGAACAGATGATTCTTGACGCCTGCGAAGACGGCCTGCTGCTCGCCGAGCCGCGCGGCATCTGGACACTCTACGACTATGACTGCAAGTCTCAGACCGTCGCGGCCGAGCCGCCGTTCCATATCGAGGGTGAAAAAATCGGTGCCCACCTCGCGGGCTGTGACAAAGTCATCCTGCTCTCCGCCACCGTCGGCGAAGCCATCGAGGACGAAGTCACGGCAAGATTCCAGCGCGGCGAATACGCATCGAGCGTCCTTCTCGACGCCGCCGCCACGACCGCCGTCGAGCAAATCGCCGACGGCATGGAAAAAGCCATCGCCCCGCAGATGGCAAAGAAATCGGCGTCGGGCTCTCCGACAGCCTCATGCTCGTGCCGAGAAAAAGCATCACCGCCATCATCGGACTGTACAAGGTCGAGGCGGGGAAGAAAGAACATGCGACCGCGAAAGGATGCGCGGCGTGCACGAAAGTCGACTGCCCGTCAAGAGTGGTAAAGAATTGAACGGAAAGGAGCTCCCCCTTATGATTTATTTTTTTGACGGCGCCATGGGCACGATGCTGCAATCCGGCGGCCTGAAGCCGGGTGCCTGCCCGGAGGAGATGAACGTCATCGCGCCGGACGTCGTGAAGGACATCCATCTCCAGTACCTCGCCGCCGGCTCGACGATCATCGAGACGAACACGTTCGGCGCGAGCCGCCTGAAACTCGACCATTACGGCTTCGAAGACCGCGTCCAGGAATTCAACGCCGCCGCCGTCCACATCGCAAAATCCGCCATCGCCGAATCCGGCAAAACCGCGCGCGTCGCGGGCTCCATGGGCCCGACTGGCCGCTTCATCGAGCCGCTCGGCGACCTCGGTTTTGAAGAAGCCTACGATTCCTTCCACGAACAGGCCACCGCCCTCGCCGATGCCGGCGCCGACATGCTCATCATCGAGACCTGCATCGACATCCAGGAAATGCGCGCCGCCCTGCTCGCCGCCAAAGACGCGACAAACCTCCCCGTCGTCTGCCAGCTTTCCTACAGCGAAGACGGCCGCACCGTCACAGGCACCGACCCGCAGTCCGCCGCCGTCATCCTCGACGGCCTCGGCGCCGACATCATCGGCGTCAACTGCTCCCTCGGCCCAAAAGAGCTCATCCCCGTCGTCTGTACCCTCGCCGCGAACTGCCGCGCCCCCATCAGCGTCCAGCCGAACGCGGGCATGCCGTTCCTCAAAGATGGAAAGACCTGCTTCCCGATGGGCCCCGAAGAATTCGGCACGTACGGCCCGAAGCTCCTTGCGGCGGGTGCGACCTACCTCGGCGGCTGCTGCGGCACGACGCCCGCGCACATCCGCGAACTCGTCAAAAACGTCACCGGCCTCCCCGAGCCAAAGCGTGATACCAGCCGCCGCATGCTGAAGCTTGCGAGCCGCAGCCGCACCGTGACCATCGACCGCGACCTGCCGCCGCGCCTCATCGGCGAGCGCATCAACCCGACGGGCCGCAAGAAGCTCGCCGCTGAAATCAAAGAAGGCTCGTTGCTTTCCGTCAAAAAAGAAGCCGTCAACCAGGTCAAGGCGGGTGCGAACCTCCTCGACGTCAACATGGGCGTCGGCGGCATCGACCAGGCGGCCGCGATGGAGCGCGCCGTGCGCGAAATCGCCCAGATTACCGACGCGCCGCTCGTCATCGACACGAGCGATGCGCGGGCGCTCGAAGCAGGCCTACGCGCCTACCCGGGCCGTGCGCTCATCAACTCCGTTTCCGCCGAAGACAATCGCATCCAGGAATTTTTGCCGCTCGCGAAAAAATACGGCGCGGCCATCCTCTGCCTGCCGATCCGCGAGGAAGGCGTGCCAAAGACCGCCGAAGCGCGCTTCGAAGCCGTGCAGTACATCCTCGAACACGCGAAGCAGTATGGCCTGACGGAAGGCGATTTCCTGCTCGACGGCCTCGTCATGACCGTCTCGGCCGACAAGAACGCCTGCCGCGAAGTTTTGGGCACGCTGCGCCTCTACCGCGAGCACCTCGGCTATCCCTCGACGATGGGCCTCTCGAACATCTCGTTCGGCCTACCGAACCGCCCGCTCATCAACAGCACGTTCTTCGCCATGTGCCTCGCGGGCGGCCTCGACGCGCCGATCATGAACCCCTACGACGAAAAGATGCAGGACGCCCTCATGGCCGCGAACGCGCTTCTCGGCACCGATCCGAACGGCATCGAATTCAGCAAGAACGCCGCAAACCTCGCCGTGCCGAAAAAAGCCGCTGTCGCAAAAGTCACCGACCTCCCCGTCATGGAAGCCATCAAGCAGGCCGTCATCGACGGCGAAAAAGACGAAGTCGCGGGCCTCGTCGAGCGCGCACTCAAAGAAGGCCACGACAGCAACGAAATCACCGAAAAATCCCTGACGGCCGCCATGAACGACATCGGCGTCGACTTCGGCGCGGGCCGCGTCTTCCTGCCGCAGGTCCTGCTCTCCGCCGAAACCATGCGCACGGCGTTTGACAAGCTCAAAGAACTCATCCCCGCCGCCGCGACGGCCGACAAAGGCACCGTCGTCATCGCAACCGTCAAAGGCGACGTCCACGACCTCGGCAAGAACATCACGGGTGCGCTGCTCGCGAACTCCGGTTTCAAGCTCGTCGACCTCGGCAAAGACGTCCCGAGCGAAGACATCGTCCGCGCCGCCATCGAGAACGACGCCGACATCGTCGGCCTCTGCGCCCTCATGACGACGACGATGGTGCAGATTGACAAAGTCATCAAGGAACTCCACGAAGCCGGCTGCCGCGCCAAAGTCATGGTCGGTGGTGCCGCCGTCACCCAGGACTACGCCGACGCCGCCGGTGCCGACGCTTACGCCAGCGACGGCGTCAAAGCCGTCAAAATCGCGAAAGCGATGGTCGGGAAAGAATAACACGCAAAGCATTTGCCCCTCAATAAAAATCGTGCTATACTTGACCTGTAAGAAATGCGGATAGGCATTATCTCACCAAAAAGCCCCTTCGGCGTGATGAACCGAGGGGGCTTTTCCTGTCGGGTTGATGAAGTTCGACCATGAACATACGGATAGGCATGTGTCTCCCTCCCTCCCGCGTCAGATTGACTTGATGAGGGCCGTGACAACGCTACCAGTATATCATGCCTGTTTATTTCTGTATACAACGAAGCGAGCGGAATGTTCCACGTGGAACATTCCGCTCGTTCTATCCAGCTAGGCATGACTTTCATACAACGACATATCCTGCCGCAACAAGCACCTCCATCGCCCAATCGAAATTCGCTTCCTTCACGAGCACATAATCCGTATTGTACGTCGAAACTGCAAATATTCCGATATCCGCCTCCGCCAGACATGTCGCAATCGGTGCGAGGATGCCGACGAGCGAGAAATCCAGCTGCCCCTCGATACGAAATGCCCGCCATCCATCTTCCCGCTCGACCGTCTCCTTCGGCACATGCGATGTCGGGCAGACGAGTGACAATTCCTCATCCGTCTTTCCGACAAACACAAACTCCCCCTCGAGATCCTCCGGCCGAAGCTGTCGGACCTTGCAGACCGAAAATTGTTCATCGATGCATTTGAGCTTCATGGAATCCTCTTCCCTTTCTCACGCCAGCCGGATCGTGTGGTCGCCGTATTTCTCGAACACCTGCGCGACCAGCCGCAGCACATCCTCCTGCGTCGTATGCGCGTCCTCGATGAGCCCCAGCACCCACGCCGTCGCATCATCCTTTTCGAGCGCATAGAAATGGTCCAAGAGCGACTGCTGCATCGCCGCCTTGCCCGCACAGGCATTCGATGACGCGAATGCAAAGAACCGCTCCGCCACCTCCGCGTATTTCGCATCGGCCTTGTTCTCGTGTGCGATTTCAAACACCGCCGCAATCATCGTCTCCGGCGTCACATGGAGTTCCTTCGTCTTCATGTTTCTCATACACCTCCCATCCTTTCCCGTCACGATCTTTCTCCATTATAAAAAAGCCGCTCCCTGATTTCAAGGAGCGGCTTTGTAAAATTGACATTTGGGTTTCCACAAGATATAATCAAGGTAGTAAAGATATCGTACGGACGGATGGCCCGCGCGATCCCTTCCAGTCAAGAGGGCACGGCCCTTGGGGACAATAAACATACACTGGGGTTGACCTGGCTCGGGTCGTAGTACGAGCTGCCATCCTGGGAGAGCTTCGGCTCTCCCTTTTGTTTTGTGACCAAGGATGTGAAAAGATGCTTTCCCTGCAAGAGATTCAAAAATATTATGCAGAAAACCTCGAAAACAAAATCTTCCGTTATCAGCTCCGAAGCGGCCAAGTCATCGATCTCCGGTTTTATGCGCAGTCCTTCTGCCATCTGCTCGGAATCCATCATATCATGCACCAGGACCGAAATTTCACAGGTCTGCGTGGCTATCAAAAAATTGCAAACGGCGAGATGACACTTGCGACGCTTCGTCAGCGTGACAGACAACAGTATCGGATGATGAAGCGCAGGATGATGTCACTGGTCCGTCTCATCGAAGTACTAGGCAAAGGTGATCTCTACAAGTTTTATCTCATGCGTCAGCTCCGCTCAAAAATGGTTCAATCATTTTTCCTGTGGGATGAACGATGCGTAACAGGTCAATGGCGGCTCATGTCGATGAGTTTCAAAAAGAAGTATTCATCGTCAGGATAGC
>OMZR01000121.1 GCA_900315575.1 uncultured Veillonellaceae bacterium
CTTGTTCGTGTTCTTCTTCGCGATGCCCGCGTTGAACGCCGTGCCCCGCGAATCGACATGCGAGCCCGTCTTGTAGCGCATGTGCGCGCTGCCGCTCGAACCGCCGAACGAGGCAAAGCCGTCCGCGCCATAGTCCGCATTCGCGATCTGCGCCATCGTCGTGGTCACAAGGTAATCGCTGCCCATGTTGACGACGTTGCTCTGCGCCGCGCGCGTCTCGACGGTCGACTTCGTGTCGGGGTTGATCGTGACAGACGGCGTGCTCGCGCTACTGGAACTGCCGGAACTGCTCGATTCTCCATTGTCGCTTGCGCTTTCCGCATTTTCCGCGTTGCTGGTGTTGCTGGATGCGCTGGAACTGCTAGAACTACCAGAGCCGCTGGAACTGCTAGAACTGCCAGAGCTGCTGGAGCCGCCAGAGCTGCTGGAACTGCCGGAGCTGCTTGTGGGCACTGCTTTTGTCGTGAGGACGAGGTTGTTGTTTTCTTTCGTCACGGTCCCATTGAGTTTTGCCGTGACGCCGACGAAGACATCGACGCTCTGCTTGATTGTCGCATCCGTGAGCAGCGTGCCGCCATCTTTCTTGATGAGGTAGACAGTCTCGGCATCCTTGAGATTCGTGCTGCCATCCGCATGGACGTTGACGGTACTGCCCGTCAAGTCGGTATCTGCCGCGTCCGTGAGATGGAGGAGCTTGTCGTCCGCACTCGTCCCAGTGGGGAGCACGAAGTTGTACGTGTTGAACTTCGCGATATTGCCAGCCGTGGTCTCCTTTGTGACGTTCAGCGTGTTGCCGCTCGTGCTGCCCGTCGTCGCAGCCAGCGCTCTCCGCGGCATGCAGTACTTTGGCTTCTCGGACGCATCAACATAGCCGCCATAAACCGTCCCAGTGATCGTGCCGCCAGCGAGGTTGACAATGTTGTTCGTGGCTGCCTTTTCGCTGTAGCCGCCATAGACGTCACCCGTGACCTTGCCGCCGTTGATGGTGACGGTATTGCCATCCGCCACACCGTCCGCCGTCATGCCGCCAGCGACGAAGCCGTTGACCGTCGCGCCAGAGCCGATTGTGACGGTATTCTTCGTGGCATTGCCCGCGACGCTGTTCGCGCCGACGGCGCGGCCCGTCACCGTGCCAGCCACGGTCAGGGCGTTATTCGAGAGCTCCGTCGCATCCTTTTCGTCCTTCGCCAGAGCGGCGATAGCGCTCTTGTCGGCGTTTTCGTCTGCGCCGACCGTGACCTCGTTCCTCGTGCTTTTCGTTGCATCTTCCACGATGACGATGTATTTGTAGGAAGCATCCGCAGGCGCAAGGGATTCCGCGTTTGTAATCGTGAGGACGAGGTTGTTGTCAGCAGCTGCCACCGTACCCGTGACGTTTTGGAAGACGATGGGCAATGTGATGTCCTTCGTGCCGTCAGCGGTCAGCGTGCCGCCGTCCGAAGTCTTGATCAGATAGACTTTGTCGTTCTCCTTGAGATTCTTCAGCGCGTCGCTGGCAGTCACTTTCACGTCGTCCTTGTAGATTTTCGTTGTTCCCGTGTTCGTAGACGTGAGGAAAACATCGCCGCCCTTCGCTGTGGGAGCGAGCGTGAACGCATACTTCACGCCATCGACATTCAAAATGAGGTCGTTGCCGCTTGCCTCTACCTTGGCATGCGTCGTGACGGTGGCGGTTCCGGCGTCCGTGTTGTTTTTGTAGGTGTGGTTCAGCGTTTGATTTTCGCCGTTCGTGCCGGTATACGTGAGCGCGCCGCCTGCCGTGTTCTCCAGCAGATAGACCTTGTCGCCTTTGTTGAGGGAAAGCTGCTTGCCATCAAGGGCATTGGCGTTGTTCAGCGTCACATCTTCGTCCGTGAGCGTCATAGCTCCCGTGTTCTCATAGGAAAGGAGCTTCGCTCCATTCGTCAGCGCCTCGGGGCTGAGGTCGCATGTGTACGCCACTTTGTCGTAGATGGCGAGATTGTTGCCCGATCGCCCCGCTGTGCGCGACATCGTGAAGGTGGCAGTATTCGTGTCGTTTTGATAGAATTTGCTGATGGGCGTGAAGCCGTCAACATTAACGGTGCCGTTGAACGTGAGCGTTTTTCCATCCGCGAGCTTCATCAGGTAGAGCACCCGGTCGCCCGTAATATCCGTGGGGAACACGTTCCCTGCATTCGCCACCTTCACCGTGGCGTTGCCGAGATTTGTATCGTTCAAGAGGTTGAGGATGACATCCCCGTTCTTCACGTCGCCGAGCTGGAAGTCGTACACGTCAAAGTTTTTCACGGTGGCGAGCGTGATGTTTTTCTCCTTTTCGACGGTCAGCGTGTTGCCGCTGTGGTTCGTGACGGAACTGTTGCTGTTGAAACCGACGTAGCCATAGAGCGTGGCGCTCTTCAGATTGGCATTTGCTGCGCCTTGAGCCAGAATGATCTTGTTGTTCGTCGCGGTGTTACTATCCGTTGACTGACCGCCGAACACATTGCCTGTGATGGTGCCCCCGGAGATTGTGACGGTGTTGCCGCTTGCTTCCGTGCAGGCGCTGCCGCCATAGATGTTCTCGACCGTACCACCGGAAACCAGAACTTGGTTTTCAGTTGCAATCGTTTCACTGCCCTTAGTAACACGTCCGCCCCAGACGGTCTTGGCTGTGCCGCTCGTGACTTTGACAGTGTTCGCATTTGCGGTAGATTTGGGGCCGACGGAATAGCCTCCATAAATGTTGTTGATGGTGGCATTCTCCGTAATTTCGATCTGGTTGTTGCTCACATTGCCGCCGCTATAGCCACCATAAACTGTGCCCTCGATCTTCCCGCCCTTCACGAGGACCTGGTTGCTGTTGACAGGGTATAATCCTTTGCCGCCATAGACGTCGCCTGTGACCGTGGTATTCTGCAAGGTGACGCTGTTGCTGTTTACATAGACATATTTCTCTGACCTGCCTCCAGCGACGAGCGCCGCACGTCCGTCCGTTATGCTGACCTTGTTTTCATTGACACTTCCATTAAATTTACCGTATCCGCCATAGACCATGCAGCTGGCGGTATCTCCACCTGTGATGATGACTTCGTTGTTATTTGCAGGGCCATCGTCGCTGTAAGCTCCGTAGAGATAAATCGTCCCCTCTCCAATCGTCAGCTTGCCGCCGTCAATGATCAAATGATTGTCGGAGAGGCCATCTGTCCCCCCCGTAGGCAGCCGCGACCGTATAAGACGATTGACTGCTACCGTCCACCGTGCCACGGATGGTGAGCTTGTTGCCGGAAGAGCTGTTCGTTTTGTTCGCGTCGGCGTCGCTGGCATTCTTATCGTACGTGAGGCAGGCTGCATGGTCTGTGTCGCTCTTCACCTCGACCGTCGTGTCCTTTTCAATCGTCACGTTTTTCGCCGCCGCCATCGCCGACGTCGCCGCCGCGCCCGACAGCAGCGCCGTGAGCACGGCCAGCGTCAGCGCCCGCTCCGCCCGGCTGTGCGGTTTGGAGATATGCGTTGTACGGTATGTCGTCTTCATGATCTTCCACTCCCTTGTGTCATTCCTGCCTCCCCCGCTGGGGACAATGTCATGAAGTTAAGGGCCAGGCCCCCTCTAGAGGGGGCTGTCAGCGAAGCTGACTGGGGGAGTAGTTGGGTGCTGGAGACAATCATTTTTGCAAATGTCGCTAAAGACTTTAGCAAATTCAGCATTCTTGTCAGGCTTCAGCACCCTACTACTCCCACCACCGCTTCGCGGTCCCCCTCCCTCAAAGAGGGAGGCTTCAAGATACTGCCTGCAAAGGAGGTGAGGCGGATGCAGCAAGAGCAAGTGTGAAAATTATCCAAATCATTTGTCATAGAAAGCCATGTGTTTTGAGGAGGAGTGCAGAATGGAAAAGATGGATTTCAGCAAATTCGGCTACGGCAAAGTCGCCGATCATATCGAAGAACTCAAAGACATCGTCGGGCCGGAAAATGTCATGACGGCCATGCACGACCGCGCCATGCGCGCCGCATCGTGCGCACCGTTCCCGATGCAGCGCTGGGAGGATCACATCCCCGACGTCGTCGTGCTGCCGGGCAGCACGGAGGAAGTCTCCGAGGTCATGAAGCTCGCGAACAAGTATAAGCTGCCCGTCGTCCCGCGCGGCGCTGGCTGCGGCCTCGCCGATGGCGCGTTCCCGCTCAACAAGGGCATCTGCCTCGACATGAAGCGCATGAACGAGATTCTCGAAGTCGATGACATCAACCGCACCGTCACGGTGCAGCCGGGCGTCAACATGCAGGAGCTCAACAAGGTGCTCGACAAGGTCGGCATGTACTACCCGGACGATCCCGCCTCGTACGGCACGGCTGTCATCGGCGGTCGCATCGGCACGAACGGCTGGAGCGTCGGCGGCGCCGGCTCCGGCCATCCGGCGAACCTCGTCTGCAGCATGGAAGTCGTGCTCCCGACGGGCGAAGTGGTCTGGCTCGGCAAGGGCGGCTCGAGGAAGTGCCGCAACTCGTCGGCAGGCTACCGCATGCTCGAGCTGTTCTTCGGCCATCAGGGCACGCTCGGCGTCGTGACGGAGGCCGTGCTCGACTGCTGCCCGAAGCCGGAAGTCGAGTTCCCGTCGTACTACGGCTTCGCAAGCTACGAAGAAGCGTACAACGCGCTGTATCAGATCGGCATCTCGGGCGTCAAGTGTGCCGTCAACTACATCATGTTCGACGACGAGAAAATCGACTTCCTGCGCCGCGATGATGAAGCGTTCATCCCGCTGCCGGAATCCGTCAAGTGCGTCGTCATGGCGACGTTCGCCGGCACGGAAGGCGAGGTGCTCGCGGCCCGCAAGAAGATTCTCGGCATCATGAAGAAGATGAAGGGCACGTACCTCGGCGAAGAGCAGGCCTGGGGCGACTGGGCGACACGCCATGACCGCTATCATCTCGCCGTGCACTGCCGCGACGGGCAGGGCCAGGTCGTCACGATGTCGTGGCACTGCGAGGACAACTGCATGATCCACAGCGAACTGCCGGAATTCACGCACGGCCTCCACAAGATCGTCAAGAAGTACGTCGACAAGTACGACAACATCTTCAATGATGCCGGCTGCTTCGAAAGACTGCTACAACGTCTTTGCATGCCGCCATAAGTTCTGCCGTGAATGGTGCCCGGACTACGTCGAAGAGGGCAACGAATCCTACACGTCGTACGGCTATCACACGGGCCTCCTCGCGCTATCGCGCGGCAATGGTGACCTCTCCGAGATGAAGAACGCCTACATCCACTGCCTCGAGTGCGGCCAGTGCGAGCTCAAGTGTCCGAACACGATGTTCGGCGGCGATTTCTACCGCGTCACGACGACGACGGTCGACCTCGTCCGCAAGATGCGCCGCGACCTCCATGCGCAGGGCATCGACTATGACGGCTTCGAAGAAGTCCAGAAGACCATCGACGACTTCAAGGCGCACGACGCAGGCCCGGACGAAGACCTCACGAGCTGGGCAGCCGGCCTCGATCTGCCGTTCGAGGGCGAGACGATGATGTTCGTCGATTACTACAATGCGTTCCAGACGCGCGAAGTGCCGATCGCGGCGGCGAAGATCCTCAAGGCGGCCGGTGTGAAGTTCGGCATCCTGAAGCATCCGCACATCACGACGGGCGAACTCTACGAGACGGATGAGGCCGCCTGGGTTGATGAAGCGAAGAAGAACGTCGAGGCGCTCAAGGAAGCAGGCGCAAAGACCGTCATCGTCGTCAACCCGCATGAGTATTCCTATTTCATCAAGGAATATCCGCGCTATGTCGGCGAGCTGCCGTTCAACGTCGTCTTCATCACGGACTACGTCAACGACCTCATCAAGGCCGGCACGATCAAGTTCGTCAAGCCGTACAACAAGAAAGTGACGTTCCACGATCCGTGCAGCCTCAACAAGCTCTGCGGCAACTACAAGGCGCCGCGCGAGATCATCGCAGCCCTGCCGGGCACGCATGCCGAGATCGAAGACCCGGTGCTCCAGTGGAAGTACTGCTGCGGCAATGGCGTCTCGAGCGCGTTCCGCAAGGCGCTGCCGGACGTTTCTTATAAGATTGGCGTGCGCCGCCTGAAGCACGCCAACGATGTCGGTGCCGAGGTGCTGCTCGTCGCGTGCCCGCACTGCAAAGATATGTTCGCTGAGACGAAGACGAAGTCCGGCATTAACATCGAGCCGGTTCACATCCTCGAAGTCGTCGCTTATTGCATGGGAATTGAGGTGTAATGCATCATGGCAGAGAAAGTTATCAAGAAATCCGATCATTATGAAGTCGAGCCGTGGAGAATGACGGGCTACATCCATCAGCAGGTCATGAACGATGCGGCCATCCAGAAGATCATGCAGGACAAGATGATGTACCTGACGTGGATGCACAAGCAGGAAGCCGGCCGCTGCCTGCCGGGCTACACGAAAGAAGAACTCGAGAGCTGACAGGAGGTGTCTGCCATGCACATCGTCGTCTGTGTCAAGCACGTCGTGGACAGCACGGAAATCCACGTCGACAAGAAGACGAACGAGCTCGTCCTGCGCGGGCTCTCCACGAAGATCAACGACTATGACAAGAACGCCGTCGAAGAGGCGGTAAAGCTCAAGAAAGAGCTCGGGGCGACGGTCTCCCTCGTCACGATCGGCCCGCGTGACGCCCAGAAAACGCTGAAGGAAGCGCTCGCGATGGGTGCGGACGATGCGTACCTGCTCCAGATTTCCCCGCGCCAGCAGCTCGATACGGCGCAGGCTTCGCTGATCCTCTCGAAGATGATTGAGAAGCTCGAGCCCGTCGACCTCGTCCTCTGCGGCGAAGTCTCCGAAGACGGCTACAACAGCCAGACGGGCGCGCGCATCGCCGAGCGCTTGCACCTGCCGCACGTCAGCTACGTCACGAAGCTCTCGGCGCAGGACGGCGGCTACGTGGCCGAGAGCACGCTCGAGGACACGGCCGAGACGCTGAAAGGCGCGACGCCGGCGCTCTTGACGATTTCGAGCGCCATCAACGTGCCGCGCCTGCCGACGGCCATCCAAATCATGAAAGTCCGCACGAGCCGCATCAAGAACGTCAAGCTCGCCGATCTCGGCCTCGACGACAGCGTGCTCGAGACGCCGAAAGTCAAGATGCTCGGCTATGAAATCCCCGAGCAGGAGCGCAAGAACATCATGATCGATGGCACGGCCTCCGAGGCAGCAGCCTCTCTCGTGAAGTATCTGCAGGAAGAGAAGGTGATGTAAATGAGCAAGGTTTTGATCTATGCAGCGGATGCCGAGGAAGCGAAAGCCCTCGCCATCGTCGCGGCCCCGATTGCGGGCGGCCCGCCGGCGGCGCTGCTTTCGGGCGGCGCACTGCCCGAAGTCGAAGCAGAGGCTCTTGCGGCCACGTCCGGCGAGGTCGATGCCGACGTCATCGTCGCCGCCGCCTCGAAGAAAGGCAACGAAGTCGCGGCACGCGCGGCCGAGATTCTCGATGCCGGGTGCGTGACGGAGGCGCTTTCCGTCCAGGAGAGTGGCGGCAGCCTGACGGCCAAGCGCGCCATCTACGGCGGCGTCGCGGTCGGCGAATTCGCCTTTGAAGCAAAGCCTGCCGTGCTGACGATCGCACTTTCGGCGCTCGCTGGTGCTGAGGGCGACAGCGCTTATGGCGAAGTCTCGGCGACGGCGGGCGAGGATGCCGGCTACGACAAGGAGCTCGTCAAGAGCGAGCCGCTCGCGAAGACCGTCGATCTCACGAAGGCGAAGCGCATCGTCTCGTTCGGCCGCGGCCTCGCGAAGAAAGAGGACATCGGCGAGGTCGAAACGCTCGCGAAAGGACTCGGCGCCGAGATCGGATGCTCGCGTCCGATTGCCGAGGAGCTCAAGTGGCTGCCGCAGGAGCACCAGGTCGGCATCACGGGCGCCATCGTCAAGCCCGACCTCTACATCGCGCTCGGCATCTCGGGCGCCATCCAGCATTTCGCGGGCATGAAGGACGCAAAAGTCATCGTGGCCGTCAACAGCAATAAGAACGCGCCGATCTTCCAGTTCGCGGACTACGGCATCGTCGGAGACATCTACGAAGTCGTGCCGGCACTCGAACAGGCAATCGGCGGCTGAAACACACAGCAGGAGGGCGGTGACCTTTATGGATGCAGTGAGAGAATTCCTGCCATTCATGCCGGCAGGCGCGGGAGCGATCATCTATCCGCTCTCGATCCTCTTCATCGGCTGCATGGTCTATGGATGTTATTGGCGGTTCCAGCGCTATGGCGTGAGCCTCAGGGATGCCTGGAACGAAGTGAGGGCCTGCAGAAGAAAGTCCTGCGCCGCCCGTTTGCCGGCGTATTCCACGGAGGCATCTTCTTCGCGATGCTCGTGCTGACGCTCGGCACGATGACCGTTGCGCTCCAGCAGGATCTTTTGGGAAAGCTCGGGCTGATGTTCCTCAAGAACGGCGTCTACTTCGCGTTCGAGTTCGCGCTCGACACGGCGGCGCTCGCGTTCGTCGCAGGCTGCCTCGCGGCGCTCGGGCGGCGGCTCTTCGCGAAGCCCGACTACCTCGAAAATTCAGCAGAATCGTACGCCGTCCTGGGACTGCTGCTCTTCATCGGCGCGACGGGCCTGCTGCTCGAGGGCATGCGCCTCGCGGCGCACCCCGTGCCCTGGGGCTACTGGTCGTACGTCGGCAGTGCCGTGGCCGCTTTCGTACCGGCGGCTGCCGTGCCCTCCATCTATCCGGCGCTCTGGTGGACGCACCTTTTCGCTGCGCTCACGATGATCGCGCTCGTGCCATTCACGAAGCTCTACCATATTCTTGCGATTCCCGTCAATCTCTTCCTCGAGCCCGTCGGCGCCCAGAAAGCGAAGCTTTCCATGCCGTTCAACCTCATGGACATGGCAGAAGACGAGGAAAGCGCGGAAGAAACTGGCGAAGAAGAGCCGGAGCCCGTCATGGGCTTTGCCAAAGTGCAGGAAATCGATTGGAAGCGCAAGTTTGCCATCGACGCCTGCGCGAACTGCGGCCGCTGCGAAAGCGTCTGCCCGGCTCATGCGGCTGGGCGCAAACTCTCTCCGCGCCTGCTGATCCAGGGGCTCAAGCATTCGCTGGCGGCGGGCGCCCCGGCCCCCGCCCTCATGAAGCGGGCAGAGGCGAGCGACCTGATCCTCGATGGCGAAGAAGAAGAAAACTTGGGGGAAGCAGAAGATGTCTTCGCCGAGGGCGTGCTGACGGAAGAAGCTGCATGGTCCTGCGTCAACTGCGGTGCCTGCATGGAAGAATGCCCGGCCTCCATCCATCATGTCGAATACCTGCTGGATCTCCGCCGCCATCTCTTTTCCGAGGGCCGCGTCAAGGACAAGCAGGCGACGCTCCTCGAAGCCGTCGAGCGCAATGGCAACCCCTATGGCCTGCCGTCGTATGAGCGCACGGAGTGGCTGCTCGACAAGGGCATCCCCGACATCGAGGAAAATCCCGACGCCGACTACATCTACTGGATCGGCTGTGCGGGCGCCTATGGCATTCGCAACCAGGAAGTCACGCTCGCGACGTTGCGGCTCCTCAAGGCTGCCGGCATCAACTTCGCCATTCTCGCGGATGAGAAATGCTGCGGCGAGGTCGTCAAGCGCCTCGGTGAAGAAGGCCGTTTCCAGCTGCTGGCCGCCGAAAACGTGGCCTATCTCGAACCGTATGCGGACAAGACGTTCATCACGAGCTGCCCGCATTGCTATAACACCCTGAAGCATGAGTATCGCGACTTCGGCCTCGAGCTCAATGTCATCCATCACGCGGAGCTCCTCGCACAGCTGCTCAAAGAAGGGAAGCTGCTGCTCGAAACGAAGGACGCGAAGCTCGCGCACATCGCGTATCACGATCCCTGCAACCTCGGCCGCTTCAACGGCATCTACGATGCTCCGCGCGACGTCATCCAGAAACTCCCCGGCGCGACGCTTGTCGAACCAGAGAAGCATGGCGACAAGAGCTTCTGCTGCGGCGCGGGCGGCGGCAACGCCTGGTTCAATGTCGAGGAAAAGGAGAAGATCAGCTCCATCCGCCTCAAGGAAATCTGCGTGAGCGCGCACCCTGACGTGCTCGCCGTCGCCTGCCCGTACTGCCTCGCGATGTTCGACGATGCCGTGAAGACGGAAGGCATGGAAAAGACGCTCGCCGTCAAGGACATCTCCGAGCTGCTCGCCGATGCGTTGCCGGCCGCGACTGAAGATGGCGCGGATGCAGAGACGAAAGCCGCAATCTCCTGAACATCTTTTGCGCAGTACGAGACCATCTGTCACACGTTTGGAGTTTATCCACAAAAAAATCCTGAAATTTTGTTCAAGATGTTCATTGTTTCCATCGGAAGAGGGTGCTATACTTACCATAAACCAAATTGATAGGGCATCGAAGCCTCCATGAAGGACATGATTCGTTCCTTCGTGGAGGCTTTTGCTTTTGGATTTTTGTGAGGGAGTTAGGAGGTTTTTGCTATGAGTGATCTGTTGCTGCGCCCGCCTGTGGGCTCCACGGGCTCTGCTGCTCCGATGGAATCAACGATTCGCGGACATCATGTCAATACCATGAAGCGTTCGCTTTCGTGGGTCGATGTCTTCTTCATCGCGAGCGGCGTCCCGGCGCTTGTCCTGTTCTCGATCGGCGCTCTCGCCAATCAGGTCGGCACGCCGTCGCACCTCGTCTGGACGCTGTCCGTGCTCATGGGCTTCCTGCAGGCATTCACATACGCGGAAATCTCCGGCCTGTTCCCGAACAAGTCGGGCGGCGCCTCCATCTATGGCTCGATCGGCTGGATGCCGTACAGCAAGTTCATCGCGCCGCTCTCCGTCTGGTGCAACTGGATCGCCTGGACGCCGATCCTCGCGATCGGCACGGGGCTCATGGCAGGCTACCTGCTCACGAGCATCTTCCCGGCGGACTCCGCCGTCATG
>OMZR01000085.1 GCA_900315575.1 uncultured Veillonellaceae bacterium
CGGCCGTGCTCTGGAGACGGTAGAATGTGATGTCGCCGGAAGCGATGTCGCCTTCGAGCGTGCCGCGCGTGATGTCTGGTGTCTTGCCGCCTTCGAGCAGGCGGTTCTGGATGAGCTGATACTTCACGCCGCCCTTCTTGAGCTTGCAGAGCGGTGTGTTGCCGCAGTGGAAGCCCATGAACGTGTCTTCGAGCGTATAGTCCTTCGTGCCCTTGATGTGCTCTTCAAAGAGATCGCGCGGCACGGAGTTGTTGATGTCGAGGAGCGTGACGGCGTCGCCCGAGACGCAGAGGCCGATGTACTCGGAGAGCGCGCCATAGATGTCGACTTCGCAGGCGACGGGGATGCCGCGCGAGACGAGGCGGCTGTTGACGTAGCACGGCTCGAAACCGAACTCGCTCGGGAAGGCCGGCCAGCACTTATTTGCAAAGGCAACGTACTTGCGTGCGCCCTTGTGCTGCTCCATCCAGTCGAGCAGCGTGAGCTCGTACTGTGCCATGCGCGGCAGCAGGTCAGGATATGGATTGCCTTCCTTGCCGAGTTCTTTCGCCATATCTTCCGTGACTTCTTTGATACGCGGGTCATCCTTGTGGGCGCGGTACGAGACGAGCAGGTCGAGCTCGGAGTTCTCTTCGACTTCGACGCCGAGGTCATAGAGCGGAGCAATCGGCGCGTTGCAGGCGAAGAAGTCCTGCGGGCGCGGGCCGAACGTGATGATCTTGAGATTCTTGAGGCCGAGCAGCGCACGCGCGACGGGCTGGAACTCGGAAATCATTTTCGCGAGGTCGTCTGCCGTGCCGACCGGGTACTCGGGGATGAATGCCTTGAGATGACGCAGGCCGAGGTTGTACGAGCAGTTCAGCATGCCGCAGTAGGCATCGCCGCGGCCATTGATGAGGTTCTTGCCCGTTTCCTCAGCAGCGGCGACGTACATGACCGGGCCGTCGAACTCTTTTGCGACGAGCGTCTCCGGCGTCTCCGGGCCGAAGTTGCCGAGGAAGACGACGAGCGCGTTGCAGCCAGCGTCTTTCGCTTCTTTGACAGCTTCGAGCATGTCCGTCTCGTTCTCGATCGTCTTCTTCACTTCATAGAGCTCGCCGTATTTTTTGTAGGCATCGACAATGGCCTTGCGGCGGTTCTCGGACAGCGAGATGATGAAGCAGTCACGGCTCACGGAGAGGATGCCGCATTTGACATGGGGGATGTTTTGCATCGTCATGAAAAGCACTCCTTTGGATATACACGTGGCGCGCCAAGTGATTCCAAACGTTCGGAAAGTTTAGCGTGCACATGAACGCTTACCTTTGCGAAAATCATAGCACGCAGCAAAATCGTTGTCAACTCTGTTTTCAATGATTTTGTATTGCGATAATTAAAAGAAAACGTGAACAATGAAAATATTTTCAATAAAAGAGAAAAATATCAACAAAATAAAAAGAAAGTAGATAAAATAAAAGTAAAATTTTTATAGATTTTCCTGTTGACGCGCAGTTCATCGTGTGATATATTATTGCCAGACAGAAAAGTGTGCATGAGCACGCAATATATAAGGCGTTCTCATGCACGCGTTGTGTGGAGGAAGAGAAATGAGATATCTGATCGGCGTAGATCTCGGCACATCGGCGACGAAGACCGTGCTGTTCGATGAAGAGCTGCATGTAAAAGCTTCATCGTCGAAAGCCTATCCGCTGTCTCAGCCGGAAAACGGCTGGGCGGAGCAGCAACCGGAGGATTGGTATGAGGCGACAGCGGAGACCATCCGTTCGGTGCTGGAACAGTCAGGAATCGATCCTCATGATGTTGCTGGCATCGGACTTTCTGGGCAAATGCACGGCCTTGTCATGCTTGACGAAGAAAACGAGGTTTTGCGGCCGGCCATCATCTGGTGCGATCAGCGTACGGGCAAGGAATGCAGAGAAATCACGGAGCGTGTCGGCCGCGAGAAACTCATCGCCATTACGGCGAATCCGGCACTGACGGGGTTCACGGCATCGAAAATCCTCTGGGTTCGCAACCACGAGCCAGAAATCTACGCAAAATGCCGGCACATTCTCTTGCCGAAAGATTACGTCCGTTTCAAGATGACGGGCGCATATGCGACGGAGGTCTCCGATGCGAGCGGCATGCAGCTGCTTGACGTGCCGCATCGCTGCTGGTCAAAGGAACTCCTGCGGATCCTCGATATCGACGAAGCAATGCTTGCCAAAGTGTACGAATCGCCAGATATTGCAGGCAGAGTGCACGAAGCATTTGCGAGAAAGAGCGGGCTCTGCGCGGGGACGCCGGTCGTCGGCGGCGCAGGCGACAATGCGGCTGCAGCCGTCGGCACGGGCATCGTCGAAGACGGCAAGGCGTTCACGACGATCGGCACGAGCGGCGTCGTCTTCGCGCATACGAGCACGCCGCGCATCGACCCGGAAGGCCGCGTCCACACGTTCTGCTGTGCCGTGCCGGGCTGCTGGCACGTCATGGGGGTGACGCAGGCCGCCGGCCTCTCGCTGAAATGGGCGAAAGACCAGATTGCCGACCGTTATCGCGCCGAGGCGGAGCAGCAGGGCTGCGACGTTTACGACCTCATCAACAAGGACGTGGCGGACGTGCCGCGCGGCAGCCGCCGCCTCCTTTATCTGCCGTATCTCATGGGCGAGCGCACGCCGCATCTCGATCCGGATTGCCGCGGCGTGTTCTTCGGTCTTTCGGCCATCCACACGCAGGCGGATCTCCTGCGGGCTGTTATGGAAGGCGTGAGCTACTCCCTGACGGACTGCTTGCAGGTGCTCTGCGAGATGCAGGTCGGCATCGACGAAATGATGGCGTGCGGCGGCGGCGCAAAGAGCCCGATCTGGCGGCAGATGCTCGCCGACATGTTCGGCTGCAACGTCTCGACAATCACGAGCGAAGAAGGGCCGGCGCTCGGCGTTGCAATTCTCGCAGGCGTCGGCACGGGCATTTTCCAGGATGTGCCGACGGCGTGCCGTGCGTTCATTGAGAAGAAGACGACGGTCTCGCCTGATGCAGAAGCGAAAGCGTACTACGCACGCGGCCATCACCTTTATCAGCGGCTTTACCGCCAGCTGCAGGACTGCTACAAGGAGCTTGCGACGCTCTGAGGGAGATCGCTGCAAGAAAGCTGCGTGAGGGACTGCGTCCAGCTGGCAAAGCATAGAAGCTATTTTTTACACATGTTTTTCACAGGGGGTCAGACAGATGAAAGTTTCAAAGCTCACGAAAGTCTTGGCATTCTGCATGGCGCTCGTCGTGTCCGCGTTCTTCGCGGGCTGCGGCGGTGGCGGCGGCAGCGCCTCGGGTGGAAGCGGGGAAGCTTCGCACAAGGGCGTGAAGATTGGCGTTTCGATGCCGACGAAGTCGCTGCAGCGCTGGAATCAGGACGGCGCGAACATGGAGAAGAAACTGAAAGAGGAAGGCTACGATGTCGACCTGCAGTTCGCAGAGAACAAGATCGAGACGCAGGTCTCGCAGATCGAGAACATGGTCACGAAGGGCTGCAAGGTCATCGTCGTCGGTGCCATCGACGGCGGCAGCCTCTCGTCCGTGCTCGACGAGGCGAAAGCGGCGGGCTGCCAGGTCATTTCGTATGACCGCCTCATCATGAACACGGATGCGGTCTCGTACTATGCGACGTTCGACAACTACGGCGTCGGCAAGATTCAAGGCCAGTATATCGAGGAAAAACTCGGCTTGAAAGAAGGGAAAGGCCCGTACAACTTCGAGATCACGACGGGTCCTCTGGATGACAACAACGTTGTGTTCTTCTTCAAGGGCGCAATGGACGTCCTGCAGCCGTACATCGACAAAGGCCAGCTCGTCGTCAAGAGCGGCCAGACGACGCGCGAGCAGTGCGCGACGCCGAACTGGGATGAAGCAAAGGCGCAGGAACGCATGGACAACATCCTGACGACATACTACACGGATGCAAAAGTGGATGCCGTCCTCTGCTCGAATGATTCTACGTCGCTCGGCGTGCAGTCCGCTTTGAAATCCGCAGGCTACAGCGCCGGCCACATGCCGATTGTCACGGGGCAGGATTCCAATCTGCCGAACGTCAAAGCCATCATCGGCGGCGAGCAGTCCATGTCCGTCTTCAAGGACACGCGTGCGCTTGCCGACCAGGTCGTGAAGATGGTCAACGCCATCATCGCGGGCGAGACACCGGAAGTCAACGATACGTCGAGCTACAACAACGGCGTGAAAGTCGTGCCGTCGTACCTCCTGCAGCCGCAGTTCGTCGACAAGAGCAACTACAAGAAGCTCCTGATCGATTCCGGTTACTATGAGGAGTCGCAGCTTCAGTGATCGTCCCTGCGATGACAAGACAGTTTCGCATGGATTTTGATTTCTCTTGCATGGTGCTGCTGGCGGCGCAGGCGACTGCGCCGCCGCGCAGTATCAGGAAGAAGGTGCAGGTATGGCAAAGAACCTTCTGGAAATGAAGGACATCATCAAAGAATTTCCGGGCGGCGTGCGCGCGCTCGATCACGTGAACCTCGAAGTGGAAGAAGGCTCGATTCACGCGCTCTGCGGCGAGAACGGCGCCGGCAAGTCGACGCTCATGAACGTCCTTTCGGGCATCTACCCGTACGGGACGTATGAGGGCGACATCGTTTACGACGGCCAGCCGTGCAAGTTCCAGACCATCCGTGACAGCGAGAAGCGCGGCATCGTCATCATCCATCAAGAGCTCGCGCTCGTGCCGTATCTCTCCGTCATGGAGAACATGTTCCTCGGCAACGAATGCGAGAGCCACGGCATCATGAATTGGGAGGAATGCCACCAGAAAGCCGTCGCGCTCATGAAGCGCATCGGCCTCGACGTCTCGCCGGGCATCCCGGTCAACAAGCTCGGCGTCGGCCAGCAGCAGCTCATCGAGATTGCGAAAGCGCTTGCGAAAGACGTGCGGCTCCTGATCCTTGATGAGCCGACGGCGTCGCTCAATGACGAGGACAGCGAAAAGCTTCTGAACCTCATCCTCGAACTGCGGGAAAATTTGAAGATTACCGCCATCATCATTTCGCACAAGCTCAATGAGATTACGAAGATTGCAGACCGCATCACCATCATCCGCGATGGCAGGACAATCGAGACGCTGACGAAGGGCACAGACGAAATCACGGAAGACCGCATCATCAAAGGCATGGTCGGCCGCGAAATCACGAACCGCTATCCGGAGCGCCTGCCGGGCACGACGATCGGAGAGACGTGTTTCGAGGTGAAGGACTGGACGGTCTGGTCACCGTACGTTGCTGGGAAGCTCGTGGTGGATCACGTGGACTTCCATGTGCGGCGCGGCGAAGTTGTCGGCATCGCCGGCCTCATGGGCGCGGGCCGCACGGAACTCGCGATGAGCTTGTTCGGCCGCGCATACGGGCGCAGCATCAGCGGGCATGTGTTCAAAGATGGCAAGGAGCTCCAGCTGAAGAGCGTGGCCCAAGCCATTGAGAACGGCATCGCCTATGCGACGGAAGACCGCAAGGGCAATGGCCTCGTGCTCATGGAGAGCATCCGCGAGAACATCACGCTGCCGACCATCGGCCGCCTCGCGAAGGGCGGCGTCATTGACGAGAACCAGGAAGTCTGCGTCGCCGAAGATTACATGAAACGTCTGAAGATCAAAGCGCCGGGCATTTTCCAGAAGACTCGCAACCTTTCGGGCGGCAACCAGCAGAAGGTCATGCTTGCGCGCTGGATCTACGCCGACCCGGACATCCTGATCCTCGACGAGCCGACGCGCGGCATCGATGTCGGCGCGAAGTACGAAATCTATTGCATCATCAACGAGCTCGCGAAAAAGGGCAAGTCCGTCATCGTCATCTCCTCGGAAATGCCGGAAGTGCTCGGCGTCTCCGACCGCATCTACGTCATGAACGAAGGTCGTTTCGTCGGCGAGCTCACGAAAGAGCAAGCGTCCCAGGAAGCCATCATGAAGTGCATCATGGATGCGAATGCGGCAGCGTCCGCGCAAAAAGTCAGCTGATTCGCCCGGCGCTTTCAGGCGCCATAGAACAGGAGGTTTTCCCATGACACAGAACGCACAGGCGGCAGAGCTCCAGGGCTCGCCGCTGCTCACCAAAACGTCCGTCGCGACCTTCGTGCAGAAATATGCGATGTTCGTCGCACTCATCTTCATCGCGATCCTTTTCCAGTTCCTCACGGATGGCGTGCTGCTCGCCCCGATGAACGTCTCGAAGCTCATCATGCAGAACAGCTACATCCTCATCCTCGCCATCGGCATGCTGCCGTGCATCCTGACGGGCGACATCGACCTCTCCGTCGGCTCCGTGCTCGCCGTCGTCGGTGCGATTTCGGCGACGATGATCGTGACGAACGGCATGTCCGTGCCGCTGACCGTCGCCGTCTGCCTCGCGTTCGGCCTGCTTGTCGGCGCGTGGCAGGGATTCTGGATCGCGTTCGTGCGCGTGCCGTCGTTCATCGTCACGCTCGCCGGCATGCTGATCTTCCGCGGCATGACGATGGTCATCCTCGACGGCAACACGCTGTCGCCATTCCCGGATTCTTATCAGTTCATCGCCCAGAAATTCCTCGTCGACATTCCGCTCTTCGCGGCGATCCCGGGCAGCACGATGATGGTCGGCGCACTCGTCGCGGCGCTCGGCGCGTATATGTTCGTCCACAACTATCGCCAGAAAGTCAAATACGGCCTTCCGGCCGGCACGAAGACGATGCTCATGGTGCGCGTCGCAATCGTCGTCGTCGTCACGATGTTCGCTGCATACTGGTTCACGCAGTTCAAAGGCCTGCCGCTCATCCTCATCCTGCTCGCAGCGCTCATCGCCATCTACTCGTTCATCACGAACCGCATGGTCATCGGCCGTCACATCTACGCGCTCGGTGGCAATGAGGCGGCGACGCGCCTCTCCGGCATCAAGACGAAATGGGTGCGCTTCCTCGTCTTCGTGAACATGGGTCTGATGGCGGCCGTTGCCGGTCTCGTGTTCTCGGCACGTCTGAACTGTGCGGCACCGTCTGCCGGCATGTCGTTCGAGCTCGATGCGATTGCTGCGTGCTACATCGGCGGTGCGTCCGCGACGGGCGGCATCGGCACGATTGTCGGCGCTGTCGTCGGCGGCCTTGTCATGGGCACGCTGAACAACGGCATGAGCATCCTCGGCATCGGCATCGACTGGCAGCAGATGATCAAGGGCCTCGTGCTTCTCGCAGCTGTCGCATTCGATATCTACAACCAGTCAAAGAAATAACGGAGGAGGAACATCCATGCTTTCCGTGAAGGATTCACAATTTCGTCCATATGGGCGCGTACTGAAACTCGACGCAAAGGAATTTCAGAAGGCAATCGAAGCCATCAAGCTGCCGGAAGAAGGAACCATGTACGATCCGTCGACGCCGGCGTTCGAGGCGCTGCCGCTCTTTGCAGAGCTCCGTGACAAGGTCTTCGGCGAGCTGCCGATCGAGTTCGGCCACTGCAGCGGCCGCAACCGCAAGCTCAATGCCGTCGAGTATCATCGCTCGTCGGAAATCGACATCGCGGCGACCGACCTCTACCTCATGCTCGGCCGAGAGCCTGACATCGACCCGGAGACGCTGCGTTATGAGACGAAGCGCATCGAAACATTCTTCGTGCCTGCTGGCACGGCCGTCGAGCTCTACGCGACGACGCTGCATTTTGCGCCCATCAGCGCAAAGCCGGGGCAGGAATTCCGCTGCGGCGTCGTGCTGCCGAAAGGCACGAATGAGGCGCTCGTGCAAAAAGGACGCGGGGCAGGAGAAGACCGTCTGCTGTTTGCGAACAACAAATGGCTCATCGCACACCCGGAAAGCGGCCTCGACAAAGACGGCGCGTTTATCGGGCTCGTCGGCGAGAACCTCATGCTCTGACGTGCATATGTGAGTCGAAAATCTTTACCTTTTCCGTCGGATTTGGTAAAATGCGTGCATAGGAAGAATGGCGGGGAAGTGGAAGGTGCTGCCTATGGTGACGATGAAGAAGATTGCGGAAATCTGTGGCGTGTCGCGTGGGACAGTCGACCGCGTGCTGCATGGCCGCGGCCGGGTGAGCAAGGAAACGGCAGAAAGCATCCGCCGTGCCGCCAAGGAACTTGGCTATGAGCCAAACCCGGCGGCCAAGGCGCTTTCGGCGCGCAAGACACAGCCGAAAGTGTCGGTGATCCTGCCGAGCGAGGGCAATCCGTTTTTTGATGAAGTCATCCGGGGCATTGAGGAGGCAGAAGAAAGCTACAAGATCTATGGTTTCACGATGCATCTTCATACGATCAAGGGATATGATCCTGCAGGCGAGCTCGCCTTGCTGGAAGGCGCATCGCGGAATGCAGATGCCATCATCATCGACCCTATCGATGATGATGAGATTCGTGCCGCCGTCAATCGCCTCGTCGATGAAGGAAAGTTTGTCATCACGGTCAATGGCGACCTGACGGGCTCGAAGCGCCAGTGCTATGTCGGCAGTGATTATGAGAATGGCGGCGTTACGGCGTGTGCGCTCCTCGAAGCATTCGCGGGCGGCAACGCTGAAATCGGCGTTGTGCTCGGCAGCCAGAAAATCAGCGGTCATCGCGCACGGCTTGCGGGCTTCCGGAAACGTATGCGTCAAGTGCCAGGGCTGCATATCGCAGCCGTCATCGAGAACGAGGACGATGAATTCACTTCGTTCGAGCGCACGAAGGAGATGCTGCGCATGCACCCGGAAATCACGGCGCTCTTCCTCGTCGCGGGCGGCGTCTATGGCGCCTGCCGCGCCGTCATGGAGCTTTCCGAGGCGCACCGGCCCATCGTCATCGCATTCGACAGCGTCCCCTCCACGGTCGAGATGATGAAAAAGGGCATTATCAAGGCCGTGCTCTACCAGCACCCCTACCGGCAGGGCCACCGCGCGATGGAGCTCGCGTTCGAGCGCCTCGTGAACGGCCGCATGCCCTCGAAAGAGACCTACCTCATGAAGCACGAAATCAAGCTGCTCGAAAATCTTTGAGCTGGGCCGTATGAAACACTTGCCAAGAATACGGATTTCATGGTAAAATAAGACAACAAACAAAAAGCGGGTACCTCAAGGCGGAGACTGGTCACAAACAGGCTTCGCCTTTCTTCAGCTAAAGGAGATGGAGGCCGCTCAAACCCAATTCATAGGAGGTCTTTCCATGGAAGTCTTGGCAGGAATCGTATTCATCCTCATGTATGTCGTCATCGTCTCGGAGAAGATCCACCGGACGGTCGCGGCAGGGCTCGGCGCGCTCGTCATGCTCTATGTCGGCGTGCTGGACATGGACACGGCGCTGCACCACGTCGATTTCAACACGCTCGGCCTGCTCGTCGGCATGATGATCCTCGTCGGCGTCACGAGCCACACGGGGCTCTTCGACTTCGTCGCCGTCTGGGCAGCACAGAAGGCAAAGGCGGAACCGCGCCGCATCCTCATCTACCTCGGCCTCATCACGGCCGTGTTCTCAGGATTCCTCGACAATGTCACGACGGTGCTGCTCATGGTGCCTGTGACGTTTTCCATCACGCAGAAGCTCCATATCTCGCCGATGCCGTTCCTCTTGACGCAGATCATTGCGTCGAACATCGGCGGCACGGCGACGCTCATCGGCGACCCGCCGAACATCATGATTGGCAGCGCGGCACCCGAGCTCACGTTCATGATGTTCATTGAAAACCTCGCGCCAATCGCGTTCTTCGACCTCTTTGTCGTCATGTTCATCATGGAGGCGCTCTACCGCAAGCAGCTCCACACGAAGCCGGAACTGCAGTCCGAAGTCATGGCCATGGATGCCGGCAAATGCATCAAAGATCACAAGCTGCTCGGCAAATCGCTGTTCGCGCTCGGCCTCACGATCCTCGGTTTCTTCACGCACTCGATGCTCGGCCTCGAGTCCTCGCTGATCGCGCTCGGCGGCGGCTTCCTGCTGCTGCTCCTCGCAGGCGGCAGCGCCAGTCTTGTGGAAAAGACGATGAAGTCCGTCGAGTGGGCGACGATCTTCTTCTTCATCGGCCTGTTCATCGCCGTCGGCGGCCTCGTCGAGACGGGCATCATCCATGACCTTGCGACGATGGCCATCGAGCTGACGGGTGGCGATGTCACGACGACGTCGCTTCTCGTGCTCTGGCTTTCGGCCATCGTCTCGTCCGTGCTCGACAACATCCCGTTCGTCGCGACGATGATTCCGCTCATCCAGAACATGGGCGCCATGGGCGTCTCGAATCTCGACCCGGTCTGGTGGAGCCTCGCGCTCGGTGCCTGCCTCGGCGGCAACGGCACGCTCGTCGGCGCGTCGGCGAACCTCATCGTCGCCGGCCTCGCGGCCGAGCGCGGCGTCAAGATCACGTTCCTCAAGTACCTCTGGGTCGGCTTCCCCATCATGATCCTGACGATCCTTCTTTCGACGGTCTATGTCTACGTCCGCTATCTGATGTAACTTTGTTTGCCAGCCTCTCCCTCTGGGAGAGGGGGACCGCGAAGCGGTGGAGAGGGTAGTAGGAAGCCGCGACCTAACAACTTTACAAAAAATTTCTATACCTCGCTTGACATTCCTCCACAATAAGCGTATATTATTCCCAACGGCAAGTTACAGAAACTTGTAAACATGTAACAAGCCTCCACATGAAACATCCGATGATAGGAAAGAGTACCTCTCGATCAAAACTCACAGAGAGCCATCGTTTGCTGAGAGATGGCAGCGGAGACGGGAGCGAAAATCCTCCTTGAGGAGCGCGGCTGAACAGATCGGTAAGCCAAGACGTCATCCCTACGTTACAGGGGACGCGTATGATAGTACGTAGCAGAGTGCCTGTGGCATTGTCGCCGCAGGAAATTGGGTGGTAACACGGAAACAGACGTCCGTCCCTTTCGAGGGGACGGACGTTTTTTATTTCCTTGGCATTTATTTTTCATCATATTCCATAGGAGGAATCATCATGGAACAACAAGTGGACATGCAAGCTCTCAAGCGCAAGCGGGATCTCCGGATCATCTTCCCGGTCTTCCTCGTCTCGATCATCGCGTGCCTTGACCGCGTCAACATTTCGTATGCGGCGCTGACGATGAAAGCCGACCTCGGCTGGCTCACGCCGGAAATCTACGGCGCGGGCGCCGGCATCTTCTTCGCGGGCTATCTGCTCCTCGAGATTCCGGGCTCGCTCGTCGCGGCGCGGTTCTCGGCGACGAAATGGATTGCGCGCATCATGTTCACCTGGGGCCTTGTCTGCGTGCTCATGGCGTTCATGCATTCGCAGACGGAGTTCTACCTCTACCGCTTCCTGCTCGGCGCATCGGAGGCGAGCCTCTATCCTGTCATCTACTCCGTGCTGTTCCCGCGCTGGTTCACGGGCCGCGAGCGCGCACGCGCCACGAGCCTGATGCTCGGCTCGCTGCTCCTCGCGAACATCATCGGCGCACCGCTTTCGGGGGTTCTCCTTCAGACGTCGTTCTTCGGCATGCACGGCTGGCAGGAGCTCTTCATCATCGAGGCCGTTCCGGCCCTGCTGTTCTCCGTCCTGTTCTTCTTCGGCATCAAAGACCGTCCCGACCAGGTCGGCTGGCTCACGGATGCAGAAAAAGCGTATCTCACGAAAGCCTATGAAGACGAAAAAGCTGCCATGCAGAACAAGAAGAAGTACACCGTCCTGCAGGCGTTCAAAGATCCGAAAGTCCTTCGTCTCTGCCTCATCTATTTTCTCTGGGTTGTTGGTTTCTGGGGCTTCTATTTCTGGATGCCGACGGTGCTGAAACAGCTCTCCGGCTGGTCGACGCAGCTCCTCGGCGGTGCCATCGCGATCCCGATGACGGTCGCGCTTCTCGTGCAGTTCGTCATCGGCTGGTCGTCTTCGAAGACGGGCGACAAGGTCTGGCATGTCTCGCTGACGCTCATGGTCGGCGCGTTCGGCCTCGCGCTCTCGCCGTTCGCGACGGATACGACGGTCGCGCTCGTGCTCATCTGCCTCTCGGCCATCGGCATCCATGCGGCGATGGGTGTCTGGTGGACGATTCCGACGACATTCCTGACGGGCCCGGCAGCGGCTGGCTCCGTCGCCCTCATCAATTCCTGCGGCAATCTCGGCGGCTGGGTCGGCCCATACATGATGGGCTGGATCAAGACGAACACGGGTGCGTTCGACCTCGGTTACTTCATCATGGGCGGCATGATGTTCGCGGCGGCGCTCCTCGTACTGACGATCAAGTACGGCTTCTCCTTCTCGCACAAGAACGAGGAAGCGGCGGAGGCCGTCACGGAACATTGAAGTTTTGACATTACAATTCAGAAAGTATTCGAGGCTTGTACATGAAATATGTACAAGCCTCTCTTTGCAGAAGAAAATTGCAAGAATTTTTTTGATGAAACATGAAATTTTCAGGAAAAGCAGGAATTTTCGATTGGAAGTCGAAAGAAAGAAGCATAGGAAAAATAAAGTAGAGAATCATGAGGCTTCTCCCATAACTGTGGGTAAGCCAGCATGAAAAAAGAAATCACTTGCACGCTCTGCTATAGTAGAAGCTGCTAAACAAACTGCCTTCGCAA
>OMZR01000139.1 GCA_900315575.1 uncultured Veillonellaceae bacterium
CGGTCTCTGCGAACGCCTGCACCTCAACAAGGACACGTATTCCATCTCCATCCCGCTCGGCGCGACCATCAACATGAGCGGCGCGGCCATCACGATTGCTGTGCTCTCGCTCGCGGCGGCCACGACGCTCGGCATTTCCGTCGATCTGCCGACGGCGCTGCTCCTCTGCATCGTCGCGACGGTCGGTGCATGCGGCGCTTCGGGCGTCGCGGGCGGCTCGCTGCTGCTGATCCCTGTTGCCTGCGCCTCGTTCGGCATCGGCAACGACATCGCGATGCAGGTCGTCGGCGTCGGCTTCATCATCGGCGTGCTGCAGGATTCCTGCGAGACGGCGCTGAACAGCTCGACGGACGTCCTGTTCACGGCGACGGCCGAATTTGCGGAGAAAGCAAAGGAAGGCACGCTCAAGGCTGAAGACCTCGTGCCGGAACAGAAATAAAAGAAGAGATTTTTGGGACTCGTGCCATGGCGGCACGAGTCTTTCCTTTGGAAAGAGTGGAAAGAGAAAGGTCGATGCTTATGAATACCGCGCAAGTCCTCGTCAAATGCTTGGAAAGCGAAGGCGTCAAGTACATCTTCGGCATTCCGGGCGAAGAAAACCTCGAAATCATCGAGGCGCTCCGCGATTCGCCCATCCAGTTCATCACCGTGCGCCACGAGCAGGGCGCGGCGTTCATGGCCGACATGTACGGCCGCCTGACAGGGCGCGCGGGTGTCTGCCTCGGCACGCTCGGCCCGGGCGCGACGAACCTCATCACGGGCGTTGCCGATGCGAACATGGATGGTGCGCCGCTCGTCTGCATCACGGGGCAGGTCGGCACGGAGCGCATGCACATCACGTCGCACCAGTATCTCGACCTCGTGACGCTGTTCGAGCCGGTGACGAAGCGCAGCCGCCAGATTGTCCGTGCCGATACGGTCAATGAAATCATCCGCAATGCGTTCAAGCACGCACAGGCCGAGAAGCCGGGCGCCTCGCATGTCGATCTGCCGTGCAACATCGCGCGCATGGAGGTCGAGGAAGGGCCGAGCTCCCATCCGATCCATCCTTACGAGCCGAATGCCGAACTTGCCGATGTCACGAGCATCCGCGCAGCGGCCGACCTCATCGCCGGAGCCGAGCGCGCTGTCGTGCTCGCAGGTCACGGTGCCGTCCGCGGCCACGCGAGCGAGGCGCTGACGCATTTTGCCGACACGCTGCACATCCCCGTCATCAACACGATGATGGCGAAGGGCATCATCCCATGCGATGACGATTACGAGTGCGGCACGATCGGCATCCCGCAGAAAGATTACCCCGATGCGCTGATCGAGCAGGCCGACCTCGTCATCGCTGTCGGCTACGACCTCGTCGAGTACGCGCCGACGAAATGGAATCCGAAAGCCGACCACAAGATTCTGCACATCGATGCGCACACGGCGCAGGTCAACAAGCTCTACCAGCCGAATGCGTCTGTCGTCGGCGACATCCCGCACTCGCTCGAAAAGCTCATCACGTTCTGCCAGCCGAAGACCGTCGCAGACGACATGTTCGCGCTGCGCGACGAGATGCGCCACGAGCGCGAAATGTATGCAGACGATGATGGCTGTCCTGTCAAGCCGCAGAAAGTCCTCTGCGACATCCGCAAAGTGCTCGGCAAATCCGACATCCTGATTTCCGATGTCGGTGCGCACAAGATGTGGATTGCGCGCCAGTATCCGTGCTATCGGCCGAACACCTGCATCATCTCGAACGGCTTCGCGACGATGGGCCTTTCCGTGCCCGGAGCCATCGCGGCAAAGCTCGTCTATCCCGACAAGAAGGTCATGGCCGTCACAGGCGACGGCGGCTTCCTCATGAACTGTCAGGAGCTTGAGACGGCCGCGCGCCTCAAGACGCCGTTCGTCACGCTGATTTTCCACGATGGGAGCTATGGCCTCATCAAGTGGAAGCAGATGGAGCGCTATCATCATGCGACGTCGGTCGATTTCACGAACCCGGACTTCGTGCAGCTCGCCGAGAGCTTCCACTGCATCGGCTATCGCATCGAAAAGGCCGAAGACCTTCTGCCGACGCTCGAAAAAGCCTTTGCGCAGGACGTCCCCGTCATCATCGACTGCCCCGTGGACTATGGCGAGAACATGAAGCTCACGGCGCATCTTTCGAAGCGGTTCCAGTGACGCGCGAGGAAGCCGGAAAGCAAAGATTCGTGCAGCAGCAGAAATAAACAGGCAGAAAAAGCGAAACTCGTGCTATACTAGAGATGCAGCACGAGTTTCTTTTTTATTATGAGGGGATCTTATGATATCGAAATCCAGCAAAGTCTTGATCAGTATTGCAGTGGGCGTCCTGATGGTAATCGGCGGCGTCCTCACTTGCGCGCCATCGAAAGAAGCACCATCCCTGCCGCTACCTGCGCAGGAGGCGGCGGACGAGCCGGCGGCAGAGCAGCCGCAGGAACCTGTCCGCGTCTTCGCGGCCGATGACCTCTCGAATCTTGCGCCTGATGCGCCGGACATCCCCGTCTACGACAAGCACACGCTTGCCGAGCGGCGTGCAGCGGGCCTCCCAACGGCGCTCCCGGACATCACGCCTTATCGCACGGGCAAGACGGTCTATCTGACATTTGACGACGGCCCTGACGACAAGAACACGCCTGCCGTCCTCGACATCTTGCGCGATGCCGGCGTCAAGGCGACATTCTTCGTCACGGGCCGTCAGGCCGAGGCACATCCTGATGTCCTCCGGCGCATCTACGACGAAGGCCATGCCATCGGCAACCACAGCTACGACCATCGCTATGAAAAGCTCTACCCCGACGTGAATGGCTTTCTCGCAGAGATGGAGCGCACGGACGAAATCATCTATGGCATCCTCGGCGTGCGGCCGTTGATCCTGCGCGCGCCCGGCGGCACGATCGGCCATTTCACGGCCGCATACGCGCCCGCCATCCGTGCGAACGGCTACGTCGAGCACGACTGGAACGTGAGCTCCGCTGATGCCGCGCCTGGCCATCCCGTCGCGCAGGACTTCATCGACAACATTTCGTCAGAAACCGATCAGGAGGTTGCGGCACGTACGGCCATCATCCTCATGCACTCGTCCGAGGGGCACGAGGAAACGGTCAAGGCATTGCCAAAAATCATCGAACTTCTGAAAGCCAAGGGCTATACGTTCGGCGTCATCACCCCGATGACCCCGCAGCCGTGGTGAATATGCATGGAAGGATCATATATGGACGGATACAAGAAATCGAATCTCACGACGCTCTGCTATCTCGAGCGCGACGACAAATATCTCATGATGCACCGCGTGAAGAAGGCGCACGACATCAACCACGACAAGTGGGTCGGTGTCGGCGGGCATTTTGAGCCGGACGAGAGCCCGGAGGAATGTCTGCTGCGCGAGGTGAAGGAAGAGACGGGCGTCACGCTCGACCGCTTCCGCCTGCGCGGCATCATCACATTCGAGTCGGATGCATGGCAGACGGAGTACATGTTCCTCTATACGGCCGACCGCTGGCACGGCGACTTCATCGGCCGCGACGACGGCCGCGAAGGCACGCTCGCCTGGGTCGAGAAAGCGCTCGTGCCGGAGCTCCCCATCTGGGAGGGGGACAAGATTTTCTTCAAGCTGATGGAAAAACAAAACCGTCCAGTCTTCTCGCTGAAGCTCCGCTATGTCGGCGACAAGCTCGTGGAGAAAGTTCTGGACGGAAAAGAACTGTGAACTGTCAGGCCGCTTCGTGCGGCTTCTTTTTTTGCTCTTTGAGATACGCTTCGATGCGCACGTTGACATTTTCCTGCAGGTTGCGGTAGAAGAAGCGGTAGTCGTAGATGTGGAAGATGCCGTCGTCGTAGAGCTTGCCGGGGAAGCGCTTCGGGGAGATGTCGGTGCATTTGAGGGCGCCGCGCTCGGTGTCGATGTAGGCACCCGTGAGAGCGGGGTATTCGCTTTCGACCGTGCCGTCGGGGCTGACGAAGCAAGCGCCCTTGTTGAGGCTGCGGTCGGCGACGGTGCCGTCCGTGCGCCAGTTCAGCGGATTGATGGCGAGCGCATGGATGCCGCGCGGCAGGATCGGCGAGTCGTGGACGCCTTCGGCTTCGCTGTTGAACGCGACGATGACGCCCGTGTCGTCGGCACGCCCGGCGAAGCGGAGCTGCGGGTATTTGCGCATCTCTTTTTCCGTGATGACCCAGCCGATGGCGTAGGCCGCGATGAGCTGGCGCGCGATGCGCATGTCGCCCGTGCGGGCTTTGAGCAGGCGCAGCACATGGTCGGCACCCTGCGAGAAGCCCGCGATGATGAATGGCCTTCCTTCATTATAGTGCTCCATGTAGTAGTCGAAGGCGTCCTCGATGTCCTGATGCGCTTCTTCGATGCATTCCTCGCGGAACGCCTTGTCGAACGAGTAGACCTCGAAGCCGGCCTGCCGGTAGTACGGCGCGAAGAAGCGGCTGCGCGCGTCGTAGATGCCTTTCTCCATGCGGATGACCTTGCGCAGCGCCGCGCGTTCCTGCGTGTTCGAGAGGTCGAGATAGTATGGCTCGTAGCGGCCGAGGCAGGCGGTCGGGCTGATGAAGAAGACATCGGCAGGCGCATCGTCTCCAGCCGTGCTCGTGTCGGCGAGGAACGCCCAGCTGTCCGCCTTGCTGTAGTCGATGGGCTGGCGCGGCGGCTCAGCAAACCAGCCTTTGATAGTCAAGCGCACCTTGTCTGCCACGTTGTTCACTATATGAAACAAATTACGCGTTTCCATCGTGCTCACCCCGCGTTTCGTTCGTGTTTTCTTGTTCTGTTTGATTCGACGGCGGCAATCGGAATTCCTTTTTCGGTATGCACATTGGCTCAAAAATCCATTGTGCAGCATCCACAAAAATCTCGAAAAAACGTTGTATGTTTTGTCGTTGCCCGGAAGACGGCCCGATGGTAGAATGACATTGTCAACAGGGAACAGACAGAAATGATGCAGAGAAAGAGCAATGGCGCTCATGCTTTACGGATCCGCGTGAAGCATGAGCGTTTTTCTTTTCAAAGTGTCACTTGCAGAAAGGGAGTGGCGGATATGGCAGAAATCGGCCGCATGTATATCGATGGCGCGTGGGTGCCATCCGCGTCGGGCGCGACGCGCGAGATCATCAATCCGGCAGACCAGTCGGTCATCGGCACCGTCTACGAAGGCGATGCCGCCGATGTCGACAAGGCGGTGGCAGCCGCGCGAAAGGCGTTTGACGAGCCTTCGTCACCGTGGCGGGCGCTGAAGGCGGGGGAGCGGGCGAGCCTGCTCTTCGCCCTCGCCGACAAGCTCGAAAGCGAGGCGAAGGAGTTCGCGCACCTCGAAGTGCTCGACAGCGGCAAGCCGCTCCGCGAAGCGGAATGCGATGTCAGTGACGCATGCAACTGCCTGCGCTACTATGCGGGCCTCGCGACGAAGCCGATGGGCGTGACGTACGAGGTGCCCGAGGACATGCAGGCGCTGACGGTGCGCGAGCCCATCGGCGTCTGCGCCCAGATTGTCCCATGGAACTATCCGCTGCTCATGGCGATGTGGAAGCTCGCTCCGGCGCTCGCGGCTGGCAACACGGTTGTGTTCAAGCCCGCCGAGATCACGCCGCTGACGACGATCAAGTTCTTCGGCCTCATCGAGGACGTCGGCTTTCCGAAAGGCGTTGCGAATCTCGTGCTCGGCGCGGGCGCGACGGTCGGCGCAGCGATGAGCGCGCACCCGGGCGTCGACAAGATCGCATTCACGGGCGGCACAGTGACGGGCAAGAAAATCCTCGAGTCGTCGGTCGGCAACCTCAAGCGCGTGAGCCTCGAGCTCGGCGGCAAGTCGCCGAACATCGTCTTTGCCGATGCCGACTTTGAGACGGCCGTCGATTATGCGCTGTTCGCGATTTTCGCAGGGCAGGGCCAGATCTGCGCGGCGGGTTCGCGGCTGCTGCTCGAAAAGAGCATCGCGCCGAAGTTCATCGACCGCCTTGTCGAGCGCACGAAGAAGATCGTCGTCGGCCCCGGCCTCGCCGAAGGCACGGAGATGGGCCCGCTCGTCTCGGAGCGCCAGATGGAGAAAGTCCTTCATTACATCGACCTCGGCATCAAAGAGGGCGCGACGCTCGCCTGCGGCGGCCACCGCATGATGGAGGGAGATTTCGCGAAAGGGTTCTTCGTCGAGCCGACGATCTTCACGGACACGACGGAGGACATGAGCATCGTCAAAGACGAGATTTTCGGCCCCGTGCTCGCAGTGCAGGTCTTCGAGGATGAAGCCGACGCGATCCGGATGGCGAACAACACGCGCTACGGTCTCGCAGGTGCCTGCTTCACGCAGGACGGCGCGAAGGCGCTGCGCGTCATCAAGGCGCTCAGAGCAGGCATCACCTGGATCAACGGCTACCACTCGACGTA
>OMZR01000172.1 GCA_900315575.1 uncultured Veillonellaceae bacterium
CGCCGCCTACGGGAACGATCTTATTACCGCCGCGGGCAACGTGACCAGCTATGAGGATGTGGAAGCGTGCGTGAAAAAGGCCGCCGAAGCCTTCGGCCGCATTGACATCCTGGTGAACAACGCTGGTGGTTCTTTCGGCGTGAAGGGCACCCCGGATCTCATTTCTTTGGAGGATTGGGATAAGGTTGTGAAAGTAAACCTATACGGTCAGTTCTACTTTGTCCATGCCGTAACCCCCTACATGAAGGAGCAACAGTATGGCCGTATCCTCTGCATGTCCTCCAAGGCAGGCCGGTCGCGGGGCAGCGGCAACTCCGGAACCCCCTATGCAGCCGCTAAGGCAGGGATTCTCGGTATGGTCCGTACGGTTTCTGCAGACGTTGGCCCCTACGGCATCACCATCAATGCTATCGCTCCCGGTGCCATCCTCAGCGGGGAGCGTATCAAGAACTTCTGGAACAATCGTCCCCAGGCGGACATCGACGAAAAGCTGGCCTATCTCGACCGCGAATACCTTTCGAACTTCGACCGCATCCCCGTACCGTCCCATATCGATGTGCAGCAGCCTTTTTCGGAGCTCCATCGCGTCGAGCGCTCGTATCCGGTCGGAGCAGAGGAGGGGACGGACGAAAAGACGTTCCTGTCTCTGAACTGGATGGTCGGCGAGACAAAAGACACCCTGACGATGGCCGCGCTCGAAATCCTCGAACACGCCCTGTTGCGCACGCAGGCCGCGCCGCTCCGCAAAGTGCTCATTGACGCGAAGCTCGGCAAGGACGTCGATTCCGAATTTGAGACGGATGTCATGCAGCCGTTCTTCTCGATCATCATCAACAACTCGGAAAAAGACCGCGCTGAAAAATTCCGCAGCCTCGTCATGGAGACGCTGCAGGACCTCGCAGACAAGGGCCTCGACCGCACGTTGATGAAGGCGTCGCTGAACCTCTATGAGTTCAAGCTCCGCGAGGCGGATTTCGGCAGCGCACCGAAAGGCCTCATCTACAACATCCGCTGCATGAAGAGCTGGCTTTATGACGGCGACCCCGTCGCGTATCTCTATTACGAGGACCTGCTCAAAAAACTGCGCGCCGGTCTCGACAATGGCTATTTCGAGAACCTCATCCGCACATACTTCCTCGAGAATCCCCATGCGACGCTCCTGACGCTTGCACCGTCGAAGACGATGGCGGCCGAGAAGGAACAGGCCATGCAGCAGGAGCTCGCGGCGCGCCGCGCCAAGATGACAGATGACGACGTCCGCAGCATCGTCGCGGCCACGAAGGCGCTCAAGCAGCGTCAGCAGACGCCCGACAGCGCCGAAGCGCTTGCGAAGATCCCCGTGCTCGAGCGCAAGGACATCCGCAAGAAGGCCTATGAGTGGCCTCTCAAGGTCAAGGAGCAGCAGGGCGTGAAGCTGCTCGAAAGCGACATCACGACGAACGGCATCGCTTACCTGCAGTTCTATTTTGATGCGAAGGCCGTGCCGCAGGCGGACCTGCCGTATGCGTACCTGCTTTGCGCGCTGCTCGGCAGCGTCGACACGCAGGCGCATGGCTACATGGACCTCGCGAACCTCACGAACCTCCATACGGGCGGCATCAGCTTCGACCTCGGCGCCTATACGGCAAAAGACGCGCCGCAGAGCTTCCTGCCGAAATTCAAGGTGCAGGCAAAGGCGCTACTGCCAAAGCTGCCAGAACTCTTTTCGCTGCTGAAAGAAATCCTCACGAAAAGCCGGTTCACGGATAAGAAGCGCATCCGCGAACTCCTTGAACAGGAGCAGGTTTCCATCGAACTCAGCATGCAAAGGAGCGCTCATCAGATCGTGGCTTCGCGCATCGCGGCGTACTTCACGAAGGCGGCAGCCTATGTCGATGAGGGCGGCTTGCCGTACTATGCATTCGTCAAGGGCTTCCTCAAGGATTTTGATGCCTCTTTTGCGAAATTGCAGGAAACGGCTGCCCGCCTGCTACCGCGTTTGTTCCGCACGCAGGGGCTCGCCGTCAGCATTACAACAGCAGGGAAAGATATGGCCTCGGTCGAAAAAGAGCTTTCGAGCTTCCTGCCGTGCCTGTCGCAGCAGGCCTTTGACGAGGAGCCGTATGCGTTCCCGCTCAAGAAAGCCAAGGAAGGCCTGATGTCGTCGAGCCAGGTGCAGTACGTCGGCAAGGGCGCGAACTTCCGCGAACTCGGCTTTGCGTACTCTGGCGCCATGCATGTGCTCGAAACGCTGCTGCGCTATGGCTGGTTCTGGACGAAGATCCGCGTGCAGGGCGGCGCCTATGGCGCGTTCACGAACTTCAAGCGCAACGGCACGCTGTTCTTCGGCTCGTACCGCGACCCGAATGTCAAGGAGACGCTCGACGTCTTTGACAAGACAGCCGACGTCGTCAAAGCTTTCTCTGCCGACGACCGCGAAATGACAAAGGCTGTCATCGGTACGATGAGCGGTGTCGATATGCCGCTGACGCCGCGCGCGAAGGGCACGGCGGCCGCCGAGTGCTATCTGCGCGGTATCACGTACGAAGACCGCCAGAAGACGCGCGACGAAATCCTTTCGGCGACGCCGGAAGACATCCGCGCCATCGCGCCCGTCATCGAGGCGGCCATGCAGCAGGACGCCATCTGCGTCTTTGGCGGCGAGTCAAAGCTCCAGGAAAACAAGGCGCTGTTTGACCGCATGACGCGCGTGATGGACTGATTTGCATTGACTTTCGACAGTTGTCATGCAATAATAAACGTAATTGTGGAAACCTGCCAAAGCTGTTCATGTAGGAGGGCTTTTCAGTGAAAAAAGAGATCTTTACGGGCGCAGGCGTCGCCCTCATCACGCCGTTCACGGAAGATGGCATCAATTATCCAGAGTTCGCGCGCCTCATCGAGGACCAGATCGCAGGCGGGACGGACGCCATCGTCGTCGCAGGCACGTCGGGCGAAGCTGCCACGATGCCGGATGCCGAGCACCGCGCGGCCATCAAGTTTGCCTGCGAGCAGGTGAAAGGCCGCATCCCCGTCATCGCGGGCACGGGCTCGAATGACACGGCCTATGCCATCGACCTCTCGAAATACGCCGAGAGCGTCGGCGCGACGGCCCTCCTCGTCGTGACGCCGTATTACAACAAGTGCACGCAGGCCGGCCTCATCGCGCACTACAAGGCGATTGCCGACAGCGTGAACATTCCGATCATCCTCTACGACGTGCCGTCGCGCACGGGCGTCGCGATTGCGACGGAGACGTATGCCGAGCTTGCAAAGCATCCGAACATCGTCGCCGTCAAAGAGGCGAATGGCGATCTCTCGAAGATCCTGCGCCTGCGCGCGGCCGTGCCAGAGCTCACGGTCTACTCGGGTAACGACGACCAGATCGTCCCGATCCTCGCGCTCGGCGGCAAGGGCGTTATCTCCGTGCTCTCGAATGTCGCGCCGAAAGACACGCACGACATGTGCCAGTTCTACTTCGACGGCAAGGTGGAAGAGGCGGCAAAGCTCCAGATCGCATACTCCGACCTCATTGACGCGCTGTTCTGCGAAGTCAACCCGATCCCAGTCAAGACGGCCATGCGCCTCAAAGGATATGCGGCAGGCCCGCTGCGCATGCCGCTCAGCGAGATGAGTGAAGAACACCTGGAGCAGCTCAAGACGGCGCTGAAGAAGCACGGGCTGATTGAGTAAGAAACCTTTTTCATCTGTTGCAGACAGCAACAAATCCAGCAGCCCCCCTCTGTGAGGGGGACGAGCCGCATGAGCGGCGGGGGGAGTAGTAGGAGGCAGAAGCCTGACAAAGATGCAGACCTCGCTAAAGTCCTTAGCAACGTTTGCAAAAAATGACAAGCTTCAGCATCCAACTACTCCCCCAGTCAGCTTCGCTGACAGCCCCCTCTAGAGGCAATGTCATTAAGTTAAGTCTGACCCTGCTTGAATGTGGGAATTCACCGCCTTAAAATGGAGATGACAAAATACACAAAGGGCGTCAGACCCACATTC
>OMZR01000124.1 GCA_900315575.1 uncultured Veillonellaceae bacterium
GATCCATCGGGAAAATAAGGAGAAAACGTTGCTTACAAGAATCATCACAGGCGTCGTCGGCATCGCGCTGGCCGCCTTTGTCATCCAGACGGGCGGGACGCTGTTCGCGGCGTTCGCGCTCGTGCTGTCGCTCCTCGCGTGGTTCGAGTACGTGCGAGCGTTCGCGCATCTCGGCCACCGCCTGACGTTCGTGCTCGGCCTCGTCTTCCTCGTGCTGCTCTGGGGCTGCGCATGGCTCGGCAGTGCCGAGGAGACGATGGCCGTCACGACGGCCGGCGTGCTCCTGATGCTGCTCGTGAGCGTGCTGCTGCATGGGCGCGTGACGTTCCAGGCGGCGGCGCTTTCCGTCGCGGGCGTGCTCTATTTCGGCCTGCCGTTCGCGCACATGGTGCTGCTGCGCGCGGCGGACGGCCCGCAGCTCGTGACGCCCATCGGGCCATTCGAGTTTGGCTGTGCCATGATCTGGGTCATGTTCATCGGTACATGGGCGAGCGATACGTTTGCCTATTTCGTCGGTTCGGCCATCGGCAGCCACAAGCTCTGTTCGACGATCAGCCCGAACAAGACCATCGAGGGCTTCGGCGGCTCGCTCGTTGGCACGACGGCGGCTGTCGCGGCGCTCGGCTGGTTCTTCGGCTTTCCCGTGCCCGAGATGGCCGGCCTCGGCCTTGCGCTCTCGATCTTTGCGACGCTCGGCGACCTCGTCGAATCCGTCGCGAAGCGCGAGACGGGCATCAAGGACTCCGGCAACATCATTCCGGGGCATGGCGGCGTCTGGGATCGCTTCGACAGCGTGCTGTTCACGGCGCCCATCGTTTACTACTTCGCCATCCTCGTGCTGGCGAACCAGTAAGGGGGCGCACGTATGAAGAATTTAGCTATTCTTGGCTCGACAGGCTCCATCGGCACGCAGACGCTCGACGTCGTGCGCAGCCATCCCGAGCTGTTCCATGTCTCCGTGCTGGCCGCGAACCGCAGCGACGAGCTGTTCGCAAAGCAGGTGGAAGAATTTCATCCCGAGCTCGCCGTGCTGGCCGATGAAGCGGCCTATGCGCGGCTCAAAGAACGCCTCGCGGGAAAATGCGAGGGGACACAGCTTGCAGGCGGCCGGCAAGCGTTCATCGATGCGGCGGCCGTCGACGACGTCGACATCGTCGTGACATCGATGATGGGCTTTGCCGGCCTCGAGCCGACGATGAAGGCGCTCGATGCCAGGAAGGACATCGCGCTTGCGAACAAGGAGACGCTCGTTGTTGCGGGCGAGCTCGTGACGCGCCGCGCGAAAGAGCAGGGTGTCAAAATCCTGCCCGTCGACAGCGAGCACTGCGCGTTTTTCCAGTGTCTGCAGGGCGAGCGCCTTGATAAGATTGAAAAGCTCCTGCTGACCTGTTCGGGTGGCCCGTTCCGCGGCAAGCAGCGTGCCGACCTCGAAGGCGCGACCGTCGACCAGGTGCTCGCGCATCCGACGTGGAACATGGGCAAGAAAATCACGGTCGATTCGGCGTCGCTCGTCAACAAGGGGCTTGAGGTCATCGAGGCGAAATGGCTCTATGGCGTCGATTACGACCAGATCCAGGTCGTCGTGCACCCGCAGAGCATCGTGCATTCGATGGTGCAGTTTGTCGATGGCGCCGTCATCGCACAGCTTGGCGCGCCCGACATGAAGCTCCCCATCCAGTACGCGCTGACGTACCCCGAGCGCCAGCCGTCCGCGTTCCCACGCCTCGATTTCTGGCAGATGCAGAACTTGACGTTTGAAAAGCCAGACACGGACACATTCAAGGGGCTGGCGTTTGCCTACGAGGCGGGCAAGATGGGCGGCACGATGCCGTGTACGTTCAATGCGGCGAACGAGGTCGCCGTCGCGGCGTTCCTCGCAGGGCGCATCCATTTCCTCGACATCTACGACATCATCGAGCAGACGATGATGAAGCGGGAGTGCACGCTCACGCCGACGCTCGAAGAACTCTTCGAGGAAGACCGCTGGGCGCGCGACTATGCTTCCAGCCTGTTGAAAGGAAAGTGACTCCATGGTTCTGACGATCGCGGCAGCGATTTTCGTGTTCGGCCTGCTCGTGCTCGTGCATGAGCTCGGCCATTTCATGACGGCGAAGCTCACGGGCATGCGCGTTGACGAGTTCGCCATCGGTTTCGGGCCGAAGGTGATTTCCGTGCAGAAAGGCGAGACGGCCTATTCCATCCGCGCTATTCCGCTCGGCGGCTTCAACGACATCGCGGGCATGGATCCCGAGGACAACGACGCGGGCGACCGCGGCTACTGCCGGAAATCGGTCGGTGCGCGCATGGTCGTCATCCTCGCGGGTTCTGTCATGAACTTCATCCTGCCGATCTTCCTGTTCTTCGGCATCTTCTTCTTCGCGGGCGTCGGCACGCCGAGCCCCGAGCCCGTGCTCGGCACGATTGTCGCGGGCAAACCGGCGGCCGAGGCAGGCATACAGCAGGGCGACCGCGTGCTCGCTGTCAATGGCGCGCAGATTGCGTCGTGGAAGGAATTCACGGAGACGCTCGCGGCCGATGCCGAGGCTGCGCCAGACACGCCGATCACGCTGACGCTGGAACGCGGCGGCGAGACATTCGACCGCGCGGTGACACCGGCCTATGACAAGCAGGCAAACCGCGCGATGATCGGCGTCATGAGTTCCGTCGATCTGCGCTATCCGGGGATCATCGAGAGCGCGCAGCTCGCCGTGCAGAAGACGGGCAGTATCATCTACATGATGCTCTACGAGCTCTACAAGATCATCCTGAAGCTCTCGGGCGCTGATCTCGCAGGGCCGATCGGCGTCGCGCAGATGGCGGGTGAAGTCGCGGAGATGGGCATTGTGCCGCTCCTGAACTTCACGGCATTCCTCTCCCTGAACCTCGGCATCATCAATCTGTTCCCGATTCCGGCACTCGATGGCGGCCATTTTGCAGGCCTCTGCCTCGAAGCTGTCATGGGGCGGCCGGTGAGCCCGAAGATGACATACTACGCGCAGCGCGTCGGCATTGCGCTCCTGCTGCTGCTCATGATTTTTGCGACGAAGAACGACATCGTGCGCGTGTTCTTTGGAGGCTGACAAATGACATTTGAACGAAAAAAGACGCGGCAGATTCACATCGGCCCCGTCGCGATTGGCGGCGGCGCGCCGGTTTCCGTGCAGTCGATGACGAATACGAAGACGACGGACACCGAGGCAACGCTTGCGCAGATTCGTGCGCTTGCGGCGGCGGGCTGCGATATTGTGCGCCTCGCCGTGCCCGATATGGACGCCGCGCGAAATCTCAAGAATATCCTGCCGAAGTCGCCCGTGCCGCTCGTCGCGGACATCCATTTCGACTATCATCTGGCGCTCGAAGCCATCCGGCAGGGCATTCATGGCCTGCGATTGAACCCCGGCAACATTGGCGGCGAGGAAAATGTCCGCAAGGTCGTCGAGGCGGCGAAAGCGGCGGGCATTCCGATCCGCATCGGCGTGAACGCGGGCTCGCTCGACAAGAAGCTGCTTGCAAAATACGGTGCAGCATGTCCGCATTCTCGAGGCGCAGGGCTTCTATGACATGAAGATTTCGCTGAAGGCGCATGATGTGCCGCTGACGCTCGCAGCCTACCGCCTGATGAGCGAGAAGGTGGATTATCCCTTGCACCTCGGTATTACCGAGGCAGGCACGGCGCATACGGGCGTCATCAAGTCGGCCGTCGGCATCGGCGCGCTGCTCGCGGAAGGCATCGGCGACACGATCCGTATTTCGCTGACGGGCGATCCCGTCGTCGAAGTGCGTGTCGCTAATGAAATCCTGAAGTCGCTCGGTCTCAAGGAATATGGCCCGACGCTCGTCGCGTGCCCGACATGCGGCCGCACGAGCATCGACCTGCCGGCCATCGCGGCCGAGGTTGAAAAGAAGCTTGCGGGAATCACGGAGCCCATCGAGGTTGCCGTCATGGGCTGTGTCGTCAACGGCCCGGGTGAGGCGCGCGGCGCCGATGTCGGCATCGCGGGCGGCAAGGGCGAGGGCCTCGTCTTCCGCAAGGGCGAGATCATCCGCAAAGTGCCGGAAAGCGAGCTCGTCAACGAACTTTTCAAAGAAATCGATCAGATACTGGAGGAACGGAAAAACAAATGAGAGCATCGAACCTTTATGCACCAACCCTGAGAAATACTCCGGCCGAGGCCGAGATCGTCAGCCACCAGCTCATGTACCGCGCGGGCATGATCCGCAAGGTCGCGGGCGGCATGTACACGTTCCTGCCGCTCGGCTGGCGCGTCATTCGCAAGATCGAGCAGATCATCCGCGAGGAAATGGACGCGGCGGGCGGCCAGGAAATCATGATGCCGATCCTCCAGCCGGGCGAGCTCTGGCAGGAGAGCGGCCGCTGGTCGGCCTATGGTGCTGAGATGATGCGCATGAAAGACCGTCATGGCCGCGATTTCTGCCTTGGGCCGACGCATGAGGAAATGATCACCGACCTCGTGCGCGACGAGCTCCACAGCTACAAGCAGCTGCCCGTCATGCTCTACCAGATCCAGGACAAGTTTCGCGACGAGCGCCGTCCGCGCTTCGGCCTCATGCGCAGCCGCGAGTTCATCATGAAAGACCTCTACTCCTTTGACAAAGACCCCGAGGGCATGATGGTGTCGTATCAGAAGATGTACGATGCCTATAGCAAAATCTACACGCGCATGGGCCTCGAGTATCGTCCGGTCGAAGCCGACAGCGGCGCGATCGGCGGCGGCCATTCGCACGAGTTCACTGTGCTCGCCGATGCCGGCGAGTCGAACATCGCCTATTGCTCGCAGTGCGACTATGCCGCGAGTGATGAAAAAGCCGAGCTCAAGCCTGAGACAATGCCGGCCGAAGAAGCATTGCCGCTTGAAAAAGTCTCGACGCCGGGCACGAATACGATCGAGAGCCTCTGCGATTTCCTCAAGATTCCGGCCGAAAAGACCATCAAGGCAGTCGCGTATCAGACGGACACGGACGAGCTCGTGCTCGTCTTCATCCGCGGCGATCATGACGTCAACGAGGTCAAGGTGCTCAACGAGGTCGAGGGCGCTCTGGAGCTGCGCATGGCGGACGAAGAAGTCATTCAGGCCGCGGGCGGCTGCCCGGGCTTCATGGGCCCCATCGGTATCAAGAAGGGCACGCATGTTTTCGTCGATGCGAGCGTCATGAACGTGCAGAACGGCGTCACGGGTGCGAACGAGAAGGACGTCCATTACAAGAACGTCAACCCCGAGCGAGACTTTGACAAGGACGCCATCGTCATCAGCGACTTCCGCATGGTCAAAGAGGGCGACCCGTGCCCGCACTGCGGCGCACCGATGAAGATGACGCGCGGCATCGAGGCCGGCCAGGTCTTCGCGCTCGGCACGAAGTACAGCGCAGCCATGGGCGCGACGTTCCTCGACGAGCAGGGCAAAGAACAGCCACTCTACATGGGCTGCTACGGTATCGGCGTCGGCCGCACGATGGCCGCCGCCATCGAGCAGAACAATGACAAGGACGGCATTGTCTGGCCGCGCGCCATCGCGCCGTTCGAAGTCGTCGTCGCTGTCGTCAACGCGAAGAAGGATGACCAGCTCGCCTATGGCGAAAGCATCTACAAGGAATGCCAGGCGGCCGGCATCGACACGCTGCTCGACGACCGCAAGGAGCGCGCCGGCGTCAAGTTCAAGGACTGCGACCTCATCGGCTATCCGCTGCGCGTCACCATCGGCCCGAAAGCCGTCGAAGGCGATACGATCGAAATCAAAGTCCGCAAGACCGGCGAAGTCCTCACCTGCCAGCGCGGGGAATATCTCGCGAAAGTAAAAGAGCTTCTGAAGACGCTGTAAAATAGTTGCTTTTCGCAGGAAAGCACTTTCTGCACGGAGCCCTTCTTATACGGAGCCCCCTTCTAGAGGGGGGACGGGCCCGAAGGGCGGGGGGAGTCCCCTGCATGACAAACCAACATATATGAACGTAGCTCCCGCGGGTGCGAATTTCTCTATCGCACCCGCGGGAGCTACGCCTTTTTATTGTCCGGTTGCACAAGGGACTCCCCCCGCCGCTCACGCGGCCCTCCCCCCTCTGGAAGGGGGCTATGGGCTAGAACTTGGAGGGAAGTATGTCTTTTATTTCGGATTATATTCCGTAATTTTCAGATCTGGCCGGTCGTTGAGGTTCACGACATTGTCCTTTGCAATCTCGATGATCGGCTTGGCCTGGAAGTCATTCGGGAACGCCGCAATCTTTCCTTTCGACCCGTCCGACAGCACAACGCGCGAACCGAGGAACGCATCTTTGATACGCGTGAGCACGGGGACGCAGACGGCAGGGTCGAGCGTCGTGTACATCTCTTTCGTCAGGTACTCGATGGCTGAGAACGGCGTGCGCTTGACATAGCCTTCACGCTCCGTCGTGATGTTGTCGTAGATGTCAGCGACGGCGATGATGCGCGCGTACTCGTGGATGTCCTTGCCCATGCTGCCGAACGGGAAACCTGAGCCGTCCATGCGCTCGTGGTGCTGCATTGCTGCGAGCTTCACGCCCTCGGAGATGTCATCCTGTGCCTGGAGGATGTGCTGGCCGTCGACTGTGTGCTGGATGTAGCGCTCATAGTCTTCGCCTGAGAGGTTTTCGATGTTCTTGTCGAGCAGGCGCTGGTCGAACTTCGTCTTGCCGATGTCGTGCAGGAATCCCGCGAGCATGAGGTCTCTGGCTTCCTCGCCATCGAACCGCATCCATTTCGCGATGACGCCCGCGAGAATCGAGACGCGCAGGCTGTGGTTGTAGACATCGGCCGCGAGGTGGTTGAGCTCGAAAAGGTAATCGATGACACCGCTCGAACGCGAGAGCGGCGCGATCTGCTTCGTCACGACGCCGTCGGTTTCTGAGACCGGCACTTTGCCCGTCTCGCGCACTTCGTCGATGATCTGGCGCGCCGTCGTGACGACGTTCTTGTAATCCTTGACGAACGCATTGCCGCGGTTGAAGATGGCAGCGACCGTCTGGTAGTTTTTGCTGAGCTCGTATTCATCCTTGACATAGACAACGGGGATATTCAGAAACGTCAGGCGCGTGATGTGCGCTTTCGTCAAAAGAGTGTTCTCGGAAAGGATGACGACCATGTCGTCATTGACCAGGGTGCGGGCGAGGATCATGCCCGGCTTGAGGTCTTCCACAGATACAGCACGCAAAGCGAATCCCTCCTTGCAGATTCTTTCTTATTTCTACTAATTCGACCTTCAGAGGCAATTCCCTGCTATGTTCTGCAAAGATAAGACCTTTGATGCAAAGAAATTTTCATGTTTGGCCACAAAAGAAAAACGAACGGCTATGAAAATCAGAGAATTTGGAAGCAAGAAAGCGTGAGCGCCTGTAAAATTGTAAATATCGAATTCTTTGATGGTTTCATATTTTACCAGACGAAAGTATAATCGACGATATGAGATGCATTTTATGGATAGGGGAGAGATCGATATGATGAAATGGAAGAAACTCGTGGCACTCGCTTCGGCGGCCGTCCTCTCGGCGGCACTTTTCACGGGCTGCGGCGGCCAGCAGCAGGCAGCAACGTCGAGCTCGGGCTCTGGCTCGGGCGCAGGCGACAAGATTGTCGTCGGCCTTGATGACAATTTCCCGCCGATGGGCTTCAAGGATGAGAACAATGAGATCGTCGGCTTCGATATCGATCTCGCGAAGGAAGCGACGAAGCGTCTCGGCCGCGAAGTGGAGTTCAAGGCCATCGATTGGTCGAGCAAAGAAGCTGAGCTCAAGAGCGGCCGCGTCAACGTCCTCTGGAATGGCCTCGACATCACGGACAAGCGCAAGGAGAACATGCTGTTCTCCGACCCGTATATGGACAACCGCCAGATCATCTTTGTGAAGAAGGGCGCGACGGGCATCACGGATGAGCAGAGCCTCGCGGGCAAGGCTGTCGGCACACAGAGCGCGAGCACGGCCGAGGAATACATCGACGGTTCCGACTTCTTCAAGACGAAAGTCAAGGAAGTCAAGAAGTATTCTGACTTCGTCTCGGCATTCATGGATCTCGAGAACGGCCGCATCGATGCCGTCATCGGCGACGAGATCGTCGGTCGCTACTACATGAGCAAGCATCCGGACAGCATTGACGCTGTCGACGTCGCCGTCGGCCCGGTCAGCCAGTTCGGCATCGCGTTTGCGAAAGACAATCAGAAACTCCGTGACGACGTGCAGAAAGTCCTCGACGAAATGGTCAAGGACGGCACAGTCGCAAAGATTTCCGAGAAATGGTTCGGCAAGGATATTACATTGAAGAAGTAAATGATTGCGGCCATCGAAAGATGGAAGAGAAGCTGCTGATCTGCTGGCAGCTTCTTTTTTGTGTCCCCATTGTTTTGCCATGACGTATACATTACTTGCAAAAAAGTCTGAAAATTACTTCTTAAAGTTTACATGTTGACACTCTCGAATCCGCGTCCTATAATACACAGTACACAGAATACATTATTTTATACAAAGTTCTGTGGGTAATGTGTTTATCTAGGAATCATCTATTCTCTAGGAAAGGAAAGAAGGAATCATCATGACTGGTTTGATGCTGGTTGGGATTGCTCTTGTCTGGTTCGCGGGTGCCTACCTCATTTATGGCCGGTGGCTCGTCAAGACCTGGGGCATCGATCCGAAAGCGAAGACGCCGGCTGTGCGGAAGAATGACGGCGGCGACTACAGCCCCGCTTCGCGCTTCACGGTGTTCGCACATCAATTTTCATCTATCACGGGCGCAGGCCCTGTGACCGGCCCGATCATCGCTGCGATGTTCGGCTGGGCGCCGGCACTGCTCTGGATCCTGATCGGCGGCGCGTTCTTCGGCTGCGTGCAGGATTTTACGGCGCTCTATGCGTCCGTCAAGAGCGAAGGCAAGTCGATGGGCATGCTCATCGAGCAGTACGTCGGCCGAACGGGCCGCCGCCTGTTCCTGCTGTTCTGCTGGCTCTTCACGCTGCTCGTCATCGCCGCATTCTCTGACATCATCGCCAAGACGTTCAACGGCTTTGGCGCGGAAGGCACGCTCAACACGCCGGGCGCGCAGGCCGCCACGATTTCCATGCTCTACATCGTCGTCGCCATGGGCTTCGGCGTCTTCATCAGCAAGGTCAAGCCTTCGGGCGTCCTGAAATTCGCCGTTGCCATCGTCCTCGTCGCCGCGATGTTCGCGGTCGGCATGAACTTCCCGCTTTATCTCGACGTCCCGACGTGGCGCTACATCGTCTTCGGCTACTGCTTCATCGCGGCCGTGCTGCCGATGTGGCTTCTCATGGAGCCGCGCGATTATCTGAGCTCGTTTCTGCTCCTCGGCATGGTCGCGGGCGGCGTCGTCGGCGTCATCGCCGCAAATCCTTCCGTCAACATGCCGGCGTTCGTCGGTTTCGAAGTCAACGGCAAGCCGCTGTTCCCGATCCTCTTCATCACGATCGCCTGCGGCGCGGTTTCCGGTTTCCACAGCCTCGTCTCGTCGGGCACGTCGTCGAAAGCCGTCTCGAATGAGCGCGATATGCTGCCGGTCGGCTATGGTGCGATGCTCTGCGAGTGCATGCTCGGCGTCGTCGCGCTTGCAATTGCCTGCGCAGCTGCCTCGAACGGCGTCATGGCGAAAGGCACGCCATTCCAGATTTTCGCTGGCGGCATCAGCACGTTCTTCACGCAGATTTTCGGCCTGCCCGCAGGCTTCTCGGCCTGCTTCATCACAATGTGCGTCTCGGCGCTCGGCATGACGACGATTGACTCCGTCGCGCGCATCGGCCGCATGTCGCTGCAGGAGATGCTGAAGCCGAGCGAAGGCCAGGAAGCTGGCAGCGCTGCGAAGTTCTTCATGAACAACTACGTTTCGACGGGCGTCACGCTCGTGCTCGCCTATGGCCTCTGCCTCGCAGGCTACATGAACATCTGGCCGCTGTTCGGCGCAGCGAACCAGCTGCTCTCGGCACTCGTCCTCATCGCGCTCGCCGTCTTCCTCAAAGTCACGGGCCGCAAGGGCTGGATGCTCTACGTGCCGATGGCCTTCATGTTCTGCGTGACGATGACGGCACTCGTCATGAGCGTCTACGGCATCGTGACGAAGCTCATGGCTGGCACGTTCGTCGTCGGCATCGACGGCCTCCAGCTCGTCCTCGCCCTCGCCCTCATGACTCTCGCCGTTCTCGTCGTCAAGCATTGCGGCCGCGAGCTCCTCGGCAAAGAGCAGGTTGCTATCGCAGAAGATTGAAAAAAACTCTTTACAAGAAACACCCTCCATGCTATAATATAACACGTTCTTGAGACACAGAACACGGAGAGGTGTCCGAGTGGTCGAAGGTGCTTGACTCGAAATCAAGTGTGGCTAATAACCACCGTGGGTTCGAATCCCACCCTCTCTGCCATTTTGAAAGTGCAGGGGCCGTTGCAAACGCAACGGCCTCTTTTGTTTCAGGAAAAACGCGAAAAGCGGGGGAGGAGGAATCCCGATGGCGCTCACGGCACCGACGCCGCCGACACCGCCGACGCCGCCGACGGTCCCGAAGGTCACGCTCGGGGGCGGCGGCTCTGTGACGGAGACGCATGGACCTGTCAGCGGACAGCGGTCGGAAAATGATGAATCGCAGGCGCGTGCCGCCGTTGCGCGCGGTGACGGCCCGCTCTCGCGGACGACGACGGAAGACCCGCAGGATAGCAGCGCAAACGGACAGGCATCATCAAATGCTTCGAATCATAATGGGCAGACGGGTCAGAACGCGCAGACTGCCCAGCAGAGTGGGCAGCAGGCGAGCGATGGCAGTGCGGCGCTGCTCGGTGGTGATGCGGGGACGGGCAGTGATGGCTCTGCGGATGACGCACAGTCGGCGAAGGAGGCGCAGGCGCTCGAAGAAGGGCGCGTGCAGCATCCGGACACTGCGCTCGGCAGTCATGGCGTGCTCTACATCGGGTTCAGCCTTGTGACATTCGTCGCGCTCGCTGTGCTGCTCTACCGCTGGATGAAGAAGCGCAGGGCGGAACATCGTGACACGCTCCATTATGGAGATTTTGCAGGCGACATCGATGCAGGACGCGAAGAAGCGGCGGAAGACGAGACACTTCGCGGCCGCACAGCGGGTGAAATCCTCGGCGACATCGAGCGCGAAGAAGAACGCGAGCTCGCCATCGCCCGCGCCCGTGCGGCCGAATACCAGCGCCAGCAGGCACGGGAACAGGCCGCACGGGAACGCCGGAAACAGGAACGAGAAGAAGCGGCGGCGCGGAAGGAAAAAGAGGCGCTCCGGGCGAAGGCAGCAGAGCAGAAGAAGCGGCAGCCAGCAGGAGAGGATGATGACAAGCCCCACTTCGATTTGCGAGCATAACTCTGCAGAAAGCCCCCTTCCCAGAGGGGGGAGGGCCCGAAGGGCGGGGGGGGGAGTCCCCTGTAGAATATATCAATTCGTATGTCGTACCTTCCGCGGGTGCGATGTCCACAAATCCTTACCGACTTCCGTCCCTTGATTTTTCCCGGAAAACAAGTAATAATAGATACTAGCTTTTCAAAA
>OMZR01000201.1 GCA_900315575.1 uncultured Veillonellaceae bacterium
ATGGTCGTCAAACGTACCTATCGACCGCTAAATTCAACTGACGAAGCTGAATACGCTTACGCTGCTTGACCTGCCGCAAGGCTAGGCCATCCGGCCCCTCTGGAAGTACCAACCATCAGCCAACCCGGAGGTTTTAAATAAAGGTGGGAGTTTCCGGCTTTGTAAAAGCCGGTGGTGGAGGTCTCTGAATCCCAGAGATGCGCTCCTATGATGCCCGCATGCTCGGGCTATTGCGATAATGCTGTGTGATTGTGGATGTATTTTGGACAGGAGTTCGATTCTCCTCATCTCCACCAAGGAAATCAAAAAGAGACGATTGCAAAAAAGATGCAGTCGTCTCTTTTTTCGTGTAAATCGTGGTCGCGGAGGTGGGCTTGCGGTCGTTGGCGGCACGGGTGCTTTCCACGAAATCCGGACCATTCGCGTTGCTCATTCAAACGGATTTCTTAGGAAAGTACCCGTGCCACCCGGAGATGATGTTGTGGTCGCGAAGAATTTGCGAAGCATCTCAGCCGCAATCTTTGGCTTTAGTGCATTCATACATCCATTATTCTTTCTATCACATCGCGTCTTGCAGCACGCAACGCACTCGTATGGGCTCCGTAAAAAAACGTGTCCTTCGGTCAGCGGCCCATAGATTTCCGGCATGGTCGGGCCCCAGAGGGAAAGGGTCTTCGTGCCAACGGCTTCGGCGATGTAGAGGGGGCCGGTGTCGCCGGTGAAGAGGAGGTCGGCGGTCTTGAGGAGGGCGGCGAGTTCGAGGAGGCTGGTCTCACCGGCGATGGAGAGCGTGCGGCGTCCGGGAGCGTGCTTCGCGAGCGACTTCTGGGCTTCTTCGATGTAGGGCGCGTCGCCTTTTGCACCGGAGAAGACGATCTGGACGTCTTCGGGCACGGCGGCGAGGGCTTCACCGAAATAGGCGGGCGGCCAGTTCTTGTCGGGCCAGGTCGTGCGGACGCAGACCATGAGGATGGGGCGTGTGGTGTCGATGCCGTGTGCAGCCCAGAATTTTGGCACAAAGTCAGAAAGCGTTTCTGGCAGCATGAGCACGGGGCCGGGATGGAAGGTTTCGGGGCCGAAACCGAGCGGGGCAAGAGCTGTGTAGTAACGATGAATTTTGTGCGGGTCGGGCGTGTCAGGTGCCATCTCGGTCATGAAAAGCGGGTTGCCTTCGTGGCGTTCATGGATGCCGATGCGGCGCTTCGCACCGGAAAGGCGCGTGAGGATGCCGGTCAGGAAGAGCCCTTGGAGGTCGAGCGCGATGTCGAAGGTGTACGGCTTCAAGAGGGCGCGTGCTTTTTTGAGCTCGCGCCAGCAGCCGCGCAGGTCGAAATGTGCGCTCGCCTCGTCGAGCGGGCGGCGGTCCCAGACGAGCAGGCGGTCGATGTCGGGATTCGTTTCGAGCAGCAGGCTCGCAGGCGGGCTCGCGAGCCAGGTGATTTCAGCATCGGGCAGCAGGCGGCGCAGGTTGTGGACGACGCTCGTGACGTGGAGCACGTCACCGATGGCGCTGATGCGGATGATGAGGATGCGCAGGCCGTTTCTGTGTGCGTCAGAATTCTGCATGAGGTTCGTTCCTTTGAAGTGGATTTCATGGTAAAATAAAAGCTGATTACTACTTTAACATAGAGTGCGCGGGAGCGCAAAGGCGGAGGAAGAGAATTTGCTCAGCGAGATCGATATCCGCTCGATGGCGAGCGATGCAGCATATGAACGTGGACGCAGCTACTATCGGAACGGGCGCGTGAAACATCTTGAGAAAGATGGAGAATATGATTATTATGCCGATGTGCAAGGTTCCCAGCAATACCATGTCTATCTCGGCATAGACGACAATGGAGATGTCGAAGATTTTGATTGTGACTGTCCGGCGTTTGAGATTTATGATGGTCCTTGCAAACATATTGTCGCGGCAATGTTCGAACTCATGGAGAAACAGAATGGCGTGAGTACGCGGAGCGGTTCGCGCGTCGTTCGCAGCAAGTCGCAGAAGAAGCGTCCGAGCGATGCCGGGCGATTGCTGGAACTTTTTGCGCCGGAGCAGGCAAAACCTGCAGCTCCGCAGGCCGAAACGCGCGTTCATCTCGTGCCGCGTCTCTTTGTCATGTCGGAATACCGGCAGATCTCGCGCTGGCTGGAGTTCCGCATCGGTGCGGAAAAGCTTTATGTGATCCGCAATCTCCACGAATTCCTCAAGCAGGCAGCAAATGGGGACATCGTCGAATTTGGCAAGAATCTTACGATTGATACGTTGCATATGAAGTTCGCGGATGAGATGTCGGAAAAACTCTGGGAGCTCCTGCAACGCGGACGGGAGACGGAGCGTGAAATTCTGCAGTACAGCACGGGATTCTCATATTATGGTTATGGCAATTTTCTGTTCGACCAGAAGCGGTTCAAGCTGACGCCGGCACTGTTGCGGGAATTTCTCGCCATCATGGGGGACGAACCCATTGAAATCCATGTCGAAGACGAGGCACCAGACGATGCGCATGTTGTGCATGAGCCGCCACCTGTCTATATCGAGCTGGAAGATGAAGGCGAAAAAGGCGCAACTCTTCGTTTGACA
>OMZR01000127.1 GCA_900315575.1 uncultured Veillonellaceae bacterium
GCCGAGCGAGAGGATGCGGCTCCAGTCGTCGATGCGGTCGAGCTCACCGCAGAGGCTCGCCAGCCCCACCTGACGCAGCGCGGCCTGCAGCGTCGCATCCACGGTATAAAGAACGCTCCGTTCCGCACGAAGTTCGAGACGATCCGATGGATTTCGTCAACGGTCAGCTCGCGCGCATGACGGTTCTTCTTGAGATCGCGTGCCGTGACGTCGGCAAGGTCGTCGACGCCGACTGCGCGCGGGCCTGCATGGGAGATCTGCGGCACGAACCTTGCGCCCTCGGCGTGCACGAGATCCGCCGCCTTGCGGAACTGATCAATATAGCTGTCATCGAAGATATTGACCTGCTGCTTGTTCGCACGGCCGAGCGGATCGACGCAGCAGTGCCCTGTGATGATGAGGCCGACGCCGTTCTTCGCGAGCGTCTCATACATCGCGTATTCCTCGTCCGTCATGCGGCCGTCCTCCGATGGCAGGAAGCTGTGCGTGGCCGAGCGGATGATGCGGTTCTTGAGGGTGAGGTGCGGAAGCTCCAATGGTTGTTCGATGGGGCTCATGAAACGTACTCCTTTCAAAATAACTTGCGATTTGTCCGTTTTTATGATTGCGTATGAAGAAAGCTCCCGAGATTGGGAGCTGGTATATCGCTTGTCGTTTCAACGGTCGACGCGCTGGATATCGGCACCGAGGCCGACAAGCTTGCCGACGAGGTCGTCGTAGCCGCGGTCGATGTGGTGGATGTAGCCGACCTGGGTCTCGCCTTCAGCGACGAGGCCTGCGAGCACCATGGCGGCACCGGCGCGGAGGTCCGTTGCCTTGACCTGGCAGCCCGTGAGCTTGTCCACGCCCTCGACGACAGACGTGCGGCCGTCAATGCGGATGTTCGCGCCCATGCGCTTGAGCTCGTCGACGTGCATGAAGCGGTTCTCAAAGACCGTCTCCGTCACGCAGCCCGTGCCCGCGGAAACCGTCAGCATGGCCATGAACTGCGCCTGCATGTCCGTCGGGAAGCCCGGATATGGCATCGTCTTGATGTCGACGGCCTTCGTCTTCTTGTCGCAGCGCACACGGATACCGTCAACGTCCTCTTCAATCGTGACGCCGGCTTCCTTGAGCTTCGCGATGACGGGCTTCAGGTGCTCGCTGATGGCGTTTTCGACATAGATGTCCCCCTGCGTCATGGCAGCGGCGACCATGTACGTGCCGGCCTCGATGCGGTCGGGGATGATCGTATAGTCGCGGCCGACAAGTTTCGGCGCGCCATCGATCTTGATGACATTCGTGCCCGCACCGCGGATCTTTGCGCCCATGACATTGAGGTAGTTCGCAAGATCGACGATTTCCGGCTCCTGCGCCGGATTTTCGAGGATGGTCTGCCCCTCGGCCATCGAGGCGGCCATGAGGATGTTTTCCGTCGCGCCGACGCTCGGGAAATCGAGGTAGATACGCGTCCCCTTGAGGCCCTCAGGCGCCGATGCCTCGATGAAGCCGTGGCCGATTTCGATGTTCGCGCCGAGCGCCTCAAAGCCCTTGAGGTGCAGGTCGATCGGGCGCGTGCCGATAGCGCAGCCGCCCGGCAGTGAAATCTTCGCCTTGCCGCAGCGCGCGAGCAGCGGCCCCATGATGAGAAACGAAGCGCGCATCTTGCGCACGAGGTCATACGGCGCCTCGCAGCTGCCAATGGTCTTCGCATCGACGCGGAGCTGGTGCTTTTCCGCATCAAACTCGGCTGTGACACCGAGACGATTCAACACTTCGGTGATCGTCGTGACGTCCTCGAGTGCCGGCACCTCGTCGAGCAGGCTCACCGTGTCCTGCCCGAGGAGTGTCGCCGCGATGATCGGCAGCACGGCATTCTTCGCCCCGCTGATCTTCACGCGCCCCTCGAGCCTGCGGCCGCCATGTATAATCAACTTTTCCATTTGAAGTCGTTGTTCCCCCTAAGGAAGTAAAAATCTGAAGCAATCTATCCTATCTTATCATCTGACCCGCGCTTTCGCAAGATGGGCGCGAAAAACAAGCCGCTAGTCCTGCTTCGCTCGATGATCGACATGGAGCGTCGTATGGATGGCGTTATCGATGATGTAGTTCGTCTCGAATTTTGACTGCCCTTCCGTCTGGGGTTTCCTTTCGCCCGGAAGGAGCGTGATCTTGTGCTGCTTCTTTTCTTCTTCGGCTGCGCGCTTTGCTGCCTCTGCCGTCTCACGCAGGATGCGTTTCTGCTCACGGGCCGAGAGCGGCTGCGCCGCTGCGCCCGGAGCGATGATGATTTCGTTATTGCGGCCCGTTTCCGAAAGTGACTTGAGACGGTCGGACGTCGTCTGCGTCTTGCTGTCATCCTGCACGACAGCGCCCGTCGTCTGCTGCAGGAGCATGAGCGGCGTCACGGGTACCATGCCGCCACCGCGCACGTCGAGGTTCAGCACGCCGTCGCGCTGCGTTTTCGGCACCGTGTACGGGATCGTCACTGTCTCTTTCGCACCGCGATATGGCTTGAATGTCGTCTGGATGTTCACCGTTTCGCCCGGGCGTACCGTCGTCTTTGACGGGATGGCCGAGACAAGCGTTGCCGTCTTGCGGCCCGGCGTGACGTCGACATCGACCTGCACGTCGATGATGTCCGCTTCCTTGTCCGTATCAGCACAGATGACGCCCATCGTCTGCATGAGCTCGCCGATAGCAACCTGTCCGACGTCCGTCGTATTGTAGAACATGTTCTTGCGGTCAAACACGCCCTTCTGCGCAACATTCGTGCGGATCTTGAAACCGAGCGTCGCCGTGCTTTCACCGAGCGTGTCGCTCGTCTTTGAGACGGCCGCATAAGCGAGTCCCGCCGTGAGCTGCGGCAGATAATCCTCGTCATAGGCGATCCGCACAGCATACGTCGTATCACGGCCAAGAGATTCATCTTTCACATGAATCTTCATCGGCACGACAGACGGGAACTCGCCGATCCGACCCGCGATGCCCGTCTCACGATCCTGGCTGATACGGCCGATGATGTCGCCGACATTCGCAATCTTCATGCCGCCGCTCTGGCCGGCAATCGTGCCGACAATCGACGCATCCGTCATGAAATAATTGACATTGCCTTTGTGCAGGTATTGATGGCCGAAGGCCAGGATACGATCGCCATCCATCGCCGTCACCGTACCCGTCGCGCCCACCGTAAAATCGCCGCAAACAACGGCAACACCGACAGGGCTGCCTGGCTCCAGCCAGGCGTCATAACGCGTACCAACGCTGCCTGCACTGCCGACCGACGTCAGCGTCGTCTCTTCCGGCAGGCCGAGCATATCGTGGAGGAATTTCATGCCCGATGACGTAAAGCCAGAAACGAAGATCTGTGTTTTGGGCTGAAGGACTGGCGTGTCAAAAGGAAGCTTGCCAAAGGCATGGAAAGCATTCACATCCGCCGACTGCGGCAGCGAAGCGATGGCCGCAGCGATGGCATCTTCCATCGCTTCTTCGTGATGAACGCGCTCGGACTCCTCGACTTCTTCCGCTGCCGCTTTGCGCGCTTCTTTGTCTGCGTCTTCTTCTGCGTCCTTGCCGTTCGCTTTCTCGGCAGCTTTCTTCTTGTCTTTCTCTTCCTGCGCTTTTCTGGCCTTTTCCTTGTCCTCTGCATACTTCTTGAGGTCAAACGTCTGGATGTGCGTCTTGTTCTTCGTATCCGGCATGGACCAGAGCGGCAGCATTTCCTCGATTGGTCGGATGAAGAACGTATAGGGCGTCATGTCCTTGTAGCCAGCTGCGACTGCACCGATGAGCTTGCCATCGACATAGACCGGACTGCCGCTCATGCCCTGCAGGATGCCGCCGACTGCCTCGACGACGGGGCCGGACGCTTTTGCCATGATCATCGGTGACGAGCCCTTGCCGGTGCCCATGATCCCGATGACATCCACATGGAAATCACGGATCTCGCCTGTATGGTCAACGACCGTATAGGCCGTGCCTTCCATGCCCGGCGTGATCTCGCTCGTCTTCCAGATTTCCGGCATGGCATATGCCGAAAGGAACGAACTGCTCCAGAGTGCTGCCGCGATCCCGAATGCAACAGCTTTTTTCAAATAGCGATACAAGATTTCACCCCATTGTGTTTGCGATATCCCACAGGATTCATTTCTTTTTCAGTCAGACTTCATTATAGCATACTCCGCCCCGCCTGCAAGCACTTTTCAACGCGGCAGGATGACAATGCCGAGACCAATGCCGCGCTCGCGGCCATCGGACGGGTTGTTGAGCACGCGGCCGCCTGCGATGATCTCCGACGAGCCGCCGCCGTCGAGGTTCAGCGCGTCCTGCGCGCCAAAGGCGATCAGGAGCTTTGCCCATTCGGAAAGCGTCTGGCCGTGCGAGCTCTGCTGGCGGCCGTCCGCGACGGCGAGCAGGTACGTGCCGCGCTTTGTCACGGCAAACGCGCTGCGCGGCTCGCGATGCTGGTCGATTTCACCAAGCTGCTCCGCTGCCGTCGTGACATCGGGCACGCCGTCCTTCACGAGGCGCGGGCCGACGCTGACGATCTGCACGGCACCCTGCCACGAGCTCCCGAGGTGCTGTTCAATCTCGACTTCGTCGCCGACCTGGACGCCGGCAAATGCGTCGGCCGCCTTGCCATGAAGCGAAACAACCCAGCCATTTGAAGGAATCGGCGAGTTGCCCGCATGAATCGCCGTCACGCGGCCATCGACGACCGTGAGCTCGCGGCCGTACTCGTTCGTGCGCGTCGTCTTGCCATAATATTTATTGTAGAGAACGAGGCTGTCCGTGCCGCGCTCGGCATCGACGCCGCCGACATACTGCGTGACGCCGCCCGCTGTGACCGTGCCGGAATACGTGATCGGGCCGAAGACCGTCGTGCCATCTTTTTTGAGGCCGACAGCGCTGCGCTCGATATACGTCGTGCCGACGATCGAGCCGTCGATCATCGTGACGCCGATGAGATCGCCGTTCCAGTTGAAGAACGACGCATTGATGGCCGCCGTCGCATTCTTCGCGTCCGAAATGGAAGAGAGCTTCGCGAGCCCCGGCACCTGTCCCTGTCCGAGTGCAGGCTTCCAGGTGTAGCGCGCAGGATCGACGTCGAGGAAGATCACCATATCGGGAGCGGGCAGCTCCAGTCGATTATACTCAAAGTCAAAGAGCCATTCGATGTAGCTGTCGCGCTCATTCTCTTTGAGCTTTGCCATCTGGTGAATGATATTCGAGGTAGTGTAACGGTCGGCGACGATGTAGTCATACTCGTCTAAATCGGCGCGCCATGTATTGATGTAGGACGCGACCCTGTCGACCGCGTAAAACGACGAAGCGGCATAAGCGTTGACGTCGTCGGGGCTGCTGCCGAGCTTGCCGCCGAGGTACATTTTCACCAGCGCGGAGCTGTCGCTGTCATAATCGGGGAAACTGATCGTCCGCGCCTTATAGCCGTTTTCATTCAGCCGCTCAGCGAGTAATTTTGTCTGGGTCGCTTTTCCCGAGCCGTCCAGCCCGTCAATGACGATCAGCTTACATTTATTCTGTGCCATATTCATTCTCTTTACTTATGCAAAATCGCAAAAGCACATACTTTCCTTTATAATCTACATTATTTTATCACAAATCGTCCGATGATTCAATAGGTAGATTGTTACAATAAAGTAAAAAAAGCCCCGAGAAATCGGAGCTTTACGCTAAACCAAACCCATGATCAGCATGGTAATGAACGCGCCCGCGGAGCTTGACAGCGCCACGACGATCAGCGGCAGGTTGAAGTACGCCATGACAAGCGCGATGACCGTACCGACAGTCGATGACACAGCGTCACCCGTCGCGTAGAAGATCGCGGGGAACGTCATCGCCGACAAAACGGCAAATGGGATATAGTACAGTACGGAATTGATGAAGCGGGATTTGATTTTTCCTCTGACCGCCGCGAAGGGGATCACGCGGATCAGGTAGGTGGTCACCGCCATGACGGCGATATAAACGACGATACTCATTCAGCCGCCTCCCCTCTCTCCTGCTCGGAAACAGGGAAAAACAGCGCGCCGATAACGGAAGAGATCACCGCGGCGATGATAATGGCAAAGCCGCCCGAGATCATCGGCAAGAGATAGTGCATGATAACGCTCAGCGCCGCCGCGATCAGGATCACGACCAGTACCTTGTGATTCTTCTTCGCCGGCGGGATGATGATAGCGATGAACATACCGTACAGCATCAGCGCCAGCGCCGCCGTAACCGAGGCGGGCATGATATCGCCCGCAATCGCGCCGAGCAGCGTACCTGTGCTCCAGCCTAAGAACGGCGTTAAGATCAATCCGTACATATACGACGGCTTGAGCGGTTCGGTCTGTGAAGAAGCGACCGCGAAGATCTCGTCCGTGATACCGTAGCCGACGAACAGACGATGCATGAGGTTGAAGGACGGATCGAGCTTTTGCGACAGGCTCAGGCTCATCAGTGAATAGCGCAGGTTGATGACCAGCTGACAGAGGATCATCTCGATCAGCGAGCCTCCCGCCGCGATCACGCCGACCCCCGCGACCTGTCCCGCGGAGGTCAGGTTCGTGACAGAGATTCCGACCGCTGCCAATATGGATAAATTCTGCTGGATACACAGCACGCCGAAGCCGAACGACACGCTCAGATAGCCGAGCATGATCGGAACGCCGTGCCGCATTCCTTTGACAAATTCTTTTTTCATATCTTCCCCAAAAAGAACAACATTACAAAAGTTCAGCAGAGAAACCCCAAAGGATATCTCTGCTGAATATGGCGTCTCAGAAGTACGCACTTAATACATAAAAGAGCTACCTCGTCTGTTACCATCACCGAACAGACAGATTCATCTGCTCTCTCCTTAAAAACAGTCCACCGGACTGTTTTTGTCTGCGATTTGCGCTCAGGGTGACAGGAATAATTCGAACCTGCTGAAAATGGTAATATTTCGGCGATTTTCGGCTTATCAATCTTGGCAGGCGCCAGCCTGCCTGCACTTTCTGCACCGAAACTTGCTCGAAATCTTACTCATTTTCAGTCCTTCGGAGTTTTGACGGAGCAGATTTTTGTCTGACCGCGGCAAAACCACAGCGAACCCTGACGGGTTCGCGAGGATTTTAACAATGGGCAGGCGGAAATATGCCCGTCAAAACCACGGTTCGGATATCTACAGTCACCTTAACAATAACAAAGAGCGGGTCCGTCAAGACCCACTCTTTACGATAACATATCTTACTGTAGGATATTTTAGCACTTCTACCCATTATTGTCAAGTAAATGGTCACCAAATATACGTCCGCAAGCCCGTCCGATTTTTCGCAAAATGAATATTTTTCAAAAAAGTATTGACAAAACCTGTTTTACTCGCTATAATACAACTATCCTACTTGATAGGTAGGTTGAAACAAACTACAGAAGGTGATAGAATGTATCCGACAGGCTTTCGATGTCGGAGCTTGATGCCCGAAACCGATTAATACTGTTATGTAGTGACCGTTTGTCAATAGGCAAAAGTCACAAATGTAAAAAGGCAGAGGGCGCGTGACAGGAGCCGGTAACAGAAGAATCGGTAT
>OMZR01000130.1 GCA_900315575.1 uncultured Veillonellaceae bacterium
ATCTGAATGGGCAAAGGTGTGCATGAGTGGATTTTTACATCCAGCTCATGCTGGATTTTCAGGGCATACGGGATGTTTTCCGTGTGCGAAGTTTGAGAAATCATCTTTTACCTTTTGTCTTTTTTTCAGTATAGCAACAGATTCTGAAAAAAGACAGAAGAACTACTGTTTGCAAACATATCTCATAAGCCAGCCCCCCTCATTGAGGGGGGACGGGCCGCGTGAGCGGCGGGGGGAGTCGTTTGGTGCTGGAGACAAACAAATATGCAAAACATTGCTAAAGGACTTTAGCAATGACAGCATCCTCGTTCGGCTACAGCATCCTACTACTCCCACCACCGCTTCGCGGTCCCCCTCCCTCTGAGAGGGAGGCTAAATTTTTCGAATGCCTCCAGAGTTTTCATTTCCCCGTCGCATCGACGAGGAACTCCACGGTCACTTCCGTCCCCTTCTCCCCCGTCGACGTGATCTCCCACTCGCCGCCGAGGGCGGGGATGATGAGCTGGAGGATGGCGAAGCGCAGCAGCACCTGGTTTTCGGCACCGGATTGCTCTTTTGCCTTGATGAGGCTTTCATAGATCGAGCGCGGGTTTTCCTTGACGCTCGTGCGCATGGCCTCGATGCTCTGCACGAGCTCGGGCGCGAGGTGCAGGCCCGGCGCGGTGAAGAAGAGCCAGAGCACGGCGCGGCCGTCGCTGCGGCCCACCTCCATGCCATTGAGTGCCGCGGAAAACAGCACGACGCCCTGTGGCGGCGTTTCTTTCAGCAGGTAGCTCAAGATGCGCATGATGACCATCGAGAAGCCGCGCCGCTCCATGAGCACGAGGGTATCGAGCACACCGCTGAAGTCGAGCGCGAACGTCACGCCTTTGCGCCGCGCGCTCCCAGATGCGATGCGGCCTTGTTCTTCGAGGTATGTGCGGCAGAGCGTCGGCTGCCAGTCAGGGTCGGGATTGTAGTACGGAGATTTGTGCTCGCGCACAAGCGCACCGGGGTCATCTGACGTGAGGTCGTTGAGCGCCCGCACTTCAAACAAAAAGTCGAGAAGCTGCCAGCAGTGCACGTACTCCGTGTGGAGCTGGCTCTCCGGCGCCATCGCGCCTTTCGCCGTCAGCGCGAGGATGGCCGTGCGGATCGGCGCGACCGTGTTCATCGAGATGTAGCGGTAGAACTCCATCTGCACGCCGCTCAGGCGCTTTTCGAGCTCCAGTGCCTCCGACATCTGCTCCTGCTGCTGCGCGATGCGCAGCGTGCGCCGCTCCATCGCGCGCTGGCGGTAGAGCATGAACGCGAGGTACGCCGCGACCGCCAGGAACACGAGCAGCACGAGCAGCAGCGCATACGTCTGGAGTGTCGAAAGGTGGTCGAGCAGGTTGCCGAACGTCATCGGCGCTTCGTTGATTTCTCGCTGCTCGATCTCGTCCATTTCGACGTCGTCGAGGTACTGGATCGTGCGGTCGAGCACGAGCCCAATGCGAAGATCGGCATCCTTTGGCAGCGCCATGCTGATGTGCGCGGGCACACCTGCCATGAGCTGCATGTCCGTGCCGCCGCGCTTCAGGATGTTCACGAGATAGCCCGCCGTCGCCGCGTCGCAGTAGACAGCATCGACTTCGCCGTCACCAAAGGCCTGAAGCGCCTTCGTCGTCGAATCGTAGACGACGAGGCGGCTGTCATCCTCCCCTTTCCTGCTTTCAAACAGGAAGTGCAGGGAGCGCGGGATGGCCGTCTCCGCGCCCGTGCTGCCCGTACGCGAGATGCGCGCGAGGTCGCCATCATAGTATGGCGTCGTCAGCCGCAGGCCGTCCTGCTCGGCCGTCAGGAGATCCATGTACACGTAGCCGAGCATGTCGATGTCGCCCGCCTGCATCTTTTCGATCTCCTCATCGCGGCTGTCGATGAAGACGTACTCGAACGACAGGCCCGTGAGATCGGCGATGCGCTCGAGCACGCGCACCGCGATACCGCCCGCCGTGCCGTCGTCGCGGATATACGAATACGGTGCATGGTCGCGGTAAAGTGCCACGCGCAGCGTCGGCACGGTCGCGAGGAACGCCGCCTCGCGGTCGCTCAGGAAGATGCGGTAGCGTTCGCGCGTCGGCCGCGCGATGTGCATCAATGCGTCGCGGAAGCCCGCATTGTAGAGCTGGATATTCGCCATGGCCTGGTCGAGCGCCGAGCTGATGTCCGGCCGCGATTTCGGCACGGCGAAATACATCGACTGCGGCGAGAACTCCGCCACGAGCGGGAACTTCTGCGCGTCGCCCGAATACGACGTCGCCACGAGATCCACGTTGCCCGTCTCGAGCGCCGTCAGGAGGTCGCCGCGGTCATGGTACTGGAGGAGCGTCGCCGAAAGGCCATTGCGCGCCATCCACGCCTGAAACGATTTCGTGTCCGCCGTCCCGCGCCGCACGCCGATGCGCGCGCCGTCGAGGCTCGCCGTCTCGCCATAGACAAAGCGCGTGTCGTCCGGCCGCTTCACGACGCCGACGGACGTCTGCGCCATCGGATAGAGCGAAAAATCCATCTGCTGCTCGCGCTCCGGCGTCTTCAGAACCGTCGGCAGGATGTCGATTTTCCCCGCCGCAAGATCGGCGACCGCCTGCGACCAATCATTATACGGCACGAACGTATACGTCCAGCCCGTGTAACGCGCGATCTCATAAAGATAGACCGCATCATACCCCTGGAACCGACCTTCGGAATCGCGGTAAAGCATCGAACCGGAAGAACTGTAGCCGACGCGGATGGAAGGACGCGCGTCATCCTCGGCGAACGCTGGAACCGAGAAAAAAATCAGCGAGAAAAAGACGAGGAGTGCAGAAAAAATCGCCAAAAAATCCCCCGGAAATTCCCCATTTTTTCCGCCTCCTATCCCACAATCATATGCTGGTTCCTGCCGCCATTTTTCGCGCGGTAGAGCGCGCCGTCGGCTTTCTTGTAGGCCGCGTCGTAGTCTTCATTTTCGAGCAGCGCGCAGCCGATACTGACGGTGATGGGGAGGCCGAGACGGGCTTCCTCGCCGAGGCGGGTGACGTTTTCGTGGATGGCATCGGCAAGGGCGTCGACTTCGTCGAGGTCGTTTTCCTCGATATAGCAAATGAACTCGTCGCCGCCGAGCCGCCCGACGAAACCGCGGCCGCCGAGCGCCTGCCGCAGGGCATTCGCAACGCAGACGAGCGCCTGATCGCCGCCCTGGTGGCCGATCGTGTCGTTGACGGTCTTGAACTTGTCGATGTCGAGCAAAAAGAGTGCGCCCGGCCGCAGTCCGACATGCTCCTTCATCCACGCGCGCGTCGCGCTGGAATTGTGCACGCGCGTGAGCCCGTCGAACTGCGCCCGCACGGCGAGGCGGGCCTCCTCATTCTCACGGGCCGTGATGTCGCGCAGCGTGCCGACGAGATACGCCGGCGTGCCCGCGAGGTCTTTCATCACATAGCCGCGCAGGAGAAAATGACGCGGCGCCATGCCGCGCCGCACGAGCTGGTAGCGTGCGTCCTCCTTGAGGCTCGTGAGAGCGCGCACGATGGGATAATACTTGTGCTTTTCGTCGGCGAGAATGGCCTCCTGCTGCGCCGCAAGCCCGCCGATTTTCTCCGGCAAGGCCAAGAGCCGCGCGAGGTCTTCCGACAGCACGGCCTCGTCGCTTTTCGCATCATACGTGACAATCAGGATCCCGAGCCGCGCCGACAAGCCGACGTGGAACGAGATGCGGTGCGACAGCAGCGCCACCTGGTGGCGCAGGCGCAGGATGTACCACGCGCCGAAAAAGAAAAGGAGCGCGAGGAGGGTGTAGAGGCCGTACATAGTTGCACTCCTTTCTTGGTCGCGAAGAGAAAAATGAACTCGCAGGCGGCTGGGGGATTCCAACGGAATCCACGGACGATTCCTTAACGGATTCCTTTTGAAATCCCCCGTCCGCCCGAAGATTGGCATTCCCTCGCGAAGATGGATTTTCCCTACCACATCATTCCATTGATATCCGCATCTTTCATCGCCAGCTCGATCCCATCACACACCGCCTTGAACTGCTCGAACACATCCCGGCTCCGAATGCGCAGCACGCGAAAGCCATTTTGCGCCAGATACCGCGACCGAAGCGCATCATGCTGCCGCGCTTCCTCGCCGCCATGCACCTCGCCATCGAGCTCGACGACGAGCCCTGCGTCGTAGCAGACGAAATCGACAATATATGGCCCGATGGGTCTCTGCCGCTGGAAGCGCGGCGCGTGGTCGTGGAGAAAATCATACCAGAGATGGCGCTCGGAAGGAGTCATGGAGTGGCGAAGGTGCTTGGCACGCGATTGTGCGGGAGGACGATAGCTGCGAGGCATGTTCTCATCATCGCTTTCTTCGGCAATACACTATAATTGTTCGTCTCGTGCTTCCAACTACTCCTACCGACCCCCATTCGGGGGCCACCTCCCTCAAAGAGGGAGGCAGGAATAAAAGCTTTTTTTCCACATCATAAAGAATATGACTTGCTATTGAGAAAAGTTCCTCATTCCCCTGGCCCCCTCTCCGAGGGGGCTGTCAGCGAAGCTGACTGGGGGAGTAGTTAGATGCACTAGCCTGACAACCATTTACGCCCTTTCCAAACCCCCACGCCCTGGGTGGGCGGCGCGACGAAAAGATGCGCGGCGCAAGGCGCTAGGGGGCAGGTGGTGGGGCGCACAAAGCAACGGGCGTGCACCTCAGATATCGAGGTTCCTGACGAGCTTCGCATTCTCTTCGATGAACTTCCTTCTTGGCTCGACTTTGTCGCCCATGAGGATGGTGAAGAGTTCGTCGGCTTCTTCGGCGTCTTCCATTTCGACGCGGAGCATGGTGCGGCCTTCGGGGTCCATGGTCGTTTCCCAGAGCTGCTCGGGGTTCATTTCGCCGAGGCCTTTGTAGCGCTGGACGGTGATGCCGTCACGGCCGACTTCGTCGAGCTTCTTGGCGAGCTCGTCGTCGCTGTAGGTATACCAGTGCTTTTTGCCCTTGCGGATCTGGTAGAGCGGCGGCTGAGCGATGTAGACGTGACCGTGCTCGATGAGCGGCTTCATGTAGCGGTAGAGGAACGTCAGGAGCAGCGTACGGATATGGGCGCCATCGACATCGGCATCGGTCATGATGATGATCTTGCCGTAGCGGCGCTTCGCGAGGTCGAAGTCTTCGCTGATCCCCGTGCCGAACGCCGTGATCATCGTGCGGATTTCGGCGTTCGCGAAAATCTTGTCGAGGCGGGCTTTTTCGACGTTCAAGATCTTGCCGCGCAGAGGCAGGATGGCCTGGAAGCGGCGATCACGCCCCTGCTTGGCCGAGCCGCCAGCGGAATCACCCTCGACGAGGTAGATTTCGGCCTGCTCGGGGTCTTTGACGGAGCAGTCGGCGAGCTTGCCCGGGAGGCTCGAGACTTCGAGCGCGTTCTTGCGACGCGTGAGCTCGCGGGCCTTGCGGGCGGCTTCGCGGGCGCGCTGCGCCATGCTGGCCTTTTCGAGGATACGCTTCGTGATGGCCGGATTTTCCTCGAAATATTCCGTGAGGCCCTCGGTGACGATGGAATCGACGATGCCGCGGACTTCGCTGTTGCCGAGCTTCGTCTTCGTCTGGCCTTCGAACTGCGGCTCGCGGATCTTGAGGCTGATGACGGCCGTCAGGCCCTCGCGGACGTCTTCGCCCGAAAGGTTGCCGTCCTTGTCTTTCAGGATGCCCTGACGGCGCGCGAAATCATTTGCCGCGCGCGTCAATGCGATCTTGAAGCCCGCGAGGTGCGTGCCGCCTTCTTCCGTATTGATGTTGTTGACGAAGGAATAGATGTTTTCCTGATAGCTGTCGTTGTACTGCAGCGCGATTTCAACGACCGTGTCGTCCTTCGTGCCGTTGAAATAAATCGGCTCTGGGTTGAGCTTTTCCTTCTTGCGGTTCAGGTGTTCGACGAACGATGTGATGCCGCCGTCGAAATGGAACGTCTCCTTGCGCTCTTCCTCGCTGCGCTCGTCCGTGAGGCTGATCGTGATGCCGTGGTTCAGGAACGCGAGCTCGCGCAGGCGGTGGCGCAGCGTCTCGAAGCTGTACTCCGTGACGGTGAAAATCTCGGGATCCGGGCAGAAATGGACGCGCGTGCCCGTTTCCTCCGTCGTGCCGACGACGGTCAGCGGCTTCTGCGTGACGCCGCGCTGGAAGGAGATTTCGTGAATCTTGCCGTCACGCTTGACCTGCACGTCCATCGACGTCGAGAGGGCGTTGACGACGGAGACGCCGACGCCGTGGAGGCCGCCAGAGACCTTGTAGCCGTCGCCGCCGAACTTGCCGCCCGCGTGCAGCACGGTCAGGACGACTTCGACGGCCGGCTTGCCGCTCTCATGCATGTCGACCGGGATGCCGCGGCCGTTGTCGACGACCGTGATGGAGTTGTCTTTCTCGATCGTGACGTCGATGTGGTCGCAGTAACCCGCGAGCGCCTCGTCGATGGAGTTGTCGACGACTTCGTAAACGAGGTGGTGCAGGCCGCGCTCCGACGTCGAACCGATGTACATGCCCGGACGCTTGCGGACGGCCTCGAGGCCTTCGAGGATCTGGATCTGGTCGGCGCCGTAATCAGCATCGACGGCCGTGACCTCGGCGCTCGATTCGTCCGTGTGAATCGTGACGCCCGTGAGATCGAGATCTTTGTCCTCGAGCTCAGGATCCATCTGCGGCGCAGCCGCCTCGGCATTCTGTGCGTCCTCTGCCTGCGTGAAATCGATATGCTTGTTTTCTTCAGCCATGAATCTTGTCTCCTATCTCTTTCAATCTCTTGATTTCTGCTTTTTTTTGCTGTTTTCGACAAATGTATAGGATGAACGCGCACGCCGCAGAAGCGTCGCGGGAGATATCGCGGAAAGGTAGATGGCGTCCCGCGTGATGACGAGGGACTTCGGCGGGCGGCCGCCCGTCAGGCTCCGCACGCGCCCCGCCGCCTGCGCGCTCTCAAAGAACGGCCGCGACGGCCCGCCGGGCACAAAGAGCTTCATGTCGTGAATCGAAACGACATCCGCCGCCCGCACGGAGAGATTGTTGCCCAAGTGCAAAAACATAAATTCCACCTGCTTGCTATTATCCTGAATTATTCAACAAGCAAAGGATCGGGATTGTCGATCCCTTGCCATAACTAACGTAACGCTGCTTTCCATCCCTCTACCCAATGGGTGAAGATTG
>OMZR01000017.1:0-31118 GCA_900315575.1 uncultured Veillonellaceae bacterium
AGCTTCTTCCGCTTCGAAGACCTCCGTGTCTACGGCAAAGCCACCGACTACGCCACCTGGGTCTCCAACCAGCTGACCAACCCCCGCAACGAGGCCGAACGCGCCCTCGTCAGCTCCTTCTGCCGCTCGGCTTTCGCCTGCAGGATGAGCTGCTGCTGCATTTCAATCTGTTCGCGCTTCCATTGAAAAAAGCTGTGGAAATCCATGAGCCTCCCCACCGTCACGCGCTTGCCTTCCTGCGTGATGCTCTCGAACTCGCGCTGCCCGCGCTGCATTTCCTCAAGCAGGAGCTGCATATGGGCACGCTTGTCCTCCAGTGCACGCGAGGCATTCGCGAACGCGACTTCGGCATCTTCCTTCTTGCTGCGCGTGACGCGCAGGAGCGTTTCAAGCTGAAACTTGAATTTTTTCATCTTTCATCACCCTGCGGCAGCGTTCGCATCCCCTGGTGGCGGCGGCGGAGCCGCTGGCGGCTGCCCCGTGATGGACTCGAGTTTCTGCTCCGTATCCTCATAGCTGTCGACCTCGAAAATGCCCTGGCAGAGGAAGTCGTTGATGGCGTCGATCTTCGCGATGGATTCGTCGATCTTCGCGCTCGAGCCCTTGACATAAGCACCGATATGAATGAGGTCTTCGGCGTCGCGATAGACGGCCATGAGCTGTCGCATGCGCTGCGCTGCCGTGAGGTGCTCTTTCGACACGACTTCATTCATGACACGGCTGACGCTCGTCATGATGTCGATGGCCGGGAAATGGTTCTGCGCGGCAATGCTGCGCGAAAGCACGATGTGGCCGTCAAGAATCGAGCGTACGGCGTCGGCAATCGGCTCGTTCATATCGTCGCCGTCGACGAGCACGGTGTAGATCCCCGTGATCGAGCCCTTGTCGCTCGTGCCCGCGCGTTCGAGGAGGCGCGGCAGCATGGCGAAAACGGACGGCGTGTAACCGCGCGTCGCCGGCGGCTCGCCGACGGTCAGGCCGACCTCGCGCTGCGCCATCGCAAAACGCGTGACGGAGTCCATCATGAGGATGACCTTGTGTCCCTGGTCGCGGAAATATTCCGCGATGGCCGTAGCCGTCATCGCGCCCTTGATGCGCACAAGCGCGGGCTGGTCCGATGTCGCGACGACGACGACGGAGCGCTTGAGCCCTTCCTCACCGAGGTCGCGCTCAATGAAGTCGCGCACCTCGCGGCCACGCTCGCCGACGAGCGCGATGACGCTGATGTCGGCTTCTGTATTGCGCGCAATCATGGAGAGCAGCGTTGATTTGCCGACGCCCGAGCCCGCCATGATGCCGATACGCTGGCCGTCGCCCATCGTGATGAGGCCGTCAATGGCGCGCACGCCGACGTAAAGGTGCTCGTTGATACGCGGCCGCTTGAGCGGTGCCGGCGGCGGCGCCTGCAGCGGATATTCCTTTTTCGAGAGGATCGGCCCTTTTTCGTCCATCGGGTTGCCGAGACCGTCCAGCACGCGGCCGAGGAGCTCGGGACCGACTTTGACCTTCAGCGTCTTCTGCGCTGAGACGACCTCGCAGCCCGGGCCGATGCCCTGCATTTCGCCGACGGGCATGAGCATGACAAATCCCTCCCGGAAACCGACCACTTCGGCCGGCACGGGCGGGACGTTTGGAAAATGCGAACTCACATAGCAGAGCTCGCCGACGCTGACCGTCGGGCCCTGCGACTCGATGACGAGGCCGACGACCTGCGTGACCTTGCCCGTGAGCTTGATGGACACGGAGCTTTTGACGGCGTCCGTGAATTTTTTGATATCGACCTGCATCAGGCTTTCACTTCCTCGATGGCTTGGCGGATGAGCTCGATCTGGGTCTGGAGGCGCGCGTCGACACCGCCGTTCGGCGTCTCGATGACGCAATCGCCGGGTACGAGGCTCTCGTCGGACGTGATCGTGAGCTCGGCGCCCGTGCCCGTCAGGCGGCTGCGGAATTCATCGCGCGCGAGGAGCACGAGGTCGTAGACATCCGGGGCAACGTGGATGTTGATCTCCTTCTGGTCCTTGACCTTTTCGAGGGCCTTCTGCACGAGCGGCAGGATGACCTGCGGCACATCGATGAAGTGCTGTGGCAGGATCTTTTCGACGACGGCGAGCGCGATGGACGTGACGTCTTCCTCCGCCTTCGAGAGGTAGTCGCTCGTCGCATCCTTCGCGTCCTTCAGCGTCTTTTCCGCCTGCTTGTTGGCATTCTGGATCGCATCCTTCATCGCCTTTTTTGCTTCATCGCGGCCTTCTTCCTCGCCGCGCCGCAGGCCCTCTTCATGGCCGAGACGCGCAGCATCCTCGCGGAGCTCGACGCATTCCTGCCGTGCTTCCGCCATGAGGCGGTCGCGTTCGTTTTTCGCCTGCTGGAGGATTTTTTCGCTTTCCACCCTGGCTTTCTTCACGAGCGCTGCTGCGCGCTTCTCTTTTGCCGCGACAGCGGCAAGACGGCGCTTGTAGGCCTCCACGTCGAATTTTGGCTTTTGTTCTCCAGCCTTCTGTTCGTTCTCTTCTTCTGGAACCTCGACTTTCGGCGGATCCGGAGCCTTGATGACCATCGGTTTGGCTTCCCACTGGGCCGCCTTGATGACCTTAGACAATCATTTCGTCCCCCTTGCCGCCACGCGAAACAACGATTTCGCCCTTGTCTTCCATCGTACGGATGATGTTGACGATCTTCTGCTGTGCTTCTTCGACGTCGCGGATCTTGACGGGGCCCATGAACTCGATTTCTTCTTTGAGCATGTCGGCAGCACGCGAAGACATGTTCTTGTAGACCTTGTCGGCGACTTCCTTCGGCGTGGCCTTGAGCGCGAGCGAAAGGTCTTTCGTATCGACACCGCGCAGCACGAGCTGGAGCGAACGGTCGTCGAGCAGGACGATATCCTCGAACACGAACATGAGGCGTTTGATCTCTTCGGCGAGTTCGGGGTTGTCGACCTCGAGATTCTCGAGAATGGATTTCTCGGTCGTGCGATCGACGCGGTTGAGCATTTCGACGACGCTCTTGACGCCGCCGGCCGTCGTGAAGTCCTGCGTGACGAGCGTCGAGAGCTTGCGCTCGAGCACGCGCTCGACCTCGCGGATGACGTCTGGCGACGTACGATCCATGACGGCGATGCGCTTCGCGACATCGGCCTGCTGATCCGGCGGCAGAGAGCCGAGGACGGTTGCCGCCTGGTCAGGTTCGAGATATGCCATGATGAGCGCGATCGTCTGCGGATGCTCGTTCTGGATGAAGTTCATGAGCTGCGACGGATCGGTCTTGCGCAGGAAGTCGAATGGACGCACCTGCAGGCTCGTCGTGAGGCGGTTGATGATGTCCATGGCCTTCTCGGCGCCAAGGGCTTTTTCGAGGACGTTCTGCGCGTACTCGAGACCGCCAGTCGAGATGTAGTCCTTGGCCATGGCCATCTGGTAGAATTCGCTGATGACGGCCGCTTTCTGCTCGGCACTGACCTGCTTCTGGTTCGCGATTTCGAGCGTCACACGCTCGATTTCGTCGTCATCCATGTGCTTGAAGAGCTTGGCGGAGTACTCCGGCCCCAGCGCGATGAAGAGCACGGCTGCCTTCTGCTGGTTTGTGAGTTCTTCCTCCTCCACGCCATACATATCTGCCATTTATTCGTCCTCCGCAAGCCAGGTCTTGATGAGCATCGCCACTTCGGCCGGCTTCTGATCGATGAGGTCCATAATCTGCTGTTTTTCGGAGAGGCGCTTCTTTTCCTCTTCCGAGAGTTCTTCCTCTTCCACTGGTTCGCCATCCTCCGTGAGCGTGCCATTTGCGATGGCCTCGGCGCGTGCTTCTTCTTCGGCAATCCGCGCCTGTTCTTCGGCTTCGAGACGAGCTGCTTCTTCGGCTGCTTCGCGTTCCTGCCGTTTCTTGCGGCGATACATGAGGATACCGCCGATGATGAGGGCGAGGAGCAGGATCACGCCAGCGACCTCAGCATAGAAGATGCGGTCAGCGCGGTCTTTCTCGGCCTGCTGCTCGGCCGCGAGGCGGTCACGCGCCTCCGTGCTGAACGGCAGCGGCTCGACGGAAATCGTGTCACCGCGGTCCTGATTGATGCCGGCTGCCGAGCTCACGGAACGCAGGATGCTGTCCTGCTGCGTCGCATTGACATCGTCATTGACGAGCACGGCAACATTGAGGCGGCGGATCGAGCCCGGCGAAGCGATGACTTTCTTCTTCTCCTCGTTGATCTCGTAGTTCTTCGTCGATTCCTTCTTCTCGTAGTTGGCATTCGACGTGCCGTTCTGCGCGACATAGCCCGGGACATTCGACTGGACGCCGACAGCGCCGCCTGGGTTCGTCGCTGTGCCGTTATACGTTTCGTTGCTGTCCTGCTGGCTGCGGATGATGCCCGAGTCATCGACGACCGGCGTGAATGTCTGCGTATCCGTCGTCGTGTCGTCGAAATCGAGCTCGACGCTGACGCGCGCGACCGCACGGCCCTCGCCAAGCGCCTGATCGAGGAGTGACTGGATGTTCTTCTGGATGTTGTCCTGAACTTTCTTCGTCATCTCAAGCTGCGTCATCGTCTTGGCGCCGACGCTCTTCTCGTCGAGCTCGTCCGGGTCATTGAGGATCTTGCCCGTCTCATCGACGATCGTGATATTCTCCGGCTGCAGGCCCTGGATGCTGTGCGCCGCGAGGTTCACGATGCCCTTGATTTCTTTTTTCTGGAGCTCCTGGTTCGGCTTCAGCATCAGCATGATCGAGGCCGTGGCCGGCTTTTCGTTCTTCTTGTAGAGGCTGTCCTCCGGCAGCACGATGTGGACACGGGCTTTCTGCACGGCATCGATCTGCTCGATCGTGCGCGTGAGCTCGCCCTGCAGTGCCTGCAGATAGTTGATCTTGTTCTGGAACTCCGTGACGCCGAGCTTGCTGTCATCAAAGATCTCGAAGCCCTTCTGGCCGCGCGGCAGTCCTTCTGTCGCGAGACTCAGGCGCGTTTCATGCACCTTGTCGGACGGCACGAGGATCGTCGTGCCCTGCTTGTTCTCCTGGACTTCGTAATTGATCTTGTCTTCCTTGAGCTTGGCCGCGACTTCGCCGGCGTCCTTCGTCTCCATGTTCGTGAAGAGCGGCACCATGTCCGGCTTGCTGCCGTACCAGGCGCTGGCTCCCACAATGGCGACGAGGATGGCGAGCACGACACCGAAAAAGATGTATTTCTGTCTCTTGCTGTATTTGTTCCAAAGCTGCAGATAGCGTTCCTTCCACTTCGGCTGCGGCGCTTTCTCCTCTGCGTTCTCTGCTTTGTCTTCCGCCATGTTCTCAATCCCTTCGCGCATCTAGTGGCCTGTGGCCGTCCTTCTTCCGGAAAGTCACGTCACACCTGCATGCGCATGATCTCCTGGTAGGCAGAGACCGCCCGGTTTCGGATCTGGAGCGTGAGCTGCAGGGCGATGTCAGCCTTCTGCGAAGCAATGACGACCTGCGAGACATCATCGACTTTTCCAGCCGCGAGTGCGGCATTCCACTTGTCCGAATCGATCTGAAGCTGGTTTGTCTCCTTGAGCGCATCCGTCAGGTAGTCCGAAAACCCCTTGACTTCGTCCTTGGGCTTCGTCTCGCCGAGATGGCTTTCGGCGCTCATGTGCACCGGGCGCACCGGTGTCATCTGGAGGGCTTCCATCTGCATCGTCATTCACCTCGCCTTTCTAGCGTATGTCATCACTTGCCCATATCGAGGGCTTTCGTCACCATGCTTTTGGCTGCATTGACCGTCGTCGTGTTCGCCTCGTAGGCGCGCGATGCCGTGATCATATCCACCATCTCTGCAACGATGTTGACATTCGGCCGCTCGACATAGCCCTGTGCATTCGCATCGGGGTGCCCCGGGTCATAGACGAGTGGGCCCTGCGACGGGTCGGACTCGATGGAGACTGCGCGCACGCCGTCGCCAGCCTGCAGCTTGTTCGCCGCTTTCTGCAAAAAGCTCGAGAACGCGCCGCCTGACACCTCTCGCGGCTCGAACACGACGAACCGGCGATGATAGGCACCGCCCTGTGCCGTCCGTGTCGTATTTGCATTCGCGATATTGTTCGATATGACGTCCATGCGCAGGCGCTCGGCCGTCAGGCCGGAAGCTGCTGCATCAATTCCCAGAAACATGCTCATATCTTTGCCCTCATTTCCTATCCACTTTGCCCGGCATCCCCGTCCGGGCATCGACTTCCATTCCTTTACGACTGGCCGCTCGTGATGACGTTGCGCAGCTTCGTGATGTAGCCGCCCAGGCTCGTCGTCATTGCATTGTAGTAGAGCTGGTTCTTTGCGAGCGTTGCCATCTCGACATCGATGTCCACGTTGTTGTTGTCCACGCGCATCGTCGTCGTGCCGTCCTCCTGGATCTGCGCCTCTGCCCCGCCGATATGGCCGATGGGCAGATGACGGTCGTGCGTGCGCACGAGCTGCAGCTGGTTTTCGTCCTCCGCGCCAATTTCCTTTGCGAGCAGGTCTTCGAAAATGACGTCGCTCTTCTTGAAATTCGGCGTGTTGACGTTCGCGATATTATTGGAAATGACCTCCTGACGGAGGTTGGCTGCTGCAAGGCCCCGGCCGAGGTAGTTGAAATTCGAGGAGTTCATGATCTGTTCCAGCATGGGTCTTCACATCCCTTCAGGTACTGTTTCGATGGTACTGCTATTTTTTTTTTCTACGCGCATGCCATAACTCCTTCAAATTCTATCACTTTTTTCGTCCTTTTAGAAGTCCCCCACGCCGATTTTACTTTATTTACGAAAAAAGTCCCACCTCCATCCGAGAAAAAGAACGCCCTCCGGCAGCTGTCTGCCAGAGGGCGAAATGTTCAAAAATGCGTGCGGCGCGTCTTCTTGTCCTCCTTGGGGAGAGGCTTCGCGTCGATCTTCTTGACCTCGTCAATGAGGTACTCGTTCTTGACCTTGATGTACGTGCCTTTCATGCCAAGCGATTTCGATTCGATGACGCCGGCCGACTCGAATTTGCGCAACGCGTTGACGATGACGGAACGCGTGATCTGCATCTCCTTCGCGACCGTTGAAGCGATGAGGTTGCCTTCGAGTTTGCCTTCCTTGTCGTTCTCCTCGAGCTTCTTGAGAATGCCCTTCGCAGCAACCTGCTCGGAGTACGAAAGCGTGTTGATGGCAATCTGCACGGCCGTCTTCTTTCGCTCGATGGCCTGGATTTTGAGGTTTTCGTCGCGCAGGATCTCCATGCCGACGACGGTCGCACCATATTCGACGAGCACGAGATCGTCGTCGCCGAATTCCTCATCATACTTCGCGACAATCAGCGTACCCTTGCGGTCGCCGTTGCTGTAGATTGGAACGATCGTCGTGTTCTTGCCGTTGAAGAGGCAGTCGACATCCTCGTCATACGCGCACTTGCCGGTCTTGGAACGCAGGTTCGGCGTTGTCTCGTCGATACGCTTGAGCCAGTTCACATAGTTGTGCGGGAACTCGCCCTGATTGATGACCTTGTCGACCATGAGGTCGCATTCAAAGTCATCGATGAAGGCATAGCCGTAAATCTTTCCAGCTGTGTCGGTGATATAGACATTCGCGTCGAGCACGTTGCTGAGCACGCGCGCGATGCCATCGTATTCGACGCTGACGGAGCGTTGGAGCAGACGATTGATCTTTCGTGTCTTTTCGAGCAGTGTAGCCATGGTGCAGACTCCCTTTCTGATGAATCCTGCCGATGCTGTTTTCCGGGACTTTTCCGGGGCGTTCTGGGTCTCGGGGTTCATTGTAGATATTTTAGCACACATTTCGAAAAATTCCTAGATGTTGTGACAATTTTTCCAAAGTTCACGACAAAAAACGTTGTTTCCGCAATCGCACCCGCGGAAGCAACGTTTTTTGCTAAGAGATATGGCGTACAGGGGACTCCCACCACCGCTTCGCGGTCCCCGCAAAGTCTCCACTGGAAACTTTGCGTCTCAATGAGGGAGGCTGCACGATTGTTTGGCTATCGCGTTATCTCTCTATCCATTACAGGATGAACTGGGAGAGGTCGTGGTTCTGAACGATGTCGTGGAGGCGGTCGTCAACGTAAGCTTCGTCGATGACGACGTGCTTGTCCTGGAGCTCCGGCGCATCGAACGAGACGTCTTCGAGGAGTTTTTCGAGCAGCGTGTGGAGACGGCGGGCGCCGATGTCTTCCGCCTGCTCGTTGACGTCGCAGGCCAGCTGCGCGATGCGGCTGATGGCGCTCTCCTTGAATTCGAGCTCGACGCCTTCCGTTGCGAGCATGGCCTGATACTGCTTGATCAGCGCGTTCTGCGGCTCCGTCAGGATACGCTCGAAGTCTTCTTTCCGGAGGCTCTTGAGCTCGACACGGATCGGGAAGCGGCCCTGGAGCTCCGGGATGAGGTCGGACGGCTTTGCGATGTGGAACGCGCCGGCCGCGATGAAGAGCACATGGTCGGTCTTGACGGGGCCGTACTTCGTCGAGACCTGCGAACCTTCGACAATCGGCAGGATGTCGCGCTGCACGCCCTCGCGCGAGACATCGGCACCATTCGAATTGCCCTTGACGGCGACCTTGTCGATCTCGTCGAGGAAGACGATGCCGCTGCGCTCGGCGACCTTGATGGCCGTCTCTGCAACTTCGTCCATGTCGATGAGCTTGCCCGCTTCTTCCTGCGTGAAGATCTTGCGCGCCTGCTCGACCGTGACCTTGCGCTTCTTGCGGTTCTTCGGCATGAGGTTGCCGATCATGTCCTGGATGTTGTCGCCCATGCCTTCGAGCGACGAGCCTGCGAACATGCCGACCATCGGACGGCTTGATTCCTCGACGTCGATCTCGATGAGCTCTTTTTCGAGCTCGCCGTTCTTCAGGCGCTTGCGCACCCATTCGCGGCCGGCCTGGTACTTCGGCTTCTCGTCTTTCTCTTCCTTCTCGTCATCGTCCTCGGCGTTGCCGAACAGGCGGCCGAGCGGGTTCTGCGATTTTTTGGGCTGCGGCACGAAGACGTCGAGGATGCGCTCCTCGGCGAGCTCTTTCGCCTTTTCCTGCACGCTATCCATGCGCTCCTGACGCACCATGCGCACGGCCGTCTCGGCGAGGTCGCGCACAATGGACTCGACATCACGGCCGACGTAGCCGACCTCAGTGAATTTCGTGGCCTCGACCTTGATGAACGGCGCTTTGACGAGCTTCGCGAGGCGGCGGGCGATCTCCGTCTTGCCGACGCCCGTCGAGCCGATCATGAGGATGTTCTTCGGGATGACTTCGTCGCGCATGGCACCTTCTAGCTTCCGGCTGCGCCAGCGGTTGCGGAGCGCGATGGCGACGGAGCGCTTCGCTTCGTCCTGGCCGATGATGTATTTGTCGAGCTCTTCCACGATCTGGCGCGGCGTCTGCTCGTTCGTGCCGATTTCCGTCACGGGGGTGATTTCGCTTGCTTCCATTACTCCAGTTCCTCCACCTTGATGTTGTGATTCGTGTAGACGCAGATATCCGCCGCGATGGAAAGTGCTTCCTTCGCGATGTCCTTTGCTTCCATATCCGTGTGCGCGACCATCGCGCGGCCGGCCGCGAGCGCGTAGAAGCCGCCCGAGCCGATGGCCGCAACGTCGCCGTCCGGCTCGATGACCTCGCCGTTGCCGGAAAGCATCAGCAGCTGCTCCTTGTCAGCGACGAGAAGCAGCGCCTCGAGCTTCCGGAGCACGCGGTCCGTGCGCCAGTCTTTCGCGAGCTCGACGGCTGCGCGCTGGAGGTTGCCGTTATACGATTCGAGCTTGCTCTCGAATTTCTCGAACAGCGTGAACGCGTCGGCGACGGAACCCGCGAAGCCCGCGAGAATCTTTCCGTGGTAGAGCGTGCGCACCTTGCGCGCGTTCGCCTTCATGATCGTGTGCTCGCCGAACGTCACCTGTCCGTCACCGGCGATGGCCGTCTTGCCGTTCTTGCGCACGGCGCAGATGGTCGTTGCATGAAACTGTGTCTCCATCAAAGATCAAACTCCTTTCGGAACGTTTCAAGACTTGAAAGCGCCCGCGAAGCTAGACGCTGTTTTTTCTGCTTCTTGTCGCGGATGCGCTCGCCGAGGCTCGGCAGCAGGCCGAAGTTCACGTTCATCGGCTGGAAGTGCTTCGCCTCGCTCGTCGTGATGTAGTGCGCGAGCGCTCCATGGCAGGTCTCGGGTGGAAAGACATACGGCTCCTCGCCCTCTGCCACGCGCACGGCGTTGATGCCGGCCACGAGGCCGGACGACGCCGACTCGACATAGCCCTCGACGCCCGTCATCTGCCCGGCAAAGAACAGACGGTCCTCGCCTGCAAACTGGTACGTCGGACGCATGTGCTTCGGCGCATTGAGGAACGTGTTGCGGTGCATGACGCCGTAGCGCAGGAACTCCGCATGCTCGAGACCCGGAATCATCGAGAAGACGCGGCGCTGCTCCGGCCATTTGAGATGCGTCTGGAAGCCGACGATGTTGTAGAGCGTCGCATCGGCATTGTCCTGCCGCAGCTGCACGACGGCAAACGGCCGCACGCCCGTCTTCGGGTCTTCGAGGCCGACGGGCTTCAACGGGCCGAACAGCAGCGTATCCTCGCCGCGGCTCGCCATGACTTCGACCGGCATGCAGCCCTCGAAGAATTTCTCTTTCTCAAAGCCATGCGTCGGTGCCTTTTCCGCGGTCGTGAGTTCCTGCCAGAATGCACGGTACTCTGCCTCTGTCATCGGGCAGTTGATATAGGCCGCCTCGCCTTTGCCATAACGCGAGGCACGGTAGGCCTTCGTCATGTCGATGGACTCGAGGCTCACGATGGGCGCGGCCGCATCATAGAAATAGAGGCTGTCGCCGCCCGTGCGCCGCGCGATGTCCTCGGCGAGCGCGCCCTCCGTCAGCGGGCCGCTTGCGACAATCGTCACAGCATCGTCGCGCAGCGGAATCTCCGTGAGTTCTTCATGCACGACGGTCACATTTGGGTGGTTCGTGACATGCTCCGTGATGTAGTCGCTGAAGCCATGGCGGTCGACGGCGAGCGCGCCGCCCGCTGGCACGCGCGTCGCGTCGGCGGCCTCCATGATGATGGAGCCCATGCGGCGCATTTCCTCTTTGAGCACGCCGACGGCATTCTCGAGGCTTGCGCCGCGCAGAGAGTTGCTGCAGACGAGCTCGGCAAAGCCGGCCGTCTTGTGCGCGGGCGTCATCTTCTGCGGGCGCATCTCATAGAGCGTCACGCGCGCGCCGCGCTTTGCGGCCTGCCAAGCAGCCTCGGAGCCCGCGAGCCCCGCGCCGATGATGATGATGTCCTTCATTTCTTCTTCCCTTCGGCCTTCTTCGCCTTCTCGGCTTTCTCTGCCTTCGCCGCCTTTTCCGCTGCGTCCTTCGCGCTCTTCTTCGCGAGTCGTTCGCGCAGCTTCGCGAGTTCTTCATTGATCGGGCTGCCCTCGCGCGTCTTGCAGTCATCGTTGCTGCAGTACGTCAGCGTGCGGCCGTTCTTGTAATGGTGCTTCAGCATAAAGGAACCGCACTCCGGGCACTTGTCCTGAAGCGGCGTGTCCCATGTCGTATAGTCGCAGTCCGGGTAATTCTTGCAGCCATAGAATGTGCGGCCGCGGCGCGTCTTGCGCTCAACGATGGCACCGCCGCATTTCGGGCACTTGACGCCCGTATCCTTGAGGAGCGGCTTCGTGTTGCGGCACTCGGGGAAGCCCGGGCACGCGAGGAACTTGCCGAAGCGCCCCTGCTTGACGACCATGAAACGGCCGCATTTCTCGCAGCGCACATCCGAGACCTCGACGGGAAGCTCGACATGGCCGATGGCCTCGTCGGCCTTTTCGAGCGTCTGCTCGAACGGATCATAGAACTCGCGCAGCAGGTCGTTTTTCCTGACCTTGCCGTCCGCAATCTCGTCGAGCTCGTTTTCGAGGTTCGCCGTGAACTTCACATCAACGATTTTCTTGAAGTATTCCTCGAGCATATCGAGCACGAGGAAACCGAGCTCCGTCGGCTGGAAATGCTTGTCCACGCGCTGGACATAGCCGCGCGCCTGGATCGTCTCGATGATCGGCGCGTATGTGCTTGGACGGCCGATTTCCTTTTCCTCGAGCGTCTTGACAAGCGAGGCGTCGTTGTAGCGCGGCGGCGGCTCCGTGAAATGCTGCTGCGGATCGACGCTCGCGGTGACGAGCTCGTCGCCCTCTTCGAGGTCCGGCAGCAGGACATCTTTCTCTTTCTTCGCCTGATCCGCACCCGCATAGACAGCCGTGAAGCCAGCGAATTTCAGACGGGAACCATTCGACTTAAGCTGGCAGCGGTCGCCTGCAACCATCGTGACGCTCATCGTGTCGTAAATGGCCGGTGTCATCTGGCTGGCCGCAAAGCGCTGCCAGACGAGGCGGTAGAGCTTCGCCTGCTCTTTCGTCAGGTACGGCTCGACAGCGTCCGGCGTGTTGCGGATAGACGTCGGGCGGATGGCTTCATGCGCATCCTGCGCCTTCTTGCCCGCCGCATAGATGTTCGGCTTTTCCGGCACATAGTCCGCGCCGAGCGTTTCGGCAAGGTATTCTTTCGCCTCGCCCTGCGCGATCTCCGAGATGCGCGTCGAGTCCGTGCGCATGTACGTGATGAGACCCTGGCGGCCGAGCCCCCCGAGCTCGACGCCTTCATAGAGCTGCTGCGCGAGCATCATCGTTTTGCGCGACGTGTAGCCGAGCTTGCGCGCGGCATCCTGCTGCATCGAGCTCGTCGTGAACGGTGCCGACGGACGGCGCTTGCGCTGACTCTTCTTGACAGCCGCAACGGAAATCGGCGCTTTCTTGAGCTCGTCTGCGATGGCCTGTGCAGCCTTCTCATCGTGCAGCACGAAGTTCTTGCCGCCTTCTTCGTGAATCGCGAGCTTCTTGCCGTCAACAACCGCAAGGTCGGCGGCGAACATTGCTGAGCGTCCCTTGCGGAGCTTCATGCCGACGGTCCAGTATTCTTCGGACTCAAATGCCTGGATTTCCTTTTCGCGGTCGCAGATGAGCTTGACCGTCACCGACTGCACGCGGCCGGCCGAGAGGCCTTTGCGGATCTTGCGCCAGAGGAGCGGGCTCAGCTTGTAGCCGACGATGCGGTCGAGCATGCGGCGCGCCTGCTGCGCGTCGACGCGGTCCATGTTGATCGGGCGCGGTTCTTTGACGGCGGCCTGGATGGCCGGCTTCGTGATCTCGTTGAAGACGATACGGCAGTCCGTCGTCGGGTCGATGCCGAGGATGTAGGCGAGGTGCCATGCGATGGCCTCGCCCTCGCGGTCGGGGTCGCTTGCGAGGTAGATTTTCGAAGCGTTCTTCGCATCTTTCTTGAGTGCCTTGATGAGGTCGCCCTTGCCGCGGATGTTGATGTATTTCGGCGCAAAATCGTTGTCGACGTCGATGCCGAACTGGCTCTTCGGCAGGTCGCGCAGGTGGCCCATCGATGCGCGAACCATGTACTTGCGGCCGAGGTATTTCTCGATGGTCTTGGCCTTGGCTGGCGACTCGACGACGACGAGCGTCTTCTTCGCAGCCGTCCGTTTCTTCGTCGTCTTTGCCGTCTTTTTCGCAGGCTTTTTTGCCGCCTTCTTGACGGTGGTGGTTTCTTTTTCCGTTTCTTCTATCTTTTCTGCTGTAGCAGGCAAGTCATCACTCCCTTTTCGCGCGCATGTATCCGTGCGTATCATTTTCCTCGACGAGTCCCTTGAGCTCCATCTGCAGGAGCACGAACGAGAGGCTCGCGGCATCGCCGCCATCGAGGCTTACGATGATTTCATCCATCGTGAGCGGATGTTCATAGGAAAGAATCTGGTAGATTGCGCGCTCTTCTTTGCTCATGGCCGGTGCTTTCTTTTTCGGCTTCTTCGGCGGATCGACGCCGTATTCCTCGAGCACGTCCGCCGCACTCGTCACGAGCTTCGCACCCTGCTGGATCAGCCGGTGGCATCCCATGCTTGTCGGCGAGTAAATGCTGCCGGGCACGGCGAAGACGTCGCGCCCTTCCTGCACGGCCATGCCTGCCGTGATCAGCGAACCGCTCTTCTCCGCAGCTTCGATGACGACGACGCCACACGAGAGGCCGCTGATGATGCGGTTGCGCGCTGGAAAGAACGAAGGCAGCGGCGGCGTGCCGGGCGCATATTCCGAAAGGACTGCGCCTGCGTCTGCAATCTCTGCGAGCAGGCGGCGGTTCTCGGGCGGATAGGCGACATCAACGCCGCAGCCGAGCACGGCAACCGTGCGGCCAGCCGCGAGCGCGCCTTTGTGCGAGGCGCTGTCGATGCCGCGCGCCGCACCGCTCACGACCGTGAACCCCGCGCGCGCAAAATCCTCTGCAAACGACTTTGCGACGCCCTCGCCATAACGGCTGAAGCGGCGCGAGCCGACCATTGCAAGGCATTGCGCATCGGGGATGAGCGTGCCGCGATAGTAGAGCAGCGCGGGCGGGTTGAAGATCTCGGCCAGAACCGGCGGATAATCATCATCGCCCAGCGCCGTCATACGGATGCCGCCGCGCTCGCACGTTTCCTGGAGCTGCGTTTCATACGCTTCCGCACCGTCACGTGCTTTCTGCACGTCGCGCGCGAGCCTCGGCGGCAGGCCATGCTGCGCAAAGGCTTCCGCTGGCGCATGAAGCGCTGCGCGTGCAGAGCCGAAGGCCTCGCGGAGCTTCCCCGCTGCCGCGCTGCCGATGCCATTCACACGCAGGAGCGCCGCAAGAGCCAGATGCTCTGCCTGGCGCTTTCCATCCTCCATCGGCCACTCCCCCTTTGATTTTCCTGACGTCTGACAACCGAAATTCTGACACAGTGCAATATAACACTATAACAGTTACCTACTATACAGAAAAGAACGTAAATCTGCAACCCTTTCTTCAAAAACGAGAAAACTTCCGCAGGTTTTATCGCACCCGCGGAAGTCTTTCCGTGCTAGTTGTTTTGTTGTACAGGGGACTCCCACCACCGCTTCGCGGTCCCCCTCCCTCAAAGAGGGAGGCTGAGCTTTGAAGGCCGTCCGTGCAATCAAGCGTGGCGCGTGACTGAGACCTCGACATAGTCGAGCGAGCCCGAAATCGGCACGTTCGGCTTGCGGACCGTCGTCGTCACGGCAGCATAGTGCGAATACTTCTTCAGCAGCTTGTCGCCGATGTGGCCGCAAAGAGCCGAGAGCGTCGTGAAGCGCTTGTTCTCCGTCACGTCCTTCACGATGTCATAGACAGCTGCGATATCGACACCGTCCTTGATGTCATCCGTATCGCAGACCGTGTCATCTTTCGTCTCGACCGTCACATCGAGATAGAATTTCTGTCCCTGTTCACGCTCATACTCATAGTAGCCGTGAAACCCATAAAACATCATGTTCTTGATACTGGCTGTTGCCATTTTGATCACTCCCATGCAGAAAATTCATTACTATATTTGTCTTATTCGCGACATACCGAGAAAATCCTCCCAGGTACAGGATTTTCTTTTTGTTTTCGCGTCTTGCGCGATATTCCTCCGGCCGCTACAATAAGATAGAAGGAAATCGAAAGGAGCTGATATGATGGGAGACGTTTTCATGGTCGTGCTGATCTTCCTGATGATCTCGTACGCATTCTGGGATGAACTGTTTACGAACTAAAAAGAGAGGAGGCCGAAGGCCTCCCCAAAATGCAGTAGAAGTTTTCTTTTTTACATGACACGACGTGCGCCGATGTAGCACGAGCCCCAATAAGAGCTGTACAGGGACGCGATGGAGACACCGCTTGAAGAAGCAGCATTGATGAAATTGCCATCTCCGAGATAGATGCCGACGTGAGACGGACCCGCTTCATACGTAGAGAAGAAGACGAGATCGCCTGGCACGAGCTCTGCCGTCGAAACAGCGTAACCGCACTCATACTGTGCGTCCGCCGTGCGCGGCAGGTAGATGCCCGCGTTCGCGAAGACATAGCGCACGTAGCCGGAGCAATCGAAGCCGTTCGGCGTCGTCCCGCCAAAGACGTAGGGGACGCCGAGATACTGCATCGAGTTCGCGACGACGCGGCGACCGATGCTGCTCGTCCCGCGGCTGACCTCCGGCATGGCTTTCCCAAGGAGAGCCGTGTACGTGGAGGGACCGACGAGACCGTCTGCATCAAGACCTCTCGCGACCTGGAATGCCTTTACCGCCTCAGCCGTAGCAGGACCGAAATCCCCATCGGCCGCGACATCGTAGCCGAGACTGGCCAATTGCCCTTGAATCTCTGCTACATCGCTGCCCTGGTCACCGACACGGAAGGCCGAAGCCCCGCAGATGGCAGTGAACCAGCACAGCAGGATCGTGGTGAGCGCAAACATGCGCAGTGCTTTACTCAAAAAGCCACTCCTCTCTCTATTCGCCTACGAGGTTAGCTGCCGGGTTCGGGTAGAGAAGACCACCCGCGCTCTCACCGTTATGTTTCGGCATCCCGGTGAAAGCGTTCACCCCAAAATCATTTGGTTCCCCCGCTCCTGGGCTGGATTCGGCTTCCTTATATAAACCCATATCTACTACAGCAGGATTGCTGTGGTATTCTATCTTCCTGTCAATCCGTTGATGAATTCCCCGCTTTCATTTCCTTTCCAGAAAACGGCCTGACATAAAATCAAGGCTGCCACATGACAGCCTTGTCTTTTTCATGTCAAATACAAGCAGTCAATAAGCCGAGTTCTGTTCCGCTTGCGCGGTGACAATCATTTATCTAGAACGTACGTTGCCGCACGTCTCAAGCGACGCAACCCGGAAGGTCGGCGGGCCGCCTCAACCCTTCCCTATTCGGTCTTGCTCCATGTGGGGTTTGCCAAGCCAGACAGTCACCTGCCTGCTGGTGCGCTCTTGCCGCACCTTTCCACCCTTGCCTGGCATGCCAGGCGGTCTCCTTCTCTATGGCACTTTCCCTGGGGTCACCCCCGCTGGACGTTATCCAGCACACTGCCCTGCGGAGCCCGGACTTTCCTCATCTGCCATTCGGCAGCCGCGATTGTCTTGACTACTTATATTAACGGTGCTTATTCTAGCACTTTCGTCGCACTCTGTCAAGGTCGTTACAATTTTCGGACAAGTGACCTTTTCGTCGCTCCATTTTTCGCGTATAATAGAGACATAACAAGAACAATCCCGTCATCCATCTGTTCAGAAAGAAGGAGTCATTTCATGAGCACCCCGCATATCGCTGCTGAAAAAGGCCAGATCGCCGAACGTATCCTGCTGCCTGGCGACCCGCTGCGCGCCAAGTACATCGCCGAGAACTTCCTCGATGGTGCCAAGGAGTATACGCACGTCCGCAATATCCTCGGCTACACGGGCACGTACAAAGGCATTCCCGTCTCCGTTCAGGGCACAGGCATGGGCATTCCGTCCATCTCGATCTACGTCCACGAGCTCATCCATGAATACGGCTGCAAGAAGCTGTTCCGCGTCGGCACGTGCGGCGGCATGCACCCCGACGTGCATCTCCGCGACGTGCTGATCGCACAGGCGGCGACGACGGATTCATCGATCATCCGCAACATCTTCGGCGGCAGCATCAATTTCGCACCGATCGCAGACTTCGACCTGCTCTCGAAAGCCGTTGCCAACACGAAGAAGCTCGGCCTGCGTGCGACGGTCGGCAACATCATCTCCGTCGACCGCTTCTACGATGATGAAATCGACAACGACAAGCTCCGCCAGTACGGCATTCTCGGTGTCGAGATGGAAGCCGCTGCACTCTACACGCTGGCCGCCGGCGCCCATGTCCAGGCACTCGCGCTCTTCACGGTCAGCGACCATCTGCTGACGGGCGAGGCCTGCACGGCGGACGAACGCCAGACGAGTTTCAACGATATGATCAAGATCGCGCTCGAAACGGCGATTGAAGACTGAAAAACTTCATAAACGCAAAGGCGTCACTTTCGCACCCGCGGAAGTGACGCCTTTCTTATTGATAGGATATACAGGGGACTCCCACCACCGCTTCGCGGTCCCCCTCCCTCTGAGAGGGAGGCTTTTTGGGGGAGCGGGAATCCTCGTGCTCAAATTGCGTAGAAGTTGACAAGTTTGGCATCGAAGATGCCGTCGAGGGACTTGATGGTCTCCACGACATTCTCGGGGATGTCATCATCGATGGTCAGGACCATGAGGTTCGTCTCCTGATCCTTCGTGCCGCCAACCTGCATGCCGCCGATGTTGATGTGGGCGTTGCCCATGATCGAGCCGATCGTGCCGATGACGCCCGGACGGTTGATGTGCGGCATGACGAGGATGCGCTTGTGCGGATCGACATCGACACGGAAGCCGTTGATCGTGACAATGCGGGCATCATCGCCAAACAGCGTGCCGGCAGCCTCGACTTCCTTGCCGCCCGCCTGGACCGTGACGGTGATGAGGTTCTGGAAGCTGCCCGCATCCTTCTCTTTCTTCTCGGAGACCTTGATGCCGCGCTCTTTCGCGAGGCCCGGCGCATTAACGTAATTGACTTCGCCTTCCATGACAGGGCTCAGGATGCCCTTGATGGCTGCCGTCGTCAAGAGCGTCGTATTGACGTCCGTAATCTCGCCCTCGTACTTGACTTCGACGCTCTCGATCGGACCGTCTGCGAGACCCGTGACCGTGCAGCCGAGGCGCTCGGTCAGCGTCAGATACGGAGAGATGACCTTCATGACTTCCGGCGAAACCGGCGCCATGTTGACAGCCGTCGCGACCGGCTCACCGTGGAGCGCCGCGATGATACCTTTCGAGACGTCGAGCGAGACGCCGATCTGCGCCTCGACCGTCGATGCGCCGAGATGCGGCGTCAGCACGATGCCCGGCACGCCGACGAGCGGATGGTCTTTCGTGACCGGCTCGCTCGTGTAGACGTCGATGGCAGCACCCGCGACGAGCCCGGACTTTACGGCCTCGGCAAGATCCTCCTCGACGATGATGCCGCCGCGCGCGCAGTTCACGAGGCGCACGCCTTTCTTCATCTTCTTCATCTGCTCCATGCCGATCATGCCCTTCGTGTCCGGCGTGAGCGGCATATGGACAGTGATGAAATCCGACTGCTCGATGAGCTCGTCAAACGTGACGACCTTGACGCCGAGCGCTTTGGCGCGCTCTTCATTGATATACGGATCGTAGGCGATGACGTTCATCTCGAACGCGAGCGCGCGCTTGGCAACGCCCGAGCCGATGCGACCCATACCGACGACGCCGAGCGTCTTGCCGCGGAGTTCGACACCAACATATTTTTTGCGATTCCACTCGCCCTTCTGCATGGTCTCATTCGCAATCGGGATGTTGCGCGACATCGCGAGCATCATGGCCATCGTGTGCTCCGTCGCTGCAATCGTATTGCCGCCCGGAGAGTTAATGACGATGATGCCGCGCGCCGTCGCGGCCGGAATGTCGATGTTGTCAACACCGACGCCCGCGCGGCCGATGATCTTGAGGTTCGTGGCGCGATCGATGACTTCCTTCGTGATCTTCGAAGCGGAGCGCACCATGATTGCATCGAACTCCGGGATGATTTCGAGGAGTTCTTCCTTCGGCAGCTTGTCCTTGACGACGACCTCGAACTCTTTCTGCAGGAGCTCGATGCCCTTCGGGGAAATACCATCCGCAGCTAAAACCTTCATTGTGTCCATCTCTCCTTCTTGACATGGCAGGCAGAGCGCCGGATTCTAAAAAAAGCTCCGCCCCATCTTGGGGCGAAGCTTCCTGCTTCACGGTGCCACCCAGTTCTTGCAAACTGCAACTCATCTGTGCGCTATCGGGCACGCCCGTCTGGCTCGTCGCCAGCCGCTCCGGGGCGGAACGACAGGCCTTGCCGCTGGCTTTCACCAACCGCCAGCTCTCTATGGGGCGCCTTCTGCCGCTTCCTCTTCATCGCGTTCTTTGTATTCTTCATACGTAATTCTTCATACGTACGCGTTCATTATAGTTCATCCTCTCAAGTCCGTCAAGTGTGTGCGCGGAAAAAACATGTTTTTCTTTTCGTGCTTGCTTTTCTGATTTTTTCGCGCTAGAATATAACAAACTGACAACTGGAAACGATGATGTTTCGAAACTGTGGGGGAGGTTTTTCCTTTGGAAGCAAATCGCATCTACAACTTCAACCCTGGCCCGGCAACGCTGCCGCTGCCCGTGCTCAAAGAGGCGCAGGCGGAGTTCCTGAATTTCCGCAGCAGCGGCGAATCGATCCTCGAGATCAGCCACCGCGCGAAGGAATACGCAGCCATGCAGGACGAGGCGAAAGCTGACATCAAGAAGCTCATGAGCCTCGGCGACGATTATGAAGTCCTGTTCATGACGGGCGGCGCGAGCACGCAGTTCGCCCTGCTGCCGCTGAACTTCGCGAGCAAGGAGCATCCGGGTGCCTATGTCCTCTCCGGCAGCTTCGCAGAAAAAGCCTACAAGGAAGCCGAGCACCTCGGCATCGGCGTTATCGCTGCTTCGAGCAAGGACGGCGGCTACAAGCACATCCCGCAGCAGGACGAGCTCAAGATTCCCGAAAATGCTGCCTATGTCCATCTCTGCTACAACAACACGATCTACGGCACGGAGTACCACTACATCCCCGACACGAAGGGCGTTCCGCTCTTCGCAGACATGTCGAGCGACATGCTCTCGCGGCCGATTGACTTTTCGAAATTCGACTTCATCTATGCCGGCGTCCAGAAGAACCTCGGCCCGGCCGGCGTGACGCTCGTCGTCGCAAAGAAGTCGTTCCTCGAGAAGAGCCCTGAAGAACTACCGACGATGTTCAAGTACGCGACATTCCTCAAGAAGGATTCGCTCTACAACACGCCGCCAGCCTTCAACATCTACATGGTCGGCAAAGTCGCGCATTGGATCCTCGAGCAGGGCGGCCTGCCGGAGATGGCGAAGCGCAACAAGAAGAAGGCCGACCTGCTCTATGGCGTCATCGATGCATCGAACGGCTACTATCGCGGCCATGCAGAACCGGCGAGCCGTTCGTTCATGAACGTCACGTTCCGCCTGCCGAGCGAAGAACTCGAGAAGAAGTTCGTCGCCGAAGCGCTCGCCGAGGGTCTCGGCGGCGTCAAGGGCCACCGCAGCGTCGGCGGCATGCGCGCTTCCATCTATAACGCCATGACGTACGAAGGCGTCGAGAAGCTCGCAGATTTCATGCAGAAGTTCCAGAAGGCGAACGCCTGACCTATTCGTCGCAAACTTTCCAACGAAAGTCCCTGCATGAGTTATCGAAAATGCGATAAATCCATAACAACAAACCTCGAAAAGAGATTCATCAATGATGAATCTCTTTTCTTGTTCATTGTTGCTCTTTTCTGCTATAATGAGCATAGTATGTGCAGGAAAGGGTGAATGTATCATGCATATGCGACACACGAAACTACTGAACCTCGTCAACCGGGAGAAACGCATCTCGGTCGCCGCGCTGGCAAGGGAGCTCGGCGTATCAGAAGTGACCATCCGCAAAGACCTCACCATCCTTGAGCAGAAGGGGCTGCTCCGGAGGGAACATGGCTATGCGGTCATGATCACGAGCGATGACATCGCAAACCAGCTGTCATTCAATTATGAACGCAAGCACCGCATCGCTCTGCGGGCGACCGAGACCGTCCACAATGGCGAAACGGTCCTCATTGATTCCGGTGCCTGCTGCACGCTGCTCGCTGAAGAACTCGCGACGAACCGCAGGGACGTGACGATCATCACGAACTCTGCCTTCCTCGCGACGTTCATCCACAAGCAGCCGAACGCGCATGTCCTCCTCCTTGGAGGCGAATACCAGAACGAATCGCAGGTCCTGGTCGGGCCGATGGTCAAGAAATGCGCTTCGGACTTCCGCGTCGACAAGATCTTCGTGAGTGCTGACGGCTTCACGGAGAGTGGCTTCATGTCCGACAACCTCATGCGCGCCGAAACCATCCATGCGCTCGCCGAACAGGCAACGCAGGTCATCGTTCTGACGGAATCCTCGACCTTTCGGGAGACCGGCGTTGTCGTTGCGTTTCCGCTTGCAGAGGTCCAGACGCTCTACACGGATGAAAACATTGACGACCGCTTCATCCAGCTCCTCCATGAAAATGACATCCATGTCTACACGGTACCTCTGGAGGACGAAACCTGATCGCTTTCAACATCATATTCTGACAGATAAAAAAGACGGGAAACCAGCGTGCAGCAGCTGCACAATGGTTTCCCGTCTTTCGTGTATCCCAAAAATCAACGATCGGAATCGAGCAGAATGTCCGACTCGAACATGCGGTTCCAGGGGAATGTTACACGGAGGTTTGCAAGCGCCGGGAGCGGCGGCAGATTGTCCTCCGCAAAGCGCGTCATAAAGCGCGATGTGCGCGCCTCGACGGCTTCGCGCTTCGTGTCGAGGCTGCCATAGACGCCGTCGCCCCGAAGCCACGTAAGCTGGCGCGCGACCGTGCCGCGCACATTCGCCTGATACCCCCAGTCGTCGAGATAGCGCGTCAGGAGCAGGTCGTCAACAGCCGCATCCTTCATGCGCTTTGCGAGCATGCCGGAGCCGAGCACGAAGCCCGTGCTGTTCGTTGCCGTATTCCAGCCCGCATAGGCACGCAGCTTGAACAGCAGGCCGCGATTCTTGAGCTCTTCCATGACGGCATTGTCCGCACCATTTGCATAGGCGACATCGGCCACGCCGACGGGATACCCCTTGCCGACATATTCCTCGACGATGTCAGCGAAATACTTCGTACCCTCGCGCGGCGTTCCATTGTTCGCACGGTCATTCGCCTCATAGGTCTTGCCGTTCGGATTCGTGTTGACCGTCAGCACGAGATCGGCTTTTTCCGGCGCATCGACGGCCATGCCCCCCGCCACTGCAATGGCGTCGGCAATGGACGCCTTGATTGGCTCGTCCGAGTATGACGGCACGGTGTTCGGCCCCTGCCCCCAGTTATAGCGCACATAGACGAACGGGACTTCGCGTTCGATGTCATTGACAGCGCGCGTCAAAAGCAGCATGCCGGCCTCGTCGATGCCGGCCATAGCCTGATAACGCGTCTTGCCAAGCTCCTTGCCATATGCGGCAAGATGGCGGCTCTCGAGATGGGTCTGCGAATATGGCGCATTGTCATCACGGCCCAGCACGAAATAACTGAAATCATTCTTCTTCGTGAGGTCGATGAGATGCTCGTTTGCCTTGAAATTCTTGGCGCGGCGGCCCATCCAGTCCGCGAGGCTCTTCTTCGGAATCAGCTTCTCAAGGAAGTCGGACTCCTTTCGCTCGCGTCGCGAGAGGCCCTCGACTTCCGCCTTGTCGCGGAGCACCGTATATCGGAAGATGTCCGCGCCATAATTGCGGTAGTAGCCCGGTTCCTCATGCCCCGATGCCTCGCCCGTGCGCGGCGTGCGCATGATCGAGCCGAAAACATAGAGCGGCAGCTTCGGATTCTCCTTGCGGAACGTCGTAAAGCGATCGGCGCGCTCAAGGATCTCCTGCTCACTGTACTCATGCTTGCGCGAGCCGACGAGACTGCCATAGAGCATCGAGTCTGACGAGACAACGGCAGCTTTTGCATCCTTCGCGTTTTCATCCAGCCACTGCCAGAGCTCGTCCGGATGGCCGAGGTCCTCGCGATTGCCGAGGATTTCATCCGGCGGCACGACGACGTCGTAACCGAGCTTCCGCACGACGTCGGCCGTCTGCTTATCCGAAATCGGCCGGTTGTCATGCGGGATGAAGATGATTTTTTCCGGCTCCGATGCCTTGTGCCGCGCACTCGCTGACGGCAGTACCGTCACGAGCGACAGCAGCGTCACCATCGCCGCGAAAATAGCCAGCCCTCTCTTCAACGGCTGCACCTCCCCTGTTCCTGTATCTTGCGTCTGTTGCTGAAAACGCAGCGTCAATCCGCTACCATGCGGCGGAGCGCCGCCTTTACATCGTCCGGGACATGGAGCTCCGTCTCGAACAGCACGCCGCCATCTTTTGGCGTCGCGCTCTTGATCTCGACCATATCGAGGAGCGGATGACCTTCAAACTGCGTCTTTCCGAGCTGTGATTCTTCGAGAACTTTGTGAAAGTCCACGGTCACGACATTGCTCTTGACCGTCACGGGCATATTCTCGGGAAGATCGATATGGCCGACCATGCGCTCGGCCATCGAAAGCGAGATGCGCGAGAAAACCCAGCTCATGAGACCGTGCTGCGGAATGTTCTTGCTGCGCACATGGTATTTGAGCAGCGACTGGCTGCCATCATGCACGAATTCATCAATCGTGCCAGAGAGCTCGACGGGACCGAGCTTCTTGGTCTCGGCCGTGATGTCGAGGCGTCCGTTTTCATGCGACTTGAGAACGACAGACGTCACAGGCGCAGTATCACCTTGAGCGGCAACCTGCTTTACGATGGCTTCATTCATCATGTCATCCGAAACGAAAAGCTTTCCGTCCGCGATCTCCTGCAGTGTCGCATGATCCCAGGTGCCACGCACGACTTTGATGGCTGGGCCATAGTCTTCGACAGCCTGCTGGATCTTCGCGATGTCGATATTTGCCAGTGCCTGCTGGATACTTGCCGGCATATCCATGCGTTCGATGCCCCCTTACGATTTCGCCGCATCCTTCTTCTCACGGATGATCTGCCAGAGGTCGCGCGCACGGTCGAACGTCTTCGGCTCCATGGTGCGGATGTTCTGATCACCGATGATACGCGAGAGATACTGCGTCGCCTTTTCGTCATCGCCAAGGCGGTAATAAATGGCACCGATCAGGTAGATGGCCGTATTGTCCGTCATGTTGCCCTGCGGATAGTGCTCTTTCATGATGGACTGGTCATACAGCTCGGCTGCCTTCTCCATCGCTTCGCGTTCATGCGCTTCGTCCCCCGCCGCGCGGTAGACCCAGGCGAGATGCAGCCAGAGGCCGGCGCGATGCGCGAGCGACGCGTCGATGAGGTCAGCATAATAGAGCGCGAGCTTGTACGATGCAATGGCCTCAGGCACGCCGCGTTCTTCTGTAAATTCAAGGCCGAGCTGACGATCCTTGAGAAAATCCCGGATTTTCTGCTTGTGGCGCGACGCCATCGGCGCGAGAAAATGCGCCTCGTCAGCCGCAAATCCGCAGTGCTCGCAGAACCAGATATGATAGAAATAGGGATTGATGCCCTTGTAATGGACGCAGAAATCCTCGTCCGTGCTCTCCGCGATGATGCGCGACTTCAGCTTGACGACGCGCGTGCTCTCCCCGCAGATGGGGCAGGGCTTTGAAACGACGAATGTATATTCTCCCATGTGAATGGATGTCTCCCTTCTTTATGTCAATCCATCGTATCATATTTTGCTTAAAAAGAAAAGAGGACTGCAGATGCAGTCCCCTCCGGCTCTCCGCTTCAGCGTTTCACGATTTCGAGATTGTCCTTGTCGATGATGCGCGGCGTACAGAGATACGTCGGCACCGTGATGACGCCATTGTTGTATGTCGTGACGTCATTGATCTCCGGATGCGAGCCCTCGACGACGGCCTTGATCATGCGGAGGCATTTGCGGTTGAGCTCCATCGAATTCTTTTCGATAGAAAATGCCATCTTGCCTTCCCGGATATATCCGCGCGCTTTCTGATCGGCATCCTGTCCCGAGATGAGCGGCCATGTGCCACTGTATCCTGCGAGGCCGTCAATGACGCCATAGGCGATGCCATCAGAAGCTGCGACGACGATGTCGAGGTTCCGTCCCTGATAGTATTTCTGCACGATCTCCTTCATGCGCGCCTCGGCATTCTTGCTGTCCCAGTTCTTGATGGCTGTCGATGCATAGTCCGACTGGCCAGACGGCACGACAAGCTGCCCTTTGTCAATATACGGCTTCAGCACGTCATAGGCGCCCTGATACATGAGCCTGGCATTGCTGTCCGTATCGCTGCCCGAGAAAAATTCCAGCGTGTATGGCCCGCCGCCCGTGCGCAGCCCCTTCTTCTGCACGATGTACTTGCCCATCGCTTCGCCGACGCCGTAGTTGTCGAACGTCACATAATAACTCACGGCATCCGTATCCGGTGTGAGGTTGTCGTAATCGATGACCGGAATGCCTTTTTCCTTTGCCTTCTCCAGTCCCTCGTGGAAATTCTTGATGTCGCCGCCCGCGATCACGATGCAGTCCACCTTGTCTGCAACGGCCTTGTCGAGCGCGTCCGTCTGATCCTGCTCCGTCGTGAAGACCGTGATTTCCGCCTGCATGCCTTCGTTTTCGAGCTCTTCCTTCATCATCTGCCCGCCCTCCGTCCATCGCGAGGGCTCATGCGAGAACAGGAGCGCGACTTTCTTCTGCTGGTTCGTGCTGCCGCACCCTGCCACGAAGAGAGCGCAGAAAAGGAGCATGATGATGCACCCGAGGATTCCTTTTTTCTTCATCTCTTTCTTCCCCCTTCGTCAGATGCGGAACTTCGCTGCTGCATTCCGCAGCGTCTTCGACAGCTCCGAAAGCTTCCGGCTCGCTTCGGCGACTTCGTCCATGGCTGCTGCCTGTTCCTCGGATACCGCCGAGACGGACTCCGTCTCTTCGGCGACGTGCCTGCCTTCGTCATGGATTTCCTCCATGACATGCGTGATGCGTTCCGCCCGCGCAGCCGACGCCCGGGCACCAGCGAGGATGTCGCCGACCTGCCCGGCGAGATCGCCGACGGCTTCCGTGATGTTCTGGAAAGCGCTTCCCGCTTCTTCGATCACGGCGCGTCCTTCCTCGACATCCTTCGTTCCGCGTTCCATGCGCGAAACCGCGACCTGCGTCTCCGACTGGATGGAGCTGATGAGCTCCGCGATCTTCGCGGCGGCCTTCCCGGATTCCTCGGCGAGCTTGCGCACTTCATCCGCGACAACGGAAAAGCCGCGTCCTGCCTCGCCCGCGCGCGCCGCCTCAATGGCCGCGTTGAGCGCGAGCAGGTTCGTCTGCTCGGCAATGTCCGCAATCGTATCAGAAATCTGGCCGATCTCCGTCGAGCGCTTCGCAAGCATGCGAATGGCGGTCGCCGAATGCTCGACAGACTCGGAAATCTCTGTCATCTGATCGACGGCGCCCGTCATGGCCTTGCGACCGTTCTGCGCGATTTCATCGACACGTTCGGCCGCCTTGCTCGACGACTCCGCCTTCTGCTCGAATCCATGAAGTTCATCGGCCATCTTCACGACTTCCTGCTGCGACGTGCCGATGCTCTCGCCCTGCGCAGAAGCAGACTGCGCGACATTCGTGACGGATGTCGCGACCTGCTGTGTCGCCTGTGCCGACTGGTCGGCATTCTCCGTGAGCTGCGCCGCGAAATCGGAAACTTCGCCCGACGTCCGCTGAATCTCATCGATGAGGACATGCAGCTTGTCGATGGTCTCCTTGTAAGCTGCGGTCAGCTCGCCGAACTCATCCTGCGTCTGCACCTCGACCGGCACAGTCAGGTTCCCATCCGCGACTTCTTGCGAAATCCCCATGAGGTACTGCACCGAACGCTGGATCGTGCGCGAGAGATAGAGCGCCATCGACACGGAAAGCACGAGCACGACGATGGTCAGCACGAGGAACAAGATCTTTGCATCCTGATAACGGTCTGCTGCCACATTCGTCTCCTGCTGGATGAAGTCCTTGCTCTGATCGACGATGATGCCGAGATCCCAGTCGAGCTCCTGATAAGCGGCTTCGCTGGAGGCCATTTCCTGGAGCGCTGCATCGTGCTGCCCCGTCAGGACAAGTCTTCAAGGCGCGTACGCCCCTTCTCGTACGCGCTCCATTTCTGCCGCATTTCCTGAAAAGCATCCGCCTTGTCTCCCGTGAGCATCGGCTCGATGTTGTCGAACGTGATGTCCATCTGCCCTGCGAGGCCGCGCATCTCCTCCGAGGCATAGACCTGCCCCGAGAGCGATGTCGCGCTCACCATCGAGTATTCTGCCTGACGGTAGATGGCCAACGCACGGTCCGCCTGCGAAAGTGCAAGCACGTTGTTCAGATGTTCCGTTGCGATGCACATCGCATTGCTGTTGATGGCGTGAAGCGTATAGCCTGCGTAGATGCTCATGCACGCGAAGATGGCGATCAGAGCTCCGAACACAGCATAGAGCTTCTGCCGGATAGTCAGTCGGTCCATGCGTGAATCTCCCCCTTTTGATTGAAACACATTATCTTTCATCTATACATTCAATCATATCATAGAATATATTTTATTGTAAATAAGAAATTCTGTTTCCATATCTTCTGCATAAAAAAGAAGCATCTCCAGAAAGATTTTCCAGAAATGCTTCTTTTTTCCCTATAGAATTGGTTCGTTATTTCTTCACGACATCGAGATTGTCCTTGTCGACGATGAGCGGCGTGCAGAGATACGACGGCACGGTGATGACGCCGTTATTGTACGTCGTGACGTCATTGATTTCGGGCTCCGTGCCATCGACAACGGCCTTGACCATGCGGATGACCTTCGCGACGAGCAGCGACGGATCTTTGTACGTCGTCATGGACTGCTCGCCATTTCGAATGGCTTCGAGCGCCTTGTCCTCAGCATCCTGTCCCGTCGTCAGCGGCATCTTCGTGATGCCAGCGGCCTTGAGCGCCTTTCGCGTGCCATCGGCGAGGCCATCGTTCGGCGCGAGGATGATGTCCGGTGCACGGCCGGCATCCGGACCTGCGAGCAGCTTCTTCATACGCTCTTCGGCGTTCTCCGCCTTCCAGTCCTTTGTCGTGACCTGCTCGAACGACGTCTCCTTCGACGGCACGACAATCTGCCCCTTGTCGATGTAGGGCTTCAGCACATCCATCGCGCCCTTGTAGAACAGGTGCGCATTGTTGTCGCCATCATCGCCCGCAAAGATTTCCATCGTGTATGGGCCGCCGCCCGCTGCGAGGTTCAGGCTCGCCGCGATGTACTCGCCCATGCCCGTGCCGACGGCCTCGTTGTCATACGTCGCATAGTACGAAACGGCGTCTGTGTTCATGACGAGGCGGTCATAAGCGATGACGGGAATGCCTTTCTCCTTGGCCTTGGCGAGCACGTCTGAGAGCTTGCCGCCATCAACGGCACCGATGACGAGGCAGCCCGGGTCGCCTGCAAGCAGCGACTCGATCTGCGAGACCTGCTCGTCGGCCGTATCGGCAAATTCCAGTGTGACGGCGAAGCCCTGCTGCTCCAATCCGTCCTTGATGGCCTGCCCGTTCTTCTGCCAGCTCGGCGACGAATTGGCAAACGCCACGGCCACGTTCTTGTTCTGCCCCTGTGAACTGCCGCATCCTGCCGCCACGAACAGGGCAAGCGCCCCGAGTGCGAGGAAGAGGATGAGCGTGATGGTTTTTCGTTTCATGTGATGATTTTCCCCTTTCCTCAGATCTTGAACTTCTTCGTCGATGCCTGGAGCTCGTTCGCAACGGTCGAGAGCTTGTCGCTCGCCTGCGCAATCTCGTCCATCGAAGCCGACTGCTCTTCCGTTGCGGCCGAGACGGACTCCGTCTCCGACGCCACGGCGCGGCTGCTCTTGTCGATTTTTTCCATGACTTCGACGAGCGCCATCGCCTTGTCCGATGCCGTGCGCGCTTCGTCGAGAATCTTCTGCGCGCCCTGCGTGAGCCCTTCGACCGAGCCCGCAATCGTCTCGAACGCGCGGCCCGCCTCAGCAACGACCGTGCGGCCGCTCTCGACGTCGGCCGTGCCCTTCTTCATGCGCTCGACCGCTGCATCCGTATCCTTCTGGATGGCCGAAATGAGGGCGGCAATCTGCTGCGCCGCCTCGCTCGAACCTTCGGCGAGCTTACGCACTTCGTCCGCGACAACGGAAAAGCCGCGCCCCGCCTCGCCCGCGCGCGCCGCCTCGATGGCCGCATTGAGCGCGAGGAGGTTCGTCTGCTCGGCGATGTCTGCAATCGTGTCGGAAATCTGGCCGATTTCCGTCGAGCGCTTTGCGAGCGCCGCAATCGTCTCAGCCGATTCCGTGACCGACGCGGAAATCTCCGCCATCTGGCAGACGGCGCCGTTGATGGCGCTCTGGCCGTTCTTCGCGATGGCCGCGACTTTCTGCGTCGCCTGTGCCGTTTCCGACGCCGTCTGCTCGAAGTTCGTCATGCTCTCCGCCATCGACTGGATGTCGCCGAGCGAACGCGTCACGGCATCGCCCGTCTCGCTCGACGAGCCCGCGACATTCGTGATGGACGTCGCGACCTGCTGCGTCGCCTGCGCCGACTGGTTCGCGTTCTCCGTGAGCTGCGCCGCATACGACTGCACATTCTCGGCCGTGCGCTGGATGTCCTGAATCAAGCCGTGCAGATGCTGGATGGTCTCGCCATAGGCCACGGTCAGGCTGCCGAGCTCATCCTCGGTCATCGGTTCAGGCTGTACCGTGAGATCGCCTGCGGAGACCTGCTCCGAAACATCCTTCAAATAATTCACGGACTTCATGATGCCACTGCTCAGATACCAGCCCATGCCCGCCGCGAGTGCGAGCACGACGAGCACGCAGATAATCAGCGTCCATTTCGTCTGTTCATAGCGCGCCGAGGCATCGAGGCTCTCCTGATGGATGAAGTCCTTCGAGCTGTCGACAATGACGCTCATGCGGTTCGCGATGTCTTCATACTGATACGCCGATTTCTCGAGCTCTGCCATCGCAGCCTCTGCCTGCCCGCTCTTCGCCATGCTCGTGAGCTGCTCCGAGGACTTGCGGTAGCTCGTCCACTCGCTGCGCAGCTGCTGAAAATCGTCTTTGCGGTCCGGCGCGACAGCCGGTTCGAGCGCATCGAACGTGATGTCAATCTGCGACGCGAGGTTCTTCTCGCGTCCCGCCGCATAGAGGCGTTCTGTCAGCTTCTTTGACGTCACGACGGCGTATTCCTGCTGGCGGTACTCGGAGAGCGTCCCCTTTGCCTCCATGCCCCGCATGACGCTCGCGAGATGTTCCGTCGCGATGCGCAGAGCGCCGTTGTTGATCTGATGAAGGCTGTATCCCGCATAGAGGCTCGCGGCGAAGAAAATCGCCAGCACGACGCCGAACACGAGAATCAGCTTCTTCCGGATGGTCAAGTTGTCCAAGATGATGACTCAACTTTCCCACGCCAAATTTCCAAGCAATCCCTGTACATATCTGCTCTGAGAGGCAAACCAGTCCAACAGTAAACTTTTCACGAGTTTTGTGCTTTCCACGGACAGGTCGGCCAGCAGCTTGCCGAACAGCGTCATAAGGCTCTTGAGCGCCTCACCGAGCTCCA
>OMZR01000017.1:31162-32179 GCA_900315575.1 uncultured Veillonellaceae bacterium
TTCTCCTGCCTCTTCATCCATTCCAGCAGGATGTAGCGGGTGAAGACAATGGCAGTATGGCAGACAGATGCCCCGTAATCGCGGCTCTGGAACTCGCGTCCCAGCTTGAACAGGGATTTCGACGCCTTGAAGCATACCTCGATCTTCCAGCGGTTGCCGTAGATGCGGATGATTTCCTCATCACTGAGCGAGCAGTCCGTGCTGAGCAGGAAGATGCATTCGCTGCGCTTGTTGCGGTTGCGTACGAAGACGACGCGCAGGGGGATGCGCTGGTAGCGCGTGCAGACGCTGAGAGAGCCATAGCATTCTTTCGGATTCCAAGAAGGAACCAGGTGCATCAGGCCGCCCAGCGTATAGAGCCTGCCACGGAACCAGTACTTCTGCTGGCCGTTCTTTGCCATGCCGATGACTTCCAGCCCGAGATCCCGGATGCGGCCGATGAACGGCTCCGTCGTGAACCAGGAATCCATTAGCAGGTATTCTGCCCGGATGCCTGCCGCCAGCGCGCTCTGCACGAGGCGGAACGCAGCCTCCGGCTTGTGCAGCATGCTTTCCATTCGCGTCTTGTAGCCCACCGTCCGGTGGTCGATCCCGTCCTTCGCCTCCTGGTAGCGGTTGTCCTTGTTCGGGGATGTGAGCAGGTTGAAAGCCACGGGGATGAAACTGAATCCGTCCGTCCAGCCAAGCGCCAGCAGGTTGTAGCCGCGGATGCAGTGGCCGACCGTATGGTCGAACACGCGGGCAAGGAGCTCGACGGACTTGCTGCGGTTGCGCGGGACGGGAGAATCGTCCAGAACCAGCGAGCGGATGCGTCCCTTCCGGGTCAGCCTGCTCATGGCCGATGTGACGCGCACGGACAGGAGCAGGAGGAAACGCCGCCAGTTGAAGGAAGTGTTGTTCATGAAGCGATAGAACGTATTCTTGCTGGCACCGGCCTGCTCGGCATGGGCAGAAGCCAGATAGCGGAACAGGTTCAGGTGGCTGAACGACAGCAGGAGAAGGAACCTGAATGCCTCG
>OMZR01000137.1 GCA_900315575.1 uncultured Veillonellaceae bacterium
TTGAAAATACGGTTGAGCTTGTAGTACTGATGCTCACGATTCATAATGGTTCCTTTCAAACAGCAAAGAGTCTCTTTCCCCTTATCATATCTCATTCGTTGGGCATGGGCAAGCATTTCGTTATTTCGTATTTTTCTGTGCCTCGATCTGTGCACGGACTTCTTCCTGCGTCGGGGCGTGGTAGTCTGCTGCGACTTCGGTCGGCTTTGCTTCGATATGGAGTTCTTGCTGCGCTTCTGCGGGAGCGGGCTGCTCCTTGGCTGGCGGGAATGGGTCGGGGCGCTGCGGCTGGACGGCGGCTGCGGCGACCGAGGCTTTTGGTGCGACAGCGTCGGCGGTCGGATAGGCTGCCGGTGCAGGATCAGCTGGCGTCTGCGTTGCCGGAGCCTGTGCCTGCGCTGCGGGAGCAGCGGGGGCTGCTGGCTGCTGCGCCGGTGCGGCCGGTGCCTGCGGCTTCGTTTCAGGTTCGTTCATGGCCGTCGTCAGCGCGTTTTGCGCCTTCTTGAATTCGCGCAGGCCCTTGCCGAGTGCTCGGCCGACTTCGGGAAGCTTGCCGGGGCCGAAGACGATGAGGCCGACGATGAGGATCAGGACGAGTTCTGGGATGCCGATGCCAAACATGGAGTGTCTCCTTTCCATACTGGAAAACGAAAGCCGCCTGTCAGGGGCGGCTTTTATCTGCAATATTTCAAAAATCCCGGTCGCCGATGAAATCGGCCACCTGCTCATAAGCGTCGCGGATGTCCACTGGGAGTGCGGCGGGCAGGACGTCCTTCGCGTGCGCGAGGAATTCATCAGCCTTCGCCTTCGCGAAGTCGATGCCATCCGTCGCCTTGACGATGTCAAGGGCGCGCTCGACCATTTCATCCGTCATCTGCGCGTTCTGAACGATGGCGAGCAGTTCGTCGCGGTCATCGCTCTCATGCAGGGCGCGCAGCACAGGCAGCGTGATGATGCCCTGGCGGATGTCGTTGCCGACAGGCTTGCCAATCTGCTCGCTCGTCTCGCAGATGTCTAAGAGGTCGTCCGTGATCTGGAACGCCATGCCGATGTCATGGCCGTACTGCGCGAGCGCGTCGGCCGCCTGCGGCTCCATGCCGCCGACGCGGGCGCCGAGATCGCAGCAGATCTCGAGGAAGTCCGCCGTCTTTTTCTGGATGCGGTCGTAATAGTCCGCTTCATCACGCGATGCCTTGTACATCTGCTTGTCCTGGATGATCTCGCCAACGCTGAGGTTGCCGACGAGCCACGCGAGACGTCCTGAGACATGGTCGCCATAGCCGCCCTCCGTCACGAGGTGAAACGCGCGCGCGAAGATATAGTCGCCTGCAAGGATCGCGATCTTGTTGTCCCATTTCGCATTGGCCGTCGGCGCACCGCGGCGCGTGTCGGCTTTGTCGATGACGTCGTCATGCACGAGGCTCGCCGTGTGGATGAGCTCGAGCGCCGTCGCGAGCGGCAGTGTGTGCGTGAGGTCGAACGCCCTGCCCCCGTGTGCCGAGAGCAGGCAGAGCGCCGGGCGGATGCGCTTGCCGCCCGAGGTCACGAGGTGCGTGCCGACCTCCGTCACGAGATCGTCCGGCGCCGTCACCGCCTCGAGGAGCTTGTCCTCCAACTGTTCCAGGTCGCTCTTTATCACATCAAACATCGCGTTCGACAAAATGATCACCCATATTTCATCAGGACTCCGAGGGAATCCACAGATTTGCAAAATGCATACCTGTTTATTTTACACCATGGACGTGCGTTTGTCATTGTTTATTTTGTGGAATCACTTGCCTCCCTCTTTGAGGGAGGGGGACCGCGAAGCGGTGGTGGGAGTAGTAGGATGTGATAGCCAAACGAGATGCTCATTTCAACTAAAGTCCTTTAGCTACAACGAGAATCTTGTTTGACTTCAGTATCCTACTACTCCTTCAGTCCCTTCGGGACAGCTCCCTCAATGAGGGAGCCTGATGTCGCTTTGCTTTTGGTTCTCCCAGAATCGTTGCGAGGATAAACGCTTCGCGGGCTTTCGCCGCCGTCATTTCAATGCGCGGCTGCGGTGCGGTCTGCACACTCGGCAACTTCGCCGCCCGCTCGTACGCAGCTTCTTCTTCCGCCCGCGCCGCAGCCTCTTCGAGCTTCCGCTGTGCTTCATAAGCTGCGGTATGCGCCTCGTCGCGCAACTCTGCTTCCTGCTGGAGCAGGATTTCATCACTTGCGCTCGTGGTCTCAGGCGGCACCGGCGCAGAGACGCTTTCGCCTGCATGACGGAGCTCCGGGATGCGGAAGGAAATGCCGCGCCGCTTAGATTTCTTTTTGACCCCAGACGGCACCTTCTTCTTTTTCTTGTCGAGCATCGGCGCGACGACGAAGAGGATCAGCGCGAGGATGCCGATGACGTCATCCATGGAGCTCACCTCACTTCGTCACGGGCTGCTGCGGCGCAAGCTTGTCGCCTGCGCCCGACTGGCTGATGGAATTGCGCATGTCGGTGTCGGACTGGATGTTATTGAGGTTGTAGTAATCCATGACGCCGAGCTTGCCTTCGCGCAGTGCCTGCGCCATTGCGTGCGGCACTTCGGACTGCGCCTCGACGACTTTCGCCTCCATCTCCTGCGTGTACGCCTTCATCTCCTGCTCCTTCGCGACGGCCATCGCGCGGCGCTCTTCGGCCTTTGCCTGCGCGATGCGCTTGTCGGCCTCGGCCTGATCGGTCTGGAGCTCGGCGCCGATGTTGCGGCCGACATCGACGTCGGCAATATCGATGGACAGGATTTCAAATGCCGTGCCCGCATCGAGTCCTTTGCCGAGCACGGTCTTCGAAATGTCATCCGGATTCGCGAGCACATCGTTGTGGCTTTCCGACGAACCGACCGTCGTGACGATGCCTTCGCCGACGCGCGCGATGATCGTCGGCTCGCCCGCGCCGCCGACGAGGCGGTCGATATTCGCGCGCACGGTCACACGCGCCTTGATTTTGAGCTCGATGCCGTTCTTCGCGACAGCCGAGACGACCGGCGTCTCGATGACTTTCGGGTTGACGCTCATCTGCACGGCTTCGAGCACGTCGCGGCCCGCGAGGTCGATGGCGGCCGAGCGCTCGAACGGCAGGGGAATCTGTGCGCGATGTGCCGCAATCAGCGCATCGACGACCTTGTCGACGTTGCCGCCTGCGAGGTAATGCGCCTCGAGCTGGTTGACCTGCACGTCGAGGCCGGCCTTGTTCGCCTTGATGAGCGGCAGGATGATCTGCGCGGGCGGCACGCGGCGCATGCGCATGCCGACGAGCGTGATGATGCTGACGCGCACGTCGGCGGCCAATGCTGAGATCCAAAGCCCGAGCGGCACGAAATGCAGGAACAGCATGACAGCTGCGATGATGATGACAAGTAAAAAGCCGGAACCAATGAGTGATGCCATAAAATGAAACTCCTTCCTCCATATCCAAGCCCCCTCTGGAGGGGGCTGTCGCCGAAGGTGACTGGGGGAGTAGTTGGATGCTGGAGACAAACAAATATGTGGAACGTTGCTAAAAGACTTTAGTAACGCCTGCATGCTCGCTCGGCTATAGCATCTTACTACTCCCACCACCGCTTCGCGGTCCCCCTCCCTCGGTGAGGGAGGCTGAAGTTTGAAAGCTTTATGCCTTTCTTACCACAACGCGCGCACCTTCCACAGTGATGACGCGAACGTTCGTGCCCTTCGGCAGAAATGCGCCTTCCGAGACGACGTCAACAGGACGGCCGTCGATCTCCGCCGTGCCAGACGGCCGGAGCTCCGTCGTGACGACGCCCGTGCGGCCGACGAGCTCCGTGCGCGGCTGTGCGCTCACGAAGCCGCGCCGCGATGTCGACTGGTCGTGCAGCACGAACCTCTCCCAAAGCTTGCTCGACGGCAGCTTTTTCACGATCAGCGCGAAAATCACAACGGCGATGACGACGGAGCCGAGCATCGCGAGAATCGCATCGACATCGCCGCCAAGCGCGAGCACGACGCTGTAGAGCATCGCGGCCACGCCGACGCCCGCGAGCAGGCCGACCGTTGGCAGCAGCATTTCAACGATGATACAGAGAATGCCGCCAAAGAAGACCGCGATCATGTAGAGGCTGACCGCGCCCTGCACGTACTGGCTCCCCCAGAAAACACCGGCCGCGACGATGCCAAGGAGCACGCCCGCTCCCATGCCGCCCGTCTTGATCTCGACAAGCAGGCCGAGGAACATGATGGCGACGAGCAGCATCTTGACGATTGGCAGCGTAACAACAGCCATGAGGAACACCTCCCTTCCCCTCTTACAAAAGCATATTCTTTCTCTTGTTACAATTCTACAACCACTGTCTGAAATCCTGCCATAAAGAAAGAGCCTCCCATCATGGGAAGCCCTTTCGAAAACTCAATATGCGCCCTTGGCAAAGAACACGGCCTTGAACGTCTTGAACAGATAGACGAGATCGATCCAGAGCGACCAGTTGCGGACATACCAGGTGTCCATCTCGACGCGTTCCTCATACGTCGTATCGCTGCGGCCGCTCGTCTGCCACATGCCCGTAATGCCGGGCAGCACCATCGCGTACTCGCGGAAATTATCGCCATAGCGCGGAATCTCCTCGCGCACAATCGGACGCGGGCCGACAAGGCTCATTTCCCCTTTCAGCACGTTGAAAATCTGCGGCAGCTCGTCGAGGCTCGTGCGCCTGAGAAACGCGCCGAACTTCGTCACGCGCGGATCGTGCGTGAGCTTAAAATTCTCCTGCCATTCGCGCCGCGCTTCGGGATTCTTCGCAAGATAATCCGCAAGCCTTTTTTCGGCATCCGGCACCATCGTCTGGAACTTGTAGCACGGAAACGGCTTGCCGTCCTTGCCGATGCGCATGTGCGTGAAGATGACATGGCCGCGGTTCTCGATGGCCACGACGAGCGCAAGCCCGATGAGGAATGGTGAGAGCACGAGGCCGCCGAAAATCGTGCAGACGAGGTCGAAAACTCGCTTGATGATACGATTGCGGCGGATGGCGAGATTGTTGTGCATCGACAGCATGAGGATTTCCTCGCTGAAGAGCACATGTGGCTCGACGCCCGCGACCGGCGTCCCGATGAGGTCTGGCACGAACGAGAGATTCCGCACATGCGGCTGGATGCGCGTGATGAGCTCCGTGAGCTTTTCGCGCGTGAGCCCCGGTGCCGTGATGATGACGTCCTTGATGCCGCGTTCCTGCACGATACGCTCCGCTTCGTCAAAACGGCCGCAAAGGCCGTAGCGCTGCGCGATATGCGGCGAGACTGGCGCGTCATCGATGATGCCGACGACATCATAGCGATAGCCGAGGTCTTCCTGGAAAAAGCGCAGCACGCGCTCTGCCGTCTTTCCCGCACCGACGAGCAGCACGGGCGCATAGAGCAGGTGGCTCTTTTTGAGGAACTTCAGCAGCAGGTACTTCGCAACATAGATGTTGAAGAGCACGAAGATGCAGAACAGGCCGAAGAACAGGCGCGACGTCAGAGGCCCCGTCTTCGTGAAGTAAATGATGACGAGGCACGTGAGCGCCGCCGCGCAGACCGAGTAAAAGACGGCTTTCACCGTCTCGAGAATCGGCAGCATCGAGCGATACGCCCGCGCCTGCCCCAAAAACGCGACGAAGACGAGCGGCACCCAGAGGTAGATGAACTGCGGCGACAGACGGTAGGGAACGGGCAGATGGCGCAGGATGTCATGCGCCCAGAGCGCCTCCCATTCCGTCAGGAGGATCACGCAGTAGTCGAGGAGGATGAAGAGCGCTGGAAAGATGTAGCGCTCCCGGAGCGCCATCCAGCTCTTGACACGCTTGACCAAAGGATTGCTCCTTCCGAGAAAAACTTCGTCATCAGCCCACGAGCATCGAACGGACGAGCTGGTTCACCATCTTGCCATCGGCACGGCCCTTGACTTTCGGCATCAGCGCGCCCATGACCTTGCCCATATCCTTCTGCGTCTTCGCGCCCGTCTTCTCGACGGCCTCCTTGACGAGGGCTTTGACCTCGTCCTCGGAAAGCTGCGCCGGCAGATACTTCATGAGCACATCGATTTCGGCCTGCGTCTTGTCGACGAGATCCTGGCGGCCGCCCTTCTGGAACTCCTCGATGGAGTCCTTGCGCATCTTGACTTCCTTGCTCAGCACGCCGATGACGGCCTGATCGTCAAGCTCCGTATGGCCGCCGTCGATCTCGGCCTGACGGATGGCGCCGCGCGCACCGCGGATGACGGCGAGGCGGTCTTTCTCATGCGCTTTCATGGCTTCCTTCATATCTGCCGTAAGCTGTTCCTTGATAGACATATTTTTTCCCCCTGAAAATCTTCGACAATAACACGATGAAAAAGGCGCCTGCAGGTCCATGGGACTCGCAGGCGCCTCTCTTGCATCTACGTGAGCTTATCAGCCTCTGTACTTGCGTTTACGAGCTGCCTCGGATTTCTTCTTGCGGCGAACGCTCGGTTTCTCGTAATGTTCACGTTTGCGTACCTCAGCGAGCGTACCAGCTTTCTGGGACATGCGCTTGAAGCGGCGGAGAGCACTATCGATCGATTCGTTTTTGCGCTTGAAGCGGCGGAGAGCACTATCGATCGATTCGTTTTTTCCAACTTTGATTTCGTTTGCCATTTGGTTTCCCCCCCTCCACTTGACTTCGGGCGTGAGCTACTATCGTAACTACACCGTAATAGTATAACCGATACGGCACCTTCTGTCAATGATTTTTGAGGAGAGCAAAAATCTCAGGCACCGAGGATAGGGTGAGACCGTCCAGATTGCCACAGATTTTTCGTCCGGACGAGGAGTCAGACCGCAAGGCGTAGCAGAGCTACGTCGAGGATCTGACGACGAAGTGCGAGCGGAAAAGATGGGCAAGATGGATGGTCGACCCCTATTCTCGGTGACTTAGCCTGGGGGCCACTGCATGGAACGTCCACCGAGGAGATGGAAGTGGAGGTGTTTCACGGACTGGCCGCCCTCCTCGCCCGTGTTCGCCACGACGCGGAAGCCTTTCTCCGCGACGCCAAGCTCCTTTGCGAGCTTCGGGATGACGTCGACGAGGATGTGCGAGACGAGGCCCTTGTCCTCCTCCGCCAGTGCGAGCACGCTCTCGACATGCTTCTTCGGGATCACGAGCACATGCACCGGCGCCTGCGGCTCGAGATCCTTGAACGCCACGACCTGCTCATCCTCATAGACAAGGCTCGACGGAATCTCCTTCGCCGCAATCTTGCAGAAAATGCAATCTGCCATTGTGTCACCCCCTTTCGGTTGCTATCTGTATTATATTCGTGATTCGTGAGAATTTCCCTGCTTTTAGAGAAAAATCTTGAAATGTCGAATATACCTTTTATGCCAGCCTCCCTCATTGAGGGAGGGGGACCGCGAAGCGGTGGTGGGAGTAGTAAGATGCTGGAGCCGAACAAACATGCAGAATATCGCTAAGGACTTTAGATATGACGTTCTGCTTCCGTCTGGCCACATCACCCTACTACTCCCCCGCCCTTCGGGCCCGTCCCCCCTCAGCAAGGGGGGCTTAAAAGTTCGCATCACATCTTCTCGACCGCCGTGCCCCACACGCCGTCGCGATACAATTTTTCAATCTCTACTTCGTAGATTTCCCCGCACTCAACGGAACTCCCCGTATACACGCGGATGTAGTTGTCCGTCAGCCCGTCGGTCACGCCGTCCTTTTCCGTCTCGAACAGCACGCGCATCTTCTTTCCGAGGAACATGCGGTGGAATTCCTCGGCCTTGCAGTCGGCGAGCGCCTGCATGCGGTGGACGCGCTCTTTCTTGACGGGCTCGGGCACCTGGTCTTTGCGGCGCGCGGCGGGCGTGCCCGTGCGGCGCGAGTACGGAAAGACATGCATGCGCGAGAAATTCATCTTTTCCACAAAGCGCAGGCCGTCCGCAAACAGTTCCTCCGTCTCGCCCGGAAATCCGACGATGATGTCTGTCGAGACGGCGATGCCCGGCACTTCGCGCTCGACGCCCTCGATGAGCCGTGCGAACTCCGCCGTCGTGTAATGGCGATTCATGTCGTGGAGCACGGGGTCGGAGCCCGCCTGGAGCGGCAGATGGAGATGCGCGCAGAAACGCTCATCGCTGCGGATGAGCTCGAAGAGCTCTGGAGAAAGTTCCAGCGATTCGAGCGAGCCGAGCCGCAGACGGCGCAGCCCCGGTACCGAAAGCACTTCACGGCAGGCATCGGCAAGGTTCACCTTCCGCTCCGTTCCATCGCCGCAATCAATCAGCGCGAGATCACGGCCATACGCGCCAAGGTGGATGCCCGTCAGCACGATTTCGCGGAAGCCCGCACGCACGAGCTTTTCCGCCTCTTCGCGGATATGGACAGGCTGGCGCGACTTCACGGGGCCGCGCGCATACGGGATGATGCAATACGAGCAGAAATTCTCGCAGCCGTCCTCGATCTTGAGGAACGCACGCGTGCGCTTGGGGCTGTCGTAGAGCGGAATGTCCTCGAACGTATGCGCCTGCATGACGTCCGAAACGCCGACAATCTGGCGCTGCTCCCGCATAGCCTGCTCGACGTACTCGACAATGCGGCTGCGCTCCTTCGTGCCGAGCACGACCGAGACGCCCTCGATGGCCTCGATGTCCTGCGGCGCGGTCTGCGCGTAGCAGCCGCAGACCGCGATGACGGCCTCGGGATTCTCGCGGTGCGCGCGCCGGATGATCTGGCGGCTCTTGCGGTCACCAAGGCTCGTGACCGAGCACGTATTGATGACATAAACATCGGCCGGTTCGTCAAAACGGCCGATCTCGTAGCCCGCCTTCTTGAACAGGCCCTCCATCGTCTCCGTCTCAAACTGGTTGACCTTGCAGCCGAGCGTCATAAATGCGGTTTTCAACGTTATAAATCTCCCTTTTCATACTGGACGATGCTCATGGCCGCAATGGCCGCCGTCTCGGCGCGCAGGATGCGCGGGCCGAGCGTCACGGACTGGCCACCCGCCTCGGTGATGGCCGCCGCCTCGGGCAGGGAAAAGCCGCCCTCGGGGCCGATGAGCACCGTGATGCGGCGCACGTCTTCCGGCAGGACGCGCAGTGCCGCCTTGATGGGCTGCTGGTCTTCATTTTCATAGCAGAAAAGCAGTGCGCCCTCTTTTGGCTCTTTTGGCTCTTTCAGCCAGTCCGCCAGCGGCACGACGGGCAGCACCTCCGGCACGCGCGTCCGACCGCACTGTTTCGCGGCCTCTTCCGCGATTTTCTGCCAGCGCTTCTGCTTTGTCGCCACTTTCTTCGCATCGTAGTGCACGACGCAGTTGCGGCTCGCAAGCGGCTGGACGGCGACGGCACCGAGCTCGACGGCCTTCTGGATGACGAGCTCGAGCTTGTCCCCTTTCGGCAGGCACTGCGCGAGCACGAGATCGATGGGCGGCTCCGTATCCGCTTCGAGGCGCTCGACGAGGCGCATCGTCACGCTGTCCGCCGTGAAGCCCGTAAGCTCCATGCGGCCGACCGCGCCCGCGTCATCGACGAGGATGACCTCGTCGCCTGCCTTTGCCCGCATGGCATACATCAGATGCTGCGCATCGTCACCCGTGATCGTGACAACGTCTTCGAGCAACCCTTTCAGGAACAGCCGCCTCATTCGCTCGCCCTCCGGAGCACCATGGCCGCCCAGCCTGCATCCGTGTACATGTCCTCGATGACATAGCCATGCGCGACGGCCGCCTCCGTGACATCGGCCACGCGCTCGTCGATGATGCCCGAGGCCAGCAGCCGCCCGCCCGGCGCGAGATGCGCGTCGAGCTCGTCAAAGAGCCGGATGATGATGTCGGCGATGATGTTCGCCACGACGAGGTCCGCCTGCCCGTCAAATGAAGCCAGCAAGTCCGAAACGCCCGTCGTCACAGTATCCTGCACGCCATTTTCCGCGACATTCTTCGCCGCAACCTCGGCCGAGGCGCGCGCGTAGTCTTTGGCGACGACCGTCTTCGCGCCGAGCTTTGCCGCCGCAATCGCCAGCACGCCCGAGCCCGTGCCGACGTCGAAGACTGTCTCGCCGCCACGCACCATCTGCTCGAGCGCGCGCAGGCACATCGCCGTCGTCGGATGCGTGCCCGTGCCGAATGCCGACTCCGGATCGAGCCGCAGCACGACATCGCCCGCAAGCGGCGTATACTCCTCCCACGTCGGCTGGATCACGATATGCTGCCCGACGCGCTGCGTGTGGAAATATGCCTTCCAATTATTTTCCCAGTCAGAATCCTGCACGATACTCTTGGCAATCGGGCAGGTCGCGACATCAAAATCGTCCGTCTCCGCCAGCCGCTCGATGCCCGTACGAAAATCCGCGATACGCCCGTCAAGCTCGTCATCCACCGGCAGATACGCCTTCACCACCACGCGCCCTGCAGGTGTCTCGCTCTCCGAATCCTCAATCACGACCCCCGTCGCCCCGACATCATAAAAACAAGACGCGACGAGGTCGGTCTCCTCCTCCGCCGCCTGGATGCTGACTTCCGCCCACTTCACTTCGCATGGCCCCTTTCATCAAAATGCGTTTGCTTCCTATCATAGCAAAAGAACGAAAACGTCGCAACTTTCATTGCAAGCTCGTGCGGGCTGTAGATTTTTCTTATCTTTTCATAAAATTTCCACTATCCCCTTAATATTTTCGTTTTTTCGACGATAATATAGGTAGAGGAATGTCCAAAGGGGAGGGAACCCGCATGCAGATCAGAAACAACAGCTCGGCTTTGGCAGCACTCGGTGAGCTCACGAAAAATAACGGTTCAATCATTTTTCCTGTGGGATGAACGATGCGTAACAGGTCAATGGCGGCTCATGTCGATGAGTTTCAAAAAGAAGTATTCATCGTCAGGATA